>NZ_JBHSJJ010000008.1:0-274126 GCF_042652345.1 Negadavirga shengliensis
GTTAAGCCCTGCAGCGCCGATGGTACTGGGGTCACACCCGGGAGAGTAGGCCGCCGCCGTATTATTCATAAGGAGCCCCTTCCCGACAGCTGTCGGGAAGGGGCTTTCTGCGTTCCGGGGGGATCCCGTCCGGTTCCCCTGTTGCCCGTTCCCTGTTTCACGGACATTCTGTGGATAACGGACAGGAATGAAAAGTGCACGGGAGTTTTTGGCCGCTTCCCCGTTCCCGGGTTCCTGAACATTCGGTGGATAGCGGCTAGGAAGGAAGGTGCATGGAAGTTTTTGTCCTGTCCTGTTCTGTTCCCCATTCCCTGTTCCCGGTTTCATGAACACTCCGTGAACGCTGAACAGTGAAAAACAAACGGGAGGCCTTCCTCCGCTTCCCTGTTCCCTGATTCCTTGAACATTCGGTGGATAACGGACAGGAAAGAAAAGTGCACGGGAGTTTTTGTCCGGTTCCCCGTTCCCCGTTCCCTATTACCTGCTTGGTAAATAAGAAAAAGGAAATGTGAACCTATTTCGTCCATTTTCCGCCCGGTTTTAGGTGCAGAGAAGGGATTCCTCTTCCGTTTTTTTGGAAGATACTTTTTTATGATAAGTTCGGTCATTGGGAAAAAGTGATATTGCCGGGCCGGATAATTTCCATTTTTAGGAATTAAATTGCAGTTTTGCACAAATTAATTTTCCATGTCCGTTATATTCCAATCACTGAAAATAATCACAGATAAAGAAATACTTGAACCGGCTGATTATGTTTTTGACGGTAAAAGTATACAGTTACAGTCATCTGATACCGATACTGGCGACGCCACACGGATTGACTGTACGGGTTTACTTGGGTCGGAAGGCTGGATTGACCTCAGGTGTTTCGCAGGTGAGCCTGGATTGGAACACAGGGAAACTCTGGAGAGCCTGGGCGCGTGTCTTAAAAATGCAGGGATAGTGGAAGCCGTTTTGCTGCCCAATACTTTCCCCCCTGTACAATCAAAAAATGAAGTTTCCTATATACAAAGCAGGGCAAAGGATTTTCTTGCCACCATCCACGTGCAGGCTGCCGTGACCAAAAATATGGAAGGGGAGGATTTAACGGAAATGTTGGACCTTTATCACAATGGTGTCAGGATTTTTGGGGAAGGCCTTGTGCCATTGTCCCATTCGGACAGAATGATGAAAGCACTCCAATATCTTCAGAAATTCAACGGCACCTTATTTGACCATAGTTACGATCCTTTGATGGCGATTTTTGGCCATATGCATGAGGGGGTGGTTTCTACCACAATGGGGGTGAAGGGAATCCCGGATATTGCAGAAGAAGTTGCGGTACGTAAGAATCTTGAAATATTACGCTATGCGGGGGGGCATTTGCATTTCCAGACCCTTAGTACCATCGGTGCTGTGGAACAGATTAGACAAGCAAAGCAGGAGGGTTTGTCGGTAACCGCTGATGTGTCACTTTACCAGCTTCTATTTACCGACACGGACCTTACTGATTTTGATACATCCCTGAAAGTATTGCCCCCATTTAGGGAACAAGCCCAAAAGGAGGCCCTAGTTGAAGGTTTAAAAGATGGGACCATAGATGCCATTGTCTCCAATCATGTTCCTCATGATTATGATGCCAAAAATATGGAATTTGATTTGGCACCTTTTGGTATGGCAGGGCTGCAGACCTTTGTTCCCGCGCTTGTTGAACTGGAGCCGGATTTGGGTTATCCCCTATTAATCAGTAAATTAACAAAGGGGCCGGCAAAAGTGCTGAAAAAGGCATCGACATCCTGGGATTCGCTTACTGTTTTTGATCCCCATGCTGAATGGGAATTTGATCAACCAACCAACCCTTCGCCGAGCAGCAATTCCCCATGGTTTGGAAAAGGGCTAAAAGGAAGCGTAAAGTTTGTGGTGAACAAGGGGAAATTTGAAGAGGTAAATGTCTAAATATTTTCAAGCTGCCTACCCTTTTGGGGTTGCGGGAGGGCTCCTGTGCATACTCTCTTTTTTACTGATGCATTGGATGGGAATGGAACCCATTAACCTGACCCTTATATTTGGATACATCATCACCCCACTTTTTGTATTTATCGGGGTGAAAAATTTCAGGGATAGGTTCAATGAAGGGCAATTGTACTTTTCCCAAGGTATGAGCGTCGGCTTTTTTGTGTACACCTTGATGGCGGCTATTTCAGCTGGATTCATTTACGCCTTCCTATGGGCTAATCCTCCTGTTTTTGAAACTTTCAAAGAAATCAATATTGCTTTGATGGAGGAGAAACGGGCACTTTTTGTGGAACAGCTTAGTCAGAAAGCTTTTGATGATACTTACGAAAGTATCCGGAAGATGAGTATTTGGGATGTTTCAGTGAATGATTTTTTGAGAAAAATCATTCCTGGATTGTTCTTTACTATAATAATTTCCATAATTTTAAAAAGGACTTTTAAATCATAAACTGGTTAATATATGGAAAATACGACTTCTCCTGTACAAGCCTCGGTAAAATCCGGGATGATTATCGGTTTGTTGATGTTGATCATCAACTTTGTTATTTATTTTATTGATTACAGCCTTTTAGTGGCTGCCTGGTACAATATTTTCGTTTTGATATTGTTTTTTGCACTGATCATCTATTTTGGAAGACAGTACAGAAAGGAAATCGGGGGTTACATGACCTTCAGTACGGCCTTTCAGTTTTCATTTGTAACCTTGATTATCAGCGGGCTAATTGCCACCATAGGCAGTGTTCTGCTTTATTCTGTCATTGATCCCGGTCTACCGGAGATACTGGTGGAGCGTCAGTTGGAAGGCATGTTAAGCATGCTTGATAAATTTGGGGCCGGAGATAGCATTTCGGCGGACCAATTGGATGAAATGAGAAGTGAAATGAGCCGTTCTTATACTGTTATGGGACAAATTAAGGCCTTTGGTTTTGCTCTGATCATCTATGCTATCATGTCCCTGATATTAGGGGCCATTCTAAAGAAAAGGGACAAATCGCTGGATTATTAAACGACATGCTTCAAATCTCTGTCATCGTACCTGTATTTAACGAAGAAGAATCCTTACCGGAATTGATGCAATGGCTAAAGACTGTTTTGGAAGCTGAGGGGTTTGAATATGAGGTGATTTTTGTAGATGATGGAAGTACAGACGAGTCCTGGAAGGTGATCAAGGACCTGGCCGGGGAAAACCCAAACATCAGGGCAGTGGGCTTTATCCGAAATTACGGTAAGTCTGCCGCTCTGGATATAGGCTTTTCCAAAGCAAGGGGAGAAGTGGTGGTGACCCTGGATGCAGACCTGCAGGATAATCCCGGGGAGATACCTGGTTTGTACAAAATGGTTATGGGGGAAGGTTTCGATATTGTCTCGGGATGGAAGAAAAAGAGGCATGATCCCATCACCAAGACTTTACCCTCGCGTTTTTTTAATTGGGTAACCCGGCTGATTTCCGGAATTCAGTTGCACGATTTTAATTGCGGACTGAAAGCTTATAAAAAGAAAGTAGTGAAAAATATCCATATTTATGGAGAAATGCACCGGTATATCCCTCTGATAGCCAAATGGAATGGATTTGGAAAAATAGGAGAAAAGGAAGTGACACACCAAGCCCGCAAATATGGGCAGACTAAATTTGGTTTCGAGAGGTTCATTAATGGTTTTTTGGACCTGATATCGGTCTCATTTGTAAACCGTTATAAAAAGAACCCCATGCACTTTTTTGGTACTTTAGGGACATTATCCTTTTTCACGGGATTTATAATCACTTTCCTTTTGGTATATGAGAAAATCCACGGACTGAGAAACAACATTCCGGTGAGAGAGATTACTGAGCAACCTCTCTTCTTTTTGGCCTTGGTTGCCGTGGTAGTGGGGATGCAGCTTTTTTTGACGGGGTTTTTAGCTGAAATGATGACCTCGAACACTTCCCGGCGGTCAGATTACAATATTTCTGAGGAAATCAATTGGGACAATTGATGTTTTTCTCTGTCATCATTCCCGTATATAATAGGCCGGAAGAGACGGAGGAATTGCTGAACAGCCTTTATCTCCAGGATTTTAAGGATTTTGAAGTGATCATTGTGGATGATGGTTCTTACCGTACTTGTGAACACACGCTTCAAAAGTTTGCCAAAACCATGCGGGTAAACTATTATTACCAAAATAATACCGGACAGGGTTTTGCCAGAAACCTGGGAATGGAAAAGGCCAAAGGAAATTATTTCGTTTTTTTTGACTCAGACTGTATTGTTCCGAGCGGTTATTTATCCATACTGTACCAGGCTATTCAAATAAAAGGATTGGATGCCCATGGAGGGCCCGATGATGCCGGAGCGGATTTCAGCGCCTGGCAAAAAGCGATGAATTTCAGCATGACGTCTTTTTGGACCACCGGCGGTATACGGGGAAAGGTAAAAAACCCCGCTGCTTATCAGGCCAGGGGCTATAATATGGGCTTTGCCCGAAAGGTTTATGAACGCCTGGGTGGTTTTATCCATCCCAATATGGCCGAAGATATAGAGATGAGCTTAAGGATCAAAAAGGCAGGTTTCCGGCTGGAATTGGTCAAAGAGGCTGTTGTATATCACCGGCGAAAAAACACTTTCTCATCATTCGTAAAACAGGCTTTTCAGTTTGGCAGAAACCGGGTGTTTGTGTCTAATTTTCATCCTGAAGCGGTGAAACCGGTCCATCTGCTGCCGTTCTTCTACGTTCTGGGGCTGGTTGGATTGCTGCTTTTTAATTGGCTAGCGGCCAGATGGTTGTTATTTCTGGGGTTAGGATATCTGACATGGTCCGTCTGCGTATTGGTCTCATCCACATGGCAAAACAGGTCGGTTTCAATAGGTTTGCTTTCAGTTTTAACCTCGGTGGGCCAGTTGTGTGGCTATGGGAGCGGAATTGTTTATGGCTATTTATTTGACAAAACATGGGAAAGAGGCAGTAGATAAGGTCTCATCGCTAACCTTCGCCTGTTACAGGGATTGCGGCAGGGCATTCAATTATTACCGATGCTTTAGTTTTTGTTTCCGCCCTTTTCACAATAGTAGATGACTTCTTTCGGCGGCAGCGCGTGCTTTTTAATCATCTCTTCAGAAAGCTGGTTTACAAAATGGTTCTCACTTACTTTCAATCCTGACCGGCTTAAGCGCTGTGCATAATCTTTTCCATATTTCCTTACGTGATCCCTTTGCCCAAATACCCGCTCCCTCTCCTTAGCTGAGGTGATGTTGGGATCTTCAAGGGTTTTTTCCAGATCATACACAGGCGACTGGATGATGCCCCAGCCATTTGGCTTCAACACCCGGTTGATTTCCCAGCATGCCCGCAGGTCATCTTCCACATGTTCCAGCACATGATTGCAAAACACTACATCAAAGCTCTTGTCAGGAAAGGGGATCTCATGGATATCCATTTTCACCTTCGCCAATGGCGATTCAAGGTCGCCGGTCACATATTCCAGATTGGGAAGCTTCTCAAAGCGATCCAAAAAACACAGCTCAGGTGCGATATGAAGAACCCGCAATTTTTTGCTGAAAAAGGAGGTCTCTTTTTTCAGAAACAACCACATTAAGCGATGTCTTTCCAAGGCGAGACAGTTGGGGCAAAGGGCATTCTCTCTCGCTTTGCGCCCGTAAGGCAAAAATTCCCGGAATTTCCGCTCGCAAACCGTACATTGGACATTATTTCCCGTATAGAATACAGCGGCGATGCGCAGTAAAACATGGCTGAAACGTTGTAGGTGTTTTCGGGGGATATAACGGATGGTCCAGCTGACAAGTGGTTTTAAAGGCATTTTTCAGGAATTTCTCAGGTTAATCAGGTTAAATGAATGATGCTGTCTATGCCCCCCTGCCTTTTTTCGAGGAAAGGGACGGGCAATAAAGCGCAAGTTAATAATTGTTACAATAATTGCGGAGACAAATCAGGATCATTCTGCAGCCGGTTTTATTTTACGTCAATGGCGAAATAAATTGGTCATTGGGGAGGAACCCGCCACCGAAAAGTTTAAATTTGTAAATATAGATTACAATTAGAATGAAGAAGAACCTTATATATGTAGCGGTCGGTAGTCTCGTGGTAATTGTGATTTTGTACTTTTTCTTTACCCAGGGCGGACCCGGAGCGAGCAATGACCTCCTGGCCTCGGTCAGACAGGGGAAGTTTAAAGTAGAGATCACCACCACGGGGGAATTGGAAGCGCTTCGTTCTGTTCAAGTCTTCGGACCTTCGGAAGCACGGAAGTTCAGAATAGGTAACTTCACCATTGATAAAATGGTAGATGAAGGTACCGTGGTGAAAAAAGGCGAATTTATCTGTTCCATTGATAAGACTGAATTATTTGGCCGGCTGGAAGATAAGCGGCTGGATCTGGAGCAGATCCGGGCACAATATGAACAGACACAGCTGGATACTTCTCTCAATTTAAGGGTAGAGAGAGACAATATCCTCAATTTGGAATATATTGTACAGGAGCAGGAACTTATTCTTGAACAGTCCCAATTTGAGCCACCTGCCATCATCAAGCAGAACGAATACAACCTTGAAAAGGCCAAAAGGGAGTTTGATCAGGCCAAGGAAAGGTACCGCATCAAGACCATGCAGGAAAGAGCAAGGATGGTAGAAGTAGGAGCGAAACTCCGGGAAGTAGAAGCGGAAGTGAACCAAATGATAGATGTTTTGGATAAATTTGTGGTGCTTGCGCCACAGGACGGTATGGTGATTTATGTGACCAACCGGGGGAACAAAGTGAAGGAAGGAAGCCAGATCAGTTCCTGGAACCCTGTGGTGGCTACCCTGCCTGACCTTACTTCCATGCAAAGCATTACCTATGTGAACGAAGTGGATATCCGTAGGGTGAAAACCGGTCAATCGGTAGAAATCGGAATGGATGCCTTTCCGGATAAAAAATATACGGGAAAGGTGACAAAAGTGGCCAATGTGGGGCAACAGCGGCCTAATTCTGATGCCAAAGTGTTTGAAGTGGTGGTCCGGATCAACGAGAGTGATCCTATGCTCCGGCCCTCTATGACCACCAGCAACGCCATTATCGCCGAACAACTGGAAGATGTACTGTATGTGCCTCTGGAAGCCATCAATGTCGAAAACGATAGCATCAATTACGTTTATCTCAAAAATGGCGTGAAGCAGGAAGTGAAAATGGGAATGACCAATGCCAACGACGTGGTAATCGAAAAAGGACTGAATATAGGAGACCGGGTGTATCTCAATACACCCAATTGGGGAGCAAACCTGGCTGTACGTCTGCTTGATGAATTGAATGGGAAAAGAAACCTTGACGATCCTGAAGAGCCTGTGGCTGCCGTTGACAGAAACCAGACTTTTTTAAAGGATAATCCATGATTTGCAGCGTCGTGATGCATTTCAGCCAAGTTTAAAACGCAAGTATGTTAAGCGAAAGGTTAAAAGCTAACTTTTATATTGCTTTTGAGGCTGTATTGGCCAATAAGATGCGCTCGTTGCTGACGGCACTGGGAATTATTTTTGGGGTGGCGGCGGTGATCGCCATGTTGGCGATTGGGACCGGCGCCCAACAGGAAATCATGGAGCAGATCAAGCTGGTCGGGGTAAACAACATCGTGATAGAACCGATAGTCGAGCAGATCGAGGAAGAAGTGGATGAGAGCAGCGGCCTGGAGAAGGAGAGAGGCAAATTCTCACCCGGGCTAAAATTAGAGGATGTGGAAGCCATCCGTACCACGATACCGGGCATCAACAATATCAGCCCGGAAATAGTATTTGATACCCATATCGTCAAGAGTGGGATACGCAGGTCTGCCAAGCTGGTGGGGGTGACGCCCGCTTATTTTGATGTGCTGGACTTCCGGTTGAAAGAGGGCCGGATGTTTAGCAAAAAAAACCTGATCAAAGGGGATGCTGTCTGCATCATTGGGAGGAGCGTTCAATCCAAATTTTTCCCGAAAGAAAATCCTGTGGGAAAGAAGATCAAAAGCGGCAATCAGTGGCTGGAGGTTATTGGTGTCCTGGAGGAGAGGATGGTATCAGAATCCAGCATCTCCAAATTGGGAATCCGGGATTTTAACATGGATGTATATATTCCTATCCAAACCATGCTGATCCGCTATAAGAACCGTGACCTGGTTACGGAATTTGCGCTGAGAAGTAACAACGGGAATTCCCAACGCTCCAATTATCACCAAATCGATAAGCTTGTGGTTCAGGTAGAAGAAAGTGAAACACTTTCCCCAACTGCCGAAGTACTGGCTAAAATGTTGGAAAGAAGACATTACAATGTGGTGGATTTTGAGGTGACCATCCCCGAATTGCTTTTAAAACAACAACAGCGGACGCAAAACATCTTTAATATCGTGTTGGGAGCCATTGCAGGCATATCACTTTTGGTAGGAGGAATAGGCATTATGAACATCATGCTGGCCTCTGTGATGGAAAGAATAAAAGAAATAGGCCTAAGACTTTCGTTAGGAGCAAAAAAATCCGATATTGTAAATCAGTTTCTATTTGAATCCATTATGATCAGTATATCGGGCGGTTTAATCGGAGTGATTTTGGGGATAATTTTGGCGCATCTGGTGTCTACCTTTGCCGAATTCCCCACTGTAATTACCATGCCATCCATTATATTGTCATTTGGAGTGGCTGCTACAGTGGGATTGGTTTTTGGGATCACCCCTGCAAAAAGGGCAGCCAGTCAGGACCCCATAACCTCATTACGATATGAATGAAAAATTACGTTTTAGCCTGGCCATTACTTTTTTTATGGCCTTTTTTTATGCAAATGGTCAGGAGACCGTCAGTTACACATTGGAAGATATAGTGGCCCGGGCCAAGGCCCAGTCACCGGCAGCGTTACGGGCGGATACCAGAAGAGAGAATCTGTATTGGAGATACAGATTGTATTTATCGGATTACAATCCACAGCTCAGGCTCAGTGGGACGGTGCCCAGCTACTCGCAGCAATTCAGCAGCGTTGTCCAACCCGATGGTACCATTGCGTTCAGGGAGGTGAGGCAGAACTTTATGGATCTGGAACTCGGCTTACAACAGGAAATAGCGACGACGGGCGGCCGCATCTCAGTCAATAGCTCCACCAACCGTTTCGACAATTTTTTGGCACCGGAAGGAGATCCCAGAACCCGGTGGAGTGGTGTGCCGGTTAATGTAAGATTGTTTCAGCCCATTTTTGCTTTTAACCAGCTGAAGTGGAACCGGAAAATCGAGCCGATAAGGTATGAAGAAAGCAAAAGGGAATATGCTGAAGAGATGGAGGAAATCAGTGAACGGGTTACGGTCATGTTCTTCGATTTTCTGGTCGCCCAAGTCAATCTGGATATCGCCACCAAAAATCTCACCAATACGGAAGAGATTTTAAAAATAGAGCGGGGAAGGTATAATATTGGCACCACCTATGAAGATAAGCTACTGCAGGTGGAGTTGCAGGTTTTGGAGGCCAAGCAGGAAGTTTCCCAGGCAAGGCTGGACATGGAAACAGCCGCGTTGCGATTGAAGTCTTATATAGGCCTGAACGAAACCGTAAACGTTAACCTGGTTCTTCCAGATGAAATTCCCCAATTTGACATCGATACAGATCTGGCCATTGATTATGCTTTCCAAAACAGAGCGGTGGCCATTGGATTTGATAGGCAGCGATTGGAAGCAGAACGGGAAATAGCAATGGCCCGGGGGCAACGTTTTCAAATGAACCTGAATGCTGAGTACGGTTACAACAATGCAGCCCTCATGTGGGGAGATATTTATTCTAATCCCAACACACAGGCCCTGGTAAGTCTGGGGATCAGTGTCCCCATATTGGACTGGGGAAGAAACAAGGCGCGGATGAGCATGGCCAAAGCCAACCAGGAATTGACGATTTATACGATAGAGCAGGAAATTATCAACTTTGAACAGGAGATCTTTACCAAAGTCCGGAACTTTTTAATGTTAAAAGAGAGGATTGAGATCACCCAAACATCCGATGATGTGGCCGACAAGCGCTATGAGATATCATTTAAGCGTTATCAAAACGGAAATGTAACCATAACCGATCTAGCCATTGCGCAGCAGGAAAAAGACAGGAACCGCCGGGCCTACATTCAATCCCTCCGGGATTATTGGACCGCCTATTATGAGTTGAGAAAATTAACCCTGTACGACTTTGATAATAAACTTCTGCTATACAACCCGGCATTGGAAGCAGAACCAGGCCAATAAGAGATTTATAGGAATGATGCACATTCGCTGAGAAGCGTGAAAGTACAGCAAAGAAGGACCGATATACCATGCCCGAGGGAATGGTATATGGGGCTGCTGTAGAACCCTGACGGGGTATTTCGGGTCCCGCCTGTTCTTACCAGCCCAAAGAAACTCCACGGATCCGAAGCAGATTCGGACAGGTTTTTACGGGTTAACACGAAAATTATGATTCACATAAGAGTAACACCCTGCAGGTTTTTGTGGGATAGGATTGGGTTTCTATGCCAAGGCTGCATTGTGATGGCCCCGTCGGATTTAATTTCTCCCAAAATTATATGAATTTTTTCCGGCCAACTTTTTTATCTTTGTAACGTTAGTCAAACCATATGCGAAGGTTTATTCAAATATCGCTTCTGCTTTTATACTTTCTCTTCCACGCAGGCCTGAGTTATTCTTTTCATTTCTGTGAGGAAAACCTCAGGAAAGTCAATTTTTATCTGGAGAAACACGACTGTTGCTCCGAATCTTCCTCTGACGCTTCTGATATGCCGTCTGACTGCTGTGAGAATGTGCCGCAGGTAGAAATGCCAAACTCCAATCAGTGGGGGCAGCACCACGACCTCAACGTTCCCACGAACGTATTGCTGGCTTTCGTCGCCGGTATCGCGTCTGAATTTTACTTTCTACCCCAACTGACTGAAGGCGGTGGTCATGAAAATAACACCGATCCACCTAAGATACTTAAGAACCCTATTTATATTTTTAATCAAGTCTTTTTGATATAGAAAGGCGCAGCTGCCGGAAGCAATGCTTTTTGCGTGCTTCTTCTATTTCCCCTATCCAAAAAACTAACACCGCTATCCGGATTCTTCTTATTCTATTCGACACAAGCGTTCCGGTTTAGGGAACCGTTTCTGTCCACCACCCCTAATGTTCCTAAAGACGGGAACCAACACGGTGGAAATGCGGAGCATCGGGGCGGGGATCATATCCTGATTTAAGTTTCACCACCCGGATAAACTGATTCAAAACCGTTGCCGGGTACAATTCCTGCATCAATGTTAAATGCAATCATAAAATTCTTTTTGGAAAACAAGCTGGTGACCGTGCTGTTGTTGGTGCTCATTGTTTTGTGGGGCATTGTTGTGGCCCCATTCCGCTGGGATATAGGCTTACCCTCAGATCCGGTACCTGTAGATGCCATACCGGACATTGGGGAAAACCAGCAGATTGTCTTCACGGAATGGATGGGGAGGTCCCCCCAAGATGTGGAAGATCAAATTACTTATCCCCTCACGACTTCGCTGTTGGGTCTGCCCGGTGTGAAAAGCGTGCGCAGCAGTTCTGCCTTTGGCTTTTCGAGTATTTACATCATTTTCAATGAGGACATTGAATTCTACTGGAGCCGATCCCGTGTGTTGGAGAAGTTGAATTCACTTACCGAAGGGCTGCTACCGGACGGGGTGCAGCCCAAACTGGGACCCGATGCCACGGCACTGGGCCAGATCTACTGGTATACTTTGGAAGGAAGGGACAAAGACGGCAATCCGGTAGGAGGCTGGGACCTGCACGAGCTTCGTACGATTCAGGATTATTATGTGCGCTACGCGCTCACGAGCGTGGAGGGGGTAGCCGAGGTGGCTTCTGTGGGCGGTTATGTGAAAGAATACCAGGTAGATATTGACCCAGTGGCGCTCAAATCCCACGACGTCTCGCTGATGGATGTGATGCAGGCCGTGAAAAACAGCAATATTGATGTGGGCGCAAACACCATCGAGGTGAACCGGGTGGATTATTTTGTCCGGGGCCTCGGGTATGTCAAGAGTCTGGAGGATTTGGATGATGCGGTGGTGAAGATGGTGGACAATGTCCCGATCCGGGTAAAGGACATTGGAAAAGTGAATATAGGTCCACAGCCAAGGAATATGGGAGGGATTTTGGATAAGTCCGGTGCAGAGGCTGTGGGAGGGGTGGTAATCGCCCGCTACGGCGACAACCCGCTGCAAGTGATAGAAGCCGTAAAAGAGGAAATTGCAACCATTTCCGAAGGGCTTCCCTCCAAAACGTTGGAGGATGGTACGGTTTCAAAAGTTACCGTGGTACCGTTTTATGACCGTACAGGTTTGATCTATGAGACATTGGGTACCCTTTACGAGGCAATCAGTCTCCAAATTCTTATTACGATCATCGTCATTGTCGTCATGGTTTATAACCTGAGGGCTTCCCTGCTTATTTCGGCCCTATTGCCCATGGCGGTGTTGATGTGCTTTATTTTCATGAAATATCTCAACGTGGATGCCAATATTGTGGCTTTGTCAGGCATTGCCATCGCTATTGGGACCATGGTGGATTTGGGAGTCATATTGAATGAAAATATCCTTCGACATATTGAAAATGCCCCTAAGGAAAAATCGAGGTTTAAAATTGTATTTGAAGCCACCACAGAAGTAGCTTCGGCGATACTGACCGCGGTGAGCACCACCATCATCAGCTTTCTGCCGGTGTTTACCTTGCAGGCGGCGGAAGGGAAACTGTTTGGTCCCCTGGCGTATACCAAGACCTTTGCCCTTCTGGCTGCGTTGATTTTTACCCTGGTGATCATGCCTGCTTTCTCCCACTGGATATTTTCCCTCAAAAAGGGCCAGGGCAGATACCGTGTCTATCTAAATTACCTGCTTGTGGTGGTCGGTTTGCTGGTGGCTTATAGCTTTTGGACCTGGGCAGGTTTGGTGCTGATGGGTTTCGGCTTGGTGAATCTGTTGCTTTACTATTATCCTGAAAAACTGTCGCCTTATCGTAATCTGATAATGGTAAGCCTCACTGTAATAGCGGTTTCATGGTTACTGACTGTGGAATGGAGACCTTTGGGGGTTTCCAACAGCATATTGGCCAATTTTATTTTTATTGCCTTAGCCCTTGGGCTCGTATTGGGAGCATTTTCTATCTTCATTAAAGCCTATCCGAGGATTTTGACGTGGTGTTTAGAACACAAAGGATTGTTTTTGTTGGTGCCAGCCTTTATCATCTTGCTGGGCATGAACATATGGCTGGGTTTTGACAAGGTTTTCGGTTTTGTTCCAAATAGTACCGAAAAGTTGGGATGGAATATCCGGGAAACTTCGCCCTGGTCCTCACTTTCCCACATCTTTCCCGGTATGGGCAAAGAGTTTATGCCATCCCTCAACGAGGGGTCTTTTTTGTTGATGCCGACCTCAATGCCGCATGCGGGCGTACAGGAAAACAGGGAAGTACTTCAAAGACTTGACATGATGGTCAGTGCCATTCCCGAGGTGGAAATGGTGGTTGGGAAAGCCGGCAGGGCAGAAACAGCCATTGACCCCGCGCCCTTGTCCATGTTTGAAAACCTGATCCACTATCGAAGTGAATACCTCGCTGACCGGAATGGTATCCGCCTGCGGTTTAAAGTGGATGACAACGGACATTTTGAGCTGAAAAACGGCGGGACATATGACCCGGCTACCGATCTGCCGCATAAGATAAAGGCCGATGAATTGATACCGGATAAGAGAGGGGCTTATTTCAGGCAATGGCGGAGTCATATTCGAACCCCCGACGATATTTGGAATGAAATCATCAGCGCGGTGAACATTCCCTGGGTCACTTCCGCCCCCAAGCTGCAGCCTATAGAAACGCGGTTGGTCATGTTACAGACCGGAATGCGTGCTCCCATGGGGATCAAAGTTTACGGACCTGACCTTAAGACCATAGAGGACTTCGGTTTGCAACTGGAAAAATACCTGAAGGAAGTACCGTCTGTGAAAGAACAGGCGGTGTTTGCCGATAGGATTGTAGGCAAACCGTATTTGGAAATTGACATTGATCGAAAAGAGATAGCCAGGTATGGCCTCAATATAAGGGATGTTCAGGACTATATTGAGACCGCCATCGGAGGTATGGAACTGAGCACCACTGTAGAGGGAAGGGAGCGGTTTCCCATCAGGGTGCGGTACGCAAGAGAGTGGAGGGATGATCCATCGGCAATTGAACGCATGTTGGTACCTACGCCGGCAGGGGCCTATGTCCCTCTTGAACAATTGGCGAATATCACCTATAGGCCAGGTCCGGAAATGATCCGGGGTGAGAATAGTTTTTTGGTGGGGTATGTCCTGCTGGATAAAATGGCGGGGTTTGCGGAGGTAGACGTGGTAGAAGCCGCCCAAGCATATTTGAAGCAGAAAGTTGATTCCGGTGAGCTAGTAGTGCCTGCCGGCGTACGTTATGAGTTTTCCGGCAACTATGAAAACCAGGTCAGGGCTGAAAAGCGCCTGTCTGTTGTAGTACCTCTTTCCCTGATCATCATATTCCTGATCCTTTATTTCCAGTTCCGCTCCGTGGCCACTGGCCTGATGATATTTTCCGCCATTGCCATGGCATTTTCGGGAGGCTTCCTGATGCTATGGCTGTATGGGCAGGATTGGTTTATGAATTTTAATGTGTTGGGGACCAACCTCAGGGAGCTGTTTCAGATGGGTACTTATAATCTGAGTGTGGCGGTTTGGGTCGGTTTTATAGCTTTGTTTGGCATTGCCACAGATGATGGGGTGGTCATCGGGACCTATCTTAAGCAAAGTTTTGAAAGGAATTCCCCGGGAAACGTCAAAGAGATCCGGAAGGCGGTGCTGGATGCTGGAATCAAGCGGGTAAGACCTTGTCTGATGACCACAGCCACCACCTTGTTGGCTTTGTTACCCGTATTGACGTCCTCCGGGAGGGGCGCCGATATCATGATTCCCATGGCCATACCGTCCTTCGGGGGCATGGTGGTAGCCTTGGTGACCTTGTTTATGGTGCCGGTCTTATATGCTTTGTGGGCGGAAATAAAACTGAAAAGAAACCCGGAGGCTTTTGTAGAATCTTAAAAGTACAACAATGAAAAGAACAATTTGGATCATCCTACTTGGTATGGGATTGGCGGCTTTTGCCCGGGGGCAATCTTTGCCAGAGCTGCTTCAGGTAGCCGCAGAGAACAATCCGGAGTTGCGGGCTTATTTCAAGGAATATGAAGCTTCTCTCGAAAGGGTTCCGCAGATGGGAGGTTTGCCTGACCCCGAATTGAGTATGGGTTTTTTTCTCAGACCAATGGAACTCCCCATGGGATTGCAGCGGGGGGAACTGCAGCTGATGCAGATGTTTCCCTGGTTTGGCATGTTGAAAACAAAAAAAGACGAGGCTTCTAAAATGGCGCTAACGCGGTATGAGCTTTTTCAGGAGGCCAAAAACCGGCTGTTTTTGGAAGTCAAAACCGCTTGGTACGACCTTTATAAATTGGAGGAAGAAATCAGCGTGAGTGAAGAAAACCTGGAAATACTGGAAAGGTTTGAGCGGTTGGCCCTCGTCAGATTCCAAAGCTCAGGTGCTGGCAGTGGACAGGGAAGCATGCAGCAGCCTATGAGTGGGACGGGGACTCAAATCACCAGCCGGGCAGGCAGTTCCGGAATGGGTGCAGGCATGAACATGGGCGGAGGTAAAGGAACTACGGCTCCTACTGCTATGAACAGCGCAAGCCCTTCCATGAACACAGCAAGTTCCGGGATGAGTGATGTGTTGAGGGTGAGGATGGAAATCAAAGAATTGGAAAACCGGCTTGCCCTTCTCCATGATTCCAGGGCCCCCCTCATGGCGAGGATCAATTCACTGCTCAATAGGGACCAGGCTGTGCCCATTGCCGTCTCCGACAGTCTTGAAGAAGTTGCTTTGTCGGTGGAACGGTTGTCCTTGCTGGACAGCATTACTGCCAATAATCCCATGTTGAAAATGTTGGATGCGGAGAAGGAGGCTTATGGTGCCCGGAGGCAGATGGCGAAGTTGGAGGGACGGCCGATGTTTGGAGCAGGGGTGAATTATATGCCCTTTTCACCGAGAACAGAAAACGGCATGCAGATGGGCGGTGATGACATGGTGATGCCCATGGTAAAGGTGACATTGCCCATTTACAGAAAGAAATACAGGGCGCAGTTAAGAGAAGCTGAACTCAGTCAGGAGATGGTGGAACTTCGAAAAGAAAGCACCACCAATCAACTGGCCTATGAATGGGCAGCCTATTTGCGGGATCTCGATGACGCATTCAGGAGGGCCAAACTTTATAAGGACCAAACAGGCCTGGCCCGGCAGACCCTGGACCTTTTAATGGTTGCTTATACTTCCGAAGGAAGGGATTTTGAAGAGTTGTTAAGGGTACAGCAGCAGCTGCTGGATTACCGGCTCAAACTGATCTCAGCTGTCGTGGACCAACACAAGGTGGTTTCGGGCCTTGAGGCACTTGCCTCCATTGAATTGTATTGATTCGAAAATGATGAAGAACATGTTGAAAAATAGAAAAAACCTTCTTGCTATTCTACTGGCATTGGTGTTAGGAATCTTTATAGGATGGTTGGTCAGGCCCACAGGGTCCCATCAACACGATGATCAGGCTCATGCCCATGGAGAGCATGTCCAGGAAACGTGGACATGCTCCATGCACCCTCAGATCCGTCAGGATGAGCCGGGGAAATGCCCTATCTGTGGAATGGATCTGATACCGGTTTCGGCGAAAAGAAACGGAGCAGCAACCAGCCCTTTGGTCCATGAGATGACTCCTGAAGCTGTGGCCATGGCGAATATCCAAACCAGCCGGGTAGAAGGCATATCTCCGGAGGGGGAATTACACCTCACAGGAAAAATCAAAGCGGACGAGCGTCTGCTTGCATCGATCACGGCCAAATATCCGGGAAGGATTGAAAATCTGTATGTGAGTTTTACCGGTCAGTATGTCAAAGCCGGGGAAAAGCTCGCTACTATCTACTCCCCCGAGCTGCTCACTGCACAAAAAGAGCTGATTGAAGCCTCAAAAACAAAGGGGAGCTTTCCCGAACTGTATGCTTCGGCAAGGGAAAAGCTCAGGTTGTGGAAGCTCAGTGAGGACCAGATTCATGAAATCGAGCAAAGCGGAAAAATCAGGGACGAATTTGATGTGTTTGCAGATAAGGGAGGGATCGTTACCCAAAGAAATGTATCGATAGGGGACTACGTTTCGACCGGGGCTGTACTGTTCAACGTGGCGGATCTTTCCCGCATATGGGTGATGATAGATGCCTATGAAACCGATCTGCCCTTGCTGAAAGTAGGTAATGAACTTAATTTTCAGGTGGCTGCTGTTCCGGGAAAAACCTTTAAAGCAAAGGTGGCTTACATAGATCCGGTGATCAACCCGGCTACGAGAACCGCTTCTGTGAGAGCAGAAACTTCAAACAGGGAAATGGAGTTAAAGCCGGAGATGTTTGTGAATGCCAGGGTTCAGACTTCAAGAGCGGGGCACCAAAGCATTTCTGTGCCTCGGACGGCATTATTATGGTCCGGTAAACGCTCCATAGTTTATGTCAAAGTCGCCGGCACAGATTATCCTGCTTATGAAATGAGGGAAGTGGGAATAGGGCCGAAAATGGGAGACCGGTATGTCATAGAAGAAGGTCTGGAACCTGGCGAGGAGATTGTCACCAACGGGGTGTTTGCCATCGATGCAGCGGCCCAATTGTCCGGCAATTACAGTATGATGATGAGGCCGGAATCAAAGCGCATTGAAGTACCCGAATCGTTCAGGAAGCAAATTTCGGAAGTGGCTGAGGATTATTTTGACATGAAGAATGCCTTGGTGGAATCCGACTCGGAGAAAGCGGGGAACGCCTCCAAAAACATGCTAAACGCCATCGGCAAAGTGGAAATGCAATCTCTGGAAAACAAGGCCCATGACACGTGGATGGCACAGATGACTGTCATGACAGATGCTCTGAAGCAATTGGGCAATACGGATGATCTGGAAAAACAAAGGGCGCATTTTTCTACCATCTCCGACGGCATTCTGGATATGGCGGAGACCTTTGGGTTGCTGCGGAGTAAAGTATACAGACATTATTGCCCCATGGCATTTGATAACCAGGGAGCATACTGGCTGAGTGAATTTGAGGAGATCCGTAATCCTTATTTTGGAGATGCGATGATGAATTGCGGAGAGGTGAAAGCCACCTATGAAGAAGGGAAGCCGGTTTTTGAAAGACCTGGGGTACCCGCTTCACGACCCGACGAGGGGCATCGTCATTAGGTATTATAATCCTCATTTGCAAAACAAATTGGATGAAATCTAAATACAACTAAACTATAAAAACAATGAAAAAGACAGCATTTATTTTAGGATTGATATCAGTGATTGCCTGGAACGGCTGCAGCAAGCATCAGCACCATGATGAAACCGGAGAAAGAAGAGAAGAAACCACTGAAAATGTAATAGCCTTTAAGGATCGGCAGTTAGACGTGGCTTACAACAGCTATATACAGCTCAAAGATGCATTGGTAGAAGCCAGCGAAAAAGCCGCCCAGCAGGCAGCTGCCGACTTGGTCGATGCCCTTGAAGGTGTGGAAGACAGTGAAAGGGCTCTGGGAAGTGCCCGGAAAATAGAATCCGCTGCCCATTTGGCCGATCAACGCAAAGCGTTTAAAGCATTGAGCGATGAAATGCTCATCCTGGTAAAGAACAACAAGCCTGAGTCGGGTCAGGTTTACCTGGTTCACTGCCCCATGGCCGACGACAACAAGGGAGGTTCTTGGTTGTCCAGCCTCAACGAAGTCCGCAATCCTTATTATGGAGATGCCATGTTGACTTGCGGCAGTGTAAAGGAGACCATTGATTAAGGGAAGGGGCCATGCTTGAGCATGGCTTTTTTTAATCCTTTATCGGCCATCACTACAAGACCAATGCATTAAACTCCGGATGCCGCACAGACTTATTTTCCACGTTAACCCACAACAAAAATGAAAACCCACGATAAACATTCCCACAAAGGCCACGATCAAGATCATCCCGGCCATCATCAAGAAGCAGCACATCAACACCATGGCCACCACGATCATATGGTGGATGATTTTAAGCGACGTTTTTGGGTATCCCTGATACTTACCCTGCCGGTACTGGCCCTTTCCGAAATGATCCAACACTGGCTGGGTTTTGAGTTTACCTTTGCCGGAGACAGGTATTTGCTTTTTGGCTTGTCTTCAGTCATCTTTTTTTACGGCGGATGGCCTTTCCTGAAAGGTGCAGTGACAGAATTGAAAGGTTTAAATCCCGGTATGATGACCCTTATTGCCGTAGCTATAACGGTAGCTTATGTGTATAGTTCCGCTGTGGTTTTTGGGCTTGAAGGAATGGATTTTTATTGGGAGCTGGCCACCTTGATTGTCATTATGCTTCTGGGACATTGGATAGAGATGAAGTCGGTGATGGGAGCTTCCAGAGCTTTGGAACTATTGGTACAAATGATGCCTTCGGAAGCGCATCTGATGGAGGGAGATCAAGTGAAGGATGTAAAGATAGAAGAACTCAACAAGGATGACCTCATTCTGATAAAGGCAAATGAAAAGATCCCCGCGGACGGGATCATCGTGGAGGGAGAGAGTTATCTGGACGAAAGCATGCTCACGGGGGAGAGCAAGCCGGTGAAAAAAACAAAAGGCGACCAAGTCATCGGAGGGTCGGTGAATGGAAGCCAGTCTTTTAAAGTAAAAGTATCAAAAACCGGAAAGGAAAGTTATCTCAGCAAAGTGATCCAATTGGTGGAGGATGCCCAGAAAACCAAATCCAAAACACAAAACCTGGCCGATATAGCGGCAAGATGGCTCACTTTTATCGCTATTGGTTTGGGCACCCTTACCCTGGTGGTGTGGTTAACTATGGGAGAACGCATGGATTTCGCGTTGGAGCGCATGGTGACGGTGATGGTTATCTCCTGTCCCCACGCGCTTGGCTTGGCCATTCCATTGGTGGTGGCCATTTCTACCGCCGTTTCTGCAGGGAAAGGCTTGCTTATACGCAACCGAACGGCCTTTGAAAACGCCAGAAAGGTGACGGCAATGGTATTTGATAAAACAGGTACCCTTACGGAAGGAAAATTCGGAGTCTCCAGGTATGAAAGCCTCATGGAGGGGCTTGACGACGATGAACTGCTGGGGTCGGCGGCGGCTTTGGAACAACAATCGGAACATCCTATTGCTCAGGGTATCGTGAAAGCGGCCAAGGAAAAAAAAGTGCCTTTGAAGAAAACCGAAAAATTTGAAGCACTTACAGCGAAAGGCATCCAGGGTAGAATTGGAAATGAAAATTGGAAAGTTGTCAGCCCGGGATATTTAAAGGAAAAAAATGTAGCCTATCCGGAAAATGCCAAATCGGATGAGGCTGAGACGATCGTTTTTGTTTTCCGCGAGGATGAATTGGCAGGATTCATAGCCCTCTCCGACAAAATCCGCGAGGAAAGCCCCCAAGCAGTACAGACCTTAAAGGAAAATGGGATAAAGCTGTATATGGCTACAGGTGATAATGAAAAAACGGCCAAAGCGGTAAGTGAAAACCTGGGTTTGGATGGATATTACAGTGAAGTGCTGCCTCACCAAAAAGTGGAGATTATCGAACAGCTCCAGGGGGAGGGTCATTTTGTGGCCATGACGGGTGACGGGGTCAATGACGCGCCGGCATTGGCCAAAGCGGATGTGGGCATTGCCGTAGGCTCGGGAACCGATGTGGCCGCTGAAACCGCGGACATTATTTTGGTCAACAGTAATCCAAGAGACATTGTCAGCTTGTTGTTGTTTGGAAGGGCCACCTATAAGAAAATGATCCAAAACCTGGCATGGGCGACGGGATACAATGCGGTGGCGTTGCCTCTGGCTACCGGATTTATTCCCGGGTTGATCATCAGTCCTGCGGTGGGTGCTATCTTCATGAGCCTGAGCACAGTGATCGTGGCCATCAATGCCCAGTTGCTAAAGTATAAAATCAACAAATAAGAAAACAAAGCGATGGATCCATGTTGCTGATGAGAAGCAGCAAATGAAATGTTTTGCCCTCTTCCACTGTCTTTCTGATACCTGAGACACCACAGGTAAAATAGTCTGGACATGGGACAGAAAATCAGGATTTATAGTCTATTTTTGACCATACAGTACTGATATTTAAGTGAAGATGGTTCCATGCTGGGTATTATAGGTTGCCGTTTTTGTTTCCCTTTTTTGGTGGGTTTTCTATTTCACAATGTATCCATGAAAGCTTCTGAAAGTTTTCAGGTTGAGGCGTATTTGGATAAGGCAAAGGGTTACCAATACGAGCAGAAGGATTCTGCCTTGTATTTTGTCAGAAAAGCCATGGAACTGGCGGATCCGGAAGACTATGGGATGATGGCCAGCATAAAGAACCGCAAAGGGGCGGTATATTATATTTCCGGCGAATACGACCTTTCGCTCCGGCACTATGTGGAGGCACTGGAACTGGCGAAAAAAGGAGAGGACAAGCCAGCGGAAGTCACCGCCTTAAACGGCCGGGGCCTGATTTATTTGGCCGATAAGGATTTTGAGCAGGCCATAAAAGTCTGGAAAGACTGTTTGCCCATTAATATGGAGCTTTCCGACAGTGTTTCCCTGGCCATCAATCACTTTAATATCGGGATAGCTTTTGATGAGCTAAAAGCGTATGATTCGGCCATTTACCACCTTCAGGCCAGCCTGGATTTTTTGGAAACAAATAGGGGGGATATCGTTAACTTGATGGCCAAAAACCGGATGGCCAAGGTTCACAGTTCACTTTTGCAATATGACAAAGCCATGCAGCTGTATCAGGAAGTGCTGGATGCCAAGGATTTACTTACCAACTGGGAAAGTACTTTCGCTTATACAGGGATGGCGGAGGTCGCTTTGGAGAAGGGAGAGATAAAAACGGCTTTGGAATATGGGCAACTGGCTTTGAAAATGGCCGAAGCGCATGGTGGCAATTGGGATATGGAAAGGATAACCCATGTCATGGGAGAAATTTATGAAAAAGCAGGTGAATTTTCGAAGGCGCTTTATTTTACCCGGATGAACAAAGCTTATCATGACAGCCTCTACAATACTGCCAAGAACAGACAGATTTCCCGCTTGCAGCTCGAACTCTCACATGCCGACAATGAAAGACTCAGGGCAGAAAAATCAGTGGCAGAACACCAGATTCGGCAGCATTACAGGCTGACGATTTTTATGGTTTTGGTAGTGGTGTTTCTTTTTACCCTTGTTTATTTTTATCGGAAAAACCTGCTGCTGAAGGAACATTTCAATATTGAACTCGGAGAAAAAAACAGATCGATTCAGCAACAAAACGAGATGATCGATAAGCAAAATCAGCTTTTGAAAGAGATCAACCAGACCAAAACCAAACTGCTTTCGATCCTGTCCCATGATCTCAGGTCTCCGATGAATTCGATCAAACAACTTCTTATGCTCCAGCAGGAGGGGTATTTTACGGAAGTGGACAGAGAAGAAGCCATGGCACTCCTTCACGAGCAGGTAGAAAATACGGAAAGAATGTTGAACAACCTGCTCCAATGGGCCAATAAGCAGACAGATGGCATGGAGGTTAATCCCGAATCTTTTGATATGACAGTAGTAGTGGATGATTTGGTGACTACGTATGGCTTTCAGACCAAAGCCAAGCGGATCAAAGTGATCCATTCCCGGCAAAGTTTGCCTGAGGTTTGGATGGACAAGGCCCATTTTCAGATCATTGTTCAAAACCTGCTGGGTAATGCTGTCAAATTCACACCGTACCATGGTGAAATAAGCTTGTTTTACACACCGATGGCGCATAAAATTCTATTTCATATCAAAGATAGCGGAGAGGGAATCGATGATGTCGCGCAGGACATCATCTCCGGAGTAGGGAATCAAAGGATGCTTTCCCAAGTGGGTACGGCAAATGAGACCGGGACCGGGTTGGGATTGTTGCTTGTAAAGCAATTTGTGGCTTTGAATCAGGGAGAGATCGATGTGAGAAGCATTCCGGGGTCAGGCACGGAGTTTATTCTTGGTTTTGGAATTTCCGAAAGGGGATGACTTCCGGAAATTCCATTCCAGTGAAACATTTATCTTACCGGATATACCAGACTCCCGAATCGTTCTACGATGGATTTTTCTAAAGCTTCCTGATGTTCCGGTGCAGCTATTTTTTTGAGTTCGTAAGCCCGCTGTCTTAGGTTCTTGCCATATAGATAAGCCACGCCGTATTCAGTTACCACATAATGGACATGTGCCCTGGTGGTGACGACACCTGCTCCCGGCCTTAAAAAGGGAACGATTTTCGACATGCCGTTTTTGGTGGCGGCCTTTAGCGCCATGATGGGTTTTCCATCATCGGAAAGAGCGGCCCCCCGCATAAAATCCATTTGGCCACCTACCCCCGAATAATGGTAACTTCCTATTGAGTCCGCACAGACCTGTCCGGTGAGGTCGATTTCCAGGCAGGAATTGATAGAAACCACTTTTGGGTTTTTTCGGATAACAGCGGTGTCGTTAACATAGGCAGCTTCATGGAAAGAAAAAACGGGGTTATCGTTGATGTTGTAGTAGAGTTTTTCCGTGCCTATGGCAAAAGAAGATACGATTTTTCCGGGGTGTTTTTTCTTGTATTTGTTGGTAATTGCACCGGTCTTAAGCAGATCGATTACGCCATCTGAAAACATTTCTGTATGAATACCCAAATCCCTGTGCTGGGTAAGTGATTTGAGCACCGCATCGGGGATTCCGCCGATTCCCATTTGGAGGGTGGAGCCATCTTCAATCATCTCTGCTATATAGCTGCCTATTTTATAATCAGCGTCATCCAATTTTGCCGCATAATTCACTTGTGGCAGGGGTTCGTCCACTTCCACAGCCGCAAAAAAGGAATTGGAATGAATCAGGCTATCCCCATGGGTGCGGGGCATTTGTTTATTGATCTGGGCAATTATGAATTTGGCGGTTTCCACTGCCGGCCTGGCCACATCCACAGAACTGCCTAAAGAGCAATAGCCATGTTGGTCCGGAGGTGACACCTGTATGAGGGCCACATCTATCGGAAGTATGTTTTTACGGAAAAGCCTTCCGATCTCACTAAGGAAAATGGGGACATATCCACCTTGATCACTGTTGACGGCTTTTCGGACATTTTCGGAAACAAAGAGAGAATTGATAAAGAAACTGCCTCTACAATCCGCACCAGTGAGCGGCATGTCACCTAAGGTAGTAATGGCCACAATCTCCACATTTTCCAGTTCTTCCTTTCTTTCAGTCAAAGCCTGAAGCAATACCGAGGGGGTGGCGGCACTGCCGTGAACAAAGACTCTCTGGTGGCTGTTGATGATTTTTACAGCCTCCTCGGCGGTTGTGATGTTGATTCGTTGGTTCATTTTTTCAGAAATATTAATTTATAAAGTTCGGCTATCCAAAATACAAACGAAGAGAGGAATACCCAAAATAGAAACTCCATCGCTAGAACCGGTTGAAAGTCAAATAGTTCCGCCATCGCAGGAACCTCGATGATCAGGACTTGTATCACCACTGAAACCAGCAGGGCATAATTGACCCAGTTGTTGGAAAACAAACCTATTTTGAAAGAAGATCCCCTGAGGTTTCTCATGTTTAAGACATTGAATAGTTGGGTAAAAGCCAGCACTATGAAGACGATGGTCCTGGCTTTTTCCAGGCCTTCGGGCAAATAATAGACAAAAGCCCCTATGGCCAGAGCGGTCATGAAAAAAGCATTGATGACCAGAAAAGGCACTATGTTTTTGTTTAGGATGTTTTCTTTTGGAGTTACGGGCGGGAGCAGCAGCTCATTTCCCTGCCCCTTTTCCGTAGCCAATGCTTTGTCGCAGAAGCCATCGGTGACCAGGTTGATCCAGAGGATCTGGGTGGCGGTCAGGGGCATGGGATAACCCATGCCTACTGCCAGTATCAGGGTGGTGATTTCTGCAAAATTGGTGGTGACCAGGAAGAAACTGGTCCTTCTGGCATTGTTGAAAACGATTCTTCCCTGTTCTACGGCATTGACAATGGTAGCAAAGTTGTCATCAGCAAGCACCATCATGGAAGCGTCTCTTGCCACGTCAGTTCCCATGATGCCCATGGAAACGCCTACATTGGCCTGTTTCAGTGCAGGCGCATCATTGACACCGTCACCAGTCATGGCGACCAACTCCCCGTTTTTTTGCAGCGATTCGGCAATTTTCAATTTCATAAGCGGCGTGAGCCTTGAAAAAACATCCGCTTCCAGAACCGCTTTATCAAAAGTACTCGGATCCATGGCCTGCAATTCACTGTCAGTATAGACTTTTTCCCTGCCCGGTTGTACTATTCCTACTTCTTTGCCGATGGCGAGGGCTGTTGCAGCGTGATCTCCCGTCGCCATGATCACCCTGATTCCGGCCCGATGACAGTCTTCCACAGCTTTTTTCACTCCTGGACGGGGTGGGTCCATCATGCCCGCCAATCCTATAAAAACCAGATCCGAATCCGGTTCTTCCTGGTTTTCGAGCGTTTTCAAGGCAAGGGCAAGAACACGAAGGCTTTCATGGGACCAATCCCTCAGGTGTTTTTCTATGATAGCCAAATCCTCTTCTCCGATGGCGCCTGTTTCTCCACACCTCTTTTTTATAAATGAGGTCCTTCCAAGGATGGATTCCGGAGCTCCGATATAAACTTTCATCAGCCTTCCATTCCATTCTATGATAGTAGCCCGGTATTTTAGTTCCGAGCTAAAAGCAAAGTCGTCAACGATTTTCAGATTCCTTTCTGTGTTTCCTTTTTTTGCCAATACCGAAAAGGCGGCTTCCGTGGGGTCTCCTGTGACCTTGTATTTTCCTGATTCATCCCGGTGCACAGAAGATTTATGGCTATGCGCGGCGATTACCAGCAGGTCTTTCAGGCTTTCAAGGTCTTCCCCTGAACCGATCAGCTCGCCACGGTGATCCCAGCCTTCTCCGGTCACCACGACTTCTTTTCCCGGCGCTCCCCACACTTTTTTTATGGTCATGGTGTTTTGTGTGAGCGTACCGGTTTTATCGGTCACAATGGTACTGACAGAGCCAAGACTTTCCGTTGCGGAAAATTCACGGATAATGGCATTTTTGCGGGACATTCTGTATGACCCGATGGCCAAAACGATCGATAAAACCGCCGGAAGCCCTTCAGGAATGGCGGAGACCAGGGCGGCAATAGAAATCAGCAGCACTTCTGAAATATCTGCCTCTTGCAGGAAGTATCCGACCAAAAACAGCAGCACGGCACTCAGAATGGCAATGATGGCCATTTGTTGGGCAAGCTTGTCAGACTTTATTTGAAAATTGGTTTTTTGAGGGGTAAGGGTTTTTAAGGTAGCGGCTATTTCACCGATTTGCGTGTTCAACCCCGTACCTGTAACCCACGCTTTCATGCTTCCACTGGCCAGAAAAGTACTTTTCCAAGTCATATTAGCGCGTTCGGCCACGGCAGTATTTTCATCAATGGGTGCGGTGTGTTTCTCTACAGGAACGGCTTCCCCGGTAAGGGAAGCCTCCATGCTCCTGGCATTTTTTTGCTCCACTATCCGGGCGTCAGCGGGAATCAGGTCCCCTTCCTCCAGCGCGAGCAAATCTCCCGGAACCAAGTCTTTGGAATCTATGGTCAGGAGTTTTCCATTCCTGATGACTTTGCACCGCGGGACGAGGAGGCTTTTGAGGGCCTCCACCGCTCCTTCCGCTTTGTATTCCTGTACGAACCCGATGACGGCATTGATCACTACGATGGCCAAAATCACATACACATCAATATGGTGACCGGTCAAATAAGATATAAGCGCGGCCAAAATCAGGATGTAAACCATTAAGTGCTTAAACTGCTTCAGCAGAATCTTCCACGCTGGTTTTTTCTTAGGGTCAGGGATTTCATTTTTCCCAAACTTCTTCAAACGTTCAGCCACTTCATGATCCGAAAGTCCGGACATGGAGGTCTGGAGGATTTCCTGGGTTTCTTGTATGGTTAACCGATGAGGAGCGGGAGGGATACTGATCATTTGTTCAGTGCATTCTTGACCATGATGAATTCAGCAATGTTTTCCTGGTCAAGTATACCCATGAAAAGGTTGTCTTCATAAACCAAGGCAACTTTCCTGTTTTCTGCTGCCATCCTTTTGAAGGCTTCTTCCAACGGCATGTGAAGGTCCAGTTTTAGTGGGCCGGGCGAGAATACTTTCTCTATTTCGATGGAGTCATCCCCATCTCCCAGGCCCTTGATGATTTCATCCCTGCTTAAAGTGCCAAAAGGCTCATCGTTTTTTACTACCACAAAATGAGTGGCCTGGCTATCCAGCAGCTTTTCAACAGCTTTTTTCAAAGGGGCATCAAATGCCACAATGGGAAATTTTTTCATCAAAGCATCCCCGACAAGATAACCTTTCAGGAATGAGCTTTGACGGATATGGTTGACCTCAGCCTGAGCACCCAAAAAAACAAAAATACCAATCAAAACCAGGATGGGGTTATAAAACAATCCTAAAAAGACAAAACCTATTGCCAACACCTGTCCGATACCTCCAGCTATTTGCGTGGCTTCAACACGGGACATTCTGATGGACAATAAAGCCCTGAGTACCCTGCCCCCATCCATGGGAAATGCAGGAAGCAGATTGAAAAGCGCCAAGAACAAATTGGCAGATGCCAGATACAGGAGAATGGTGCTGCCATCCAAATGGGGCTCCTCAATGGCTTCAACATCAAAGCCGGAGATGTATACAACGAATCCTAAAAGAAGAAAAAGGACGATATTGACCAGAGGGCCTGCCAATGCGACGTTCAATTCCTGTTTAGGGTCTTCGGGCAGTTTTTCCAGTCTGGCCAGGCCTCCTATAGGCAGTAAAATGATGTCCTTGGTTTGGATCCCGTATTTTTGAGCGGTGAGGGCGTGACCGAATTCATGGAGAATTACACAGAAAAAAATGGAAAGTATAAACAACAGCGACCAACCTGTGTCTCCTATATCCACCCCGGATCTGGTGTTAGCGATAATGATCCACAACAGTAAAAGGGAAAAAGTCCAATGAATGAATACTTTTATTCCTTTATATTTGCCTAAATACAGTGAAAACTTCATGTCTGATAAGTCATTGGGAACACAAAAATACTTTTAACCTTCTAAGTAAAAATATGATTTAGCTCATGTTTCTCAAAGACTTTTGATAGATAAATTCTTTAATATTTCACTTTATTCTGTATTCCAAGCCTTTGGCCAGGCAATTAAACTGATAGAAGCCCTGTTTTTTGAAATATCATTTCATGGATAATGTTTTTTTGGAATTTTAGTAAAATATAATTTTGCGAAAACCCGGTACCGATCCAATTTTCCTAAGGAATGACTATATTTGTATGGGAGGATGGGGAGTGAAAATGAAGGGCTTTGCCATGTTGATACATTTATTGCAATTAAATGCAGAAAAGATATATTCCCAAAAATAAACTGAGAATTGCCACAGCCACTTCGCTCTTTGATGGTCATGATGTTTCGATCAATATCATGAGAAGAATCATTCAGGCATCTGGCTGTGAAGTGGTCCATTTGGGGCATAACAGATCGGTGGAGGAGATTGTTCGATGTGCCATACAGGAAGATGTCCATGCCGTGGCCATCACATCTTATCAAGGGGGGCACATGGAGTTTTTCAAATATTTGTATGACACGTTGGCAGCAAACGGCGCGGGTCATATCCGGATTTTTGGCGGGGGGGGAGGCACCATTTTACCTTCAGAGATAATGGATCTGCATGCTTATGGAATCAGCCGCATCTATTCTCCCGATGATGGCAGGAAACTTGGGTTGCAGGGCATGATAGATGATCTCCTTGAGAAAGCCGATTTTGCATTAACGGACAAGTGGCAGGAGTCCTCTGTAAAGGATCTGGCTGATGACCAAAACCTGGCCAGATTGATAACCGTGGGCGAAAACCTTCCAGCCTCCATGACACATTTGTCTTCATTGCTGGCTTCCCAGTCGGAGAAACGGAAAACAACCCCGGTCCTGGGCATTACCGGGCCAGGGGGGGCAGGTAAGTCATCTGTAATGGATGAGTTGATCCGCAGATGTTTAGAAGGCGACGACCTCATCAGGATTGCCGTATTGTCCGTAGACCCAACAAAAAGGAAAACCGGGGGTGCCTTGTTGGGAGACAGAATACGGATGAATGCCATTCACCACCCGCGGATATACATGAGATCCATGGCCACCCGAAGGAGCAACCTGGCCCTGTCGGAACATGTGGGTTTTGCATTGGAGGTGTTCAAAGCGGCCGGTTTTGACCTGATCATTTTGGAAAGTTCCGGGATCGGCCAATCTGATACGGAAATAGTTGATTTTTCTGACTATGCTTTATATGTAATGACTCCCGAATACGGAGCAGCTTCCCAGTTGGAAAAAATAGACATGCTGGATTTTGCAGATTGGGTGGCAATAAACAAATTTGATAAGCCTGGAGCGGAGGATGCCCAAAGAGATGTGAAAAAGCAGTATAGGCGGAACCGTCTGCTTTGGGATGTTGAGGATGAACAAATACCTGTTTTTGGAACCATTGCTTCGCAATTTAATGATCCCGGCATGGATAGGCTGTATGAGGCACTTTTGGAGAAGTTGCCTATTCAACAGGAACCAAAGGCTTTGACGCGGTCTGCGGCTTCGATGCACCCCTCCTCGGTATTCAAGATCATTCCTTCCTCAAGGATACGGTACCTGGAAGAGATCGTCATCTCCAATAGGGGATATGATCAATGGGTGGAGAACCAAAAGGACATCGCCCAAAAACTTTACTGCATCCAAAAAACGATGGAGGTATTGCAGGAGCAGGATGCGGAAGGCCCTGTTCTCGCCCAATTGAAGGACAGTTACACCAAAGCTGAGGAAGCCCTGGATCCCCAAAATCTGGAATGGTTGAAAAACTGGAAATGTCTGGTCAAAAGATATAAAGAGGACGAACACAAATATAAGGTCAGGGATGAGGAGCTTTCCATAAAGACTTATTCCACGTCACTTGCCCACAGCAGGATACCCAAAGTGGCCCTGCCTAAATTTGAAGCCTGGGGGGATCTGCTAAAGTGGAGTCTGAGGGAAAACGTTCCCGGAGAGTTTCCATTTACAGCGGGAGTGTTTCCTTATAAAAGAGAGAATGAAGACCCGACAAGGATGTTTGCTGGAGAAGGAGGTCCGGAGAGGACAAACAAGCGCTTTCATTACCTTTCAAAGGGAATGCCCGCTACCAGGCTTTCCACGGCCTTTGACTCCGTTACATTATACGGGGAAGATCCGGACATCAGGCCGGATATTTACGGTAAGATCGGCAACTCCGGAGTGAATATCTGTACACTTGACGATGTGAAAAAGCTGTATTCAGGTTTCGACCTTTTTCATCCGGGCACTTCGGTATCGATGACCATCAATGGCCCTGCCGCTATTCTCACTGCTTTTTATCTGAACGCTGCGATTGATCAGCAATGTGAAATATATATCAAAAACGAAGGGCTTGAATCCGAAATCCGGAATAAAATCGCCGGGATTTTTGCGGAAAAGGGATTGCCCGAGCCTGCCTATCAGGGAATCCTTCCTCCGGGAAATGATGGTCTGGGGCTGATGTTGCTTGGGATTTCCGGTGACGAGGTTTTGCCGGAAAGCATTTTTCAGAAAATCAAAGCCCGAACCTTATCACAAGCAAGGGGGACGGTACAGGCAGATATCTTAAAGGAAGACCAGGCCCAGAATACCTGTATCTTCTCGACAGCGTTTTCACTGAAGCTGATGGGGGATGTGCAGCAGTATTTTGTTGACCATAAAATCAGGAACTTTTATTCCGTATCCGTATCCGGTTATCATATAGCGGAAGCAGGAGCCAATCCCATTACCCAGCTGGCTTTGACTTTATCCAATGGGTTTACCTATGTGGAATATTTTCTATCCAGGGGAATGCACGTCGACGACTTTGCGCCTAATTTGTCTTTTTTCTTTTCCAATGGCATTGATCCGGAGTATGCCGTTATAGGCAGGGTGGCCAGGCGGATCTGGGCAAAAGCAATGAAGGTGAAATACGGAGCCAATGAAAGGTCGCAAAGACTTAAATACCATATCCAAACCTCCGGCCGCTCGCTTCATGCCCAGGAAATAGATTTTAATGACATTAGAACTACCCTACAGGCCCTTTATGCAATTTATGACAACTGCAATTCGTTGCACACCAATGCCTTTGACGAGGCCATAACTACGCCTACCGAAGCCTCGGTGAGAAGGGCGCTGGCCATACAGCTGATTATCAACAAAGAGCTTGGATTAGCGAAAAATGAAAATCCACTTCAGGGATCTTATATTATAGAAGAATTGACAGACTTGGTGGAAGAGGCGGTCTACCGGGAATTTGAGAGAATCTCGGAGCGGGGAGGGGTTCTGGGGGCCATGGAAACCACCTATCAAAGGTCTAAAATACAGGAGGAGAGCATGTATTTTGAACATTTGAAACATAGTGGAGAGTATCCCGTAATAGGGGTCAATACTTTTCTGTCATCCGAAGGGTCGCCCGTAGTTGTGCCTAAAGAAATAATACGGTCTGATCCGAAGGAAAAGGAAAACCAGATTGCTAATCTGGCTGTTTACACGGCAAAAAACCAGGAAAAGTCGGAAAGGTATCTTAAAATCCTTAAGCGTTCGGTCATTCAAAATGAAAATATATTTGCTTCCTTGATGGAAGCGGTCAAATATTGTTCGCTGGGGCAAATCACCCATGCCTTGTATGAAGTAGGTGGGCAATATCGGAGAAACATGTGAAAAATTAAAAAATATTGTTAATCAAATTTATTTTATTATTTTAAAAAGCGAAATGTCAAAAAAAAATATTACCCTCAGAATGAAGGCTGATTATGAATATGAATCAGTCAATGCAACAGGAAATACAGTGAATATCGATATGTATAACGGTCCTGAGAAAATGCACCAATCCCCCATGGAATTGTTGCTTTCCGGGCTGGCCGGTTGCTCAGCAGTGGATGCGGTTTTGATGATGAAAAAAAAGAGAAGAAAGATTGAAGATTTTAAAATAGAAGCGGAAGGAATCAGGAATGAGGGGATTCCGGCTTATTATAAAAGCATTCACCTCAAATTTGTCTTGACTTCTCCTGACGCCAGTCTGGAGGAATTCGATAAAGTGGTAAAGCTGGCGGTCGAAAAATATTGTTCCGTGGCTTCTTCACTGAAATCCGAAATCACCTATTCTACAATGGTAGTGAGATCCGCATGAGAGTGATAAAAGAAACTGTCCGGAATGATATTAGAATAAGTCTGTTTTCCTGGAACAACAAATACATTATCAAGTTTGAACAGGGTGGGGTGGAACAGACTTTTAAAGTAGATGAAACGGAGATTGCTGCGGAAAAAGACTTGGATTCTTTATTTGAAGGCGAATTTTTCGAAAGCGTTAAGAAAAGATTTCATGAAATGCAAAAAACATTAAGAAATAGTCTGGAAAATATTTAACTTTACTTGAATTTAAATATTCGAAGATGAAATGTTTTTTTTTAATAGTAATTTGTTGGTTATTGGTTTCTTCGGCTTGTCAATCAGAAAGAAAGGAGGGGCCTGTAACCCATTTTTATTTTTTGGATTCTATCATCCGCAACATTGAATCTGAACTGTTGCCTTTGGAAAGGGAAATCGAGGCGCTTTCGGGCTACTCGGCCGATTTGTTTGAAAAATCAGACAGTCTTGTCCCTTTGGTTGACCCCGCCAAATACATCATGAATGACAGTGGTTTTTTTTATAATCCCAATCCGGACAATGATGAAAGCACTGTTTTCGTTTCATTTGCGTCTACCGATCTGGAGAAATCCATTAATGAGGTATATATCACGGAATTGATGGATACCGAATTTAAGGAAATCATCAACAAATACCCCATGGTTTCGCAAGTGTATTATAATTCTGCAAATCAGTTTTCAAGATTGTATCCGCCCTATGATTTGCTGAATACGTTGGACTTAAAAGTTGACGTAACGGGATTCAATTTTTACTATCTTGCAGATGAGGTACGCAATCCATCAAAGAAAAGCGTGTGGGTTGAAGAAGTTTATATTGATCCGGTAGGAAGAGGATGGATATTGTCTTTGATCCATCCCGTGTACCATAACGAGGAGTTGCGCGGTGTGTTGGGAATGGACATAACCCTTACTGATTTTATGAGTATTTTCTTGGACCGATATGATAAAAAGATGCTTATAATAGACAGTCAGGGTACCATTGTAGCAGGAAATGTCGGTGCTATAGAGGCTTTAAGCATGCCTCCTTTAAAAAACCATACTTATATACAAACCATCATATCTGACAATTTCAGAAAGGAAGATTTCAATCTTTTCAAAAGCAAAAGCAAGGAAGTACGGCGGATGGCCTCTAAGTTTTTGCTGGAAAAGGAGAATTTTTGGGAATTTGAAATGACGGGAAAACGTCACGAGGTCTATTGCCGGCAAATGAATATGTTGGACTGGTATTTACTGGACATCCATGACTGATTTTCTAAGCAAACGGAGAAACATTAAAAACAGGACTGAGAGGTTTTGGTGGTTAATAGGCTTAAGTATGGCCTCCATTATTTTTACATTTTTTTTGGCGGTATTGTTTTACAATTCTTTATCTAAAAACCTCATTGAATACCGAAAGCTTTTTTTGAACAAGCAGGTGGAACTGGCGGCCAATGAAGTGCAACGGAACTATAGTAATCTTTATGATGATCTTATTTTCTTCGCAAATAACCTGGAGGACAAAAGCGCCCAAATTTCGGACCATCAAAACGGATTGATAGACGAAGCAAGAATACGAAGATTGCTTAATAATTACCTGTCCCTGCTGGATACGGTATTCATTGAAACAGGTAACCAAACTGCCTATTATCATGTCTCCCCGACAAATTATTTTGTAAGTAAAATAGTACCAAGGAACCTTTCTGACATATCCTGTGGGGAATGTTTGCATGTTACTTCCAACGGGGGAAAAGTCAAGATGCTCATTATGATGGATTTACATAGCTTTTTCTGGGAACACTTGAGCAATTATTATTTGGGACCCGATAATTACAAACTGTTGTATGAAAATGGGGAGCTGACAAATATTTCTTATTACCAAAAGCAGTCAGAGGTAAGTTTGGATAAGGGCCTTTTTGAGCAAATAGAGAGAGAAATAGAAGGCGGATTGCGAGGGGAATATGAAGGGCCGGTGAAAATCGGAGATGAACAGGCCTCTAATGCAATTTTGGTTCAGTATCCTTTTTCGCTCGCATACCTGGACAAGAATCTTGCGTTTGTGTTTTTTCAAAAAAGGGCAACCATCATCTCCGGGATATATGGCAATTACTTTTACCTGTTTGCTGCACTTTTTGGTTTGCTGTTTCTGGTGATATTGTTTCTTTCGAAATATTTCAAGATCACGAGTGAGAACAATCGTTTGCTGGAAAAGAAATCCAGGGACCTCGACCAATTGCTTAGACAGCAAACCATGTTGTTACAACAGTCCAAAGGGTTTATATACTATCGGGACAAAAACTGGAAATTGTATCAGGTCAGCGAAAACGTGGAGGATGTATTGGGATACTCGGTAAAAATGTATGAGAATATGCCTTCTGAGGATTTTATGGTAGACGATTATGAGGCGTTTCAAAAGGCGGTTGATGATGTAGTGCGCAAAAAAAAGGATTATTATTACTACGAGACCAACGTAGTCAGACAAGATGGACAAAAAATCAGAGTCAGGCTGTTTGAAAAACTATTCTATGATGAAGAGGGGGCATTTAAGGGGGGAGTAGGGATATGTACGGACATCAATGACAAGTACCTGGCGGATCAGGAGCTTATACGAAGCGAGAACCGTCTGAGGTCAGTGCTGAAAAGCTTGCCTGATATCATCTATATCTATAACAATCAAGGAGAATTTTTGGATTATTATCTCCAAAATGAAGATTTGTTGGTAGAGCCGCCCCATAAATCCCTTGGCAAAAACATTAAGGATATTATAGGGCCGGAAGGTGGCGAAAAGACAATGAAAGCCTTTCAAAGGGCGTTGAAAAGCGGGAAGATGCAGACGGAGGAGCTGGATTTGCTCTTGGGCATAGGAAGAAGGTATTTTGAGGTAAGGTTTTTTAAGCTGGATGAAACCAGAATAATGTCAGTGGCAAGAGACATTACCGGACAGAAATTATGGGAACGGGGATTGCGTGAAGCCAAGGAAGCGGCGGAAAACGCGAACAAGGAGAAATCCAATTTTCTGGCAAACATGAGTCACGAAATCAGAACACCTTTGAATGGCCTTTTGGGGATCGTAGGTTTATTGGATAAAACCGAATTAACCACAGAGCAAAGAAATTTGCTCTCGATTGTGTTCGACTCCGGTGAATCACTGCTTAATATTGTGAATGACATATTGGATTACTCCAAAATAGAAGCTGGTAAAATGGAACTGGATTTTTCCCGCCTCAGCATCAAGTCCGAAATAGAGCGGATCATTAATATTTTCTCCGGAATGGCCATCGACAAAAACATCAGTATCAATTTGGATGTTGATCCCGACGTTCCGAAATACATAGAACTGGATAAAGAAAAGCTTAGCCAGATATTTTTTAACATTATAGGCAATGCAGTGAAATTTTCCAGAAAAGGAGGTACCGTACAAGTGTCTGTAAAGTGTGAATCAGTCTTTATAGAGAACGTTATCCTTAACTGTTCAGTGCAGGACAATGGTATGGGAATAGCAAGGGATAAGCTTAATCAACTCACGAAACCTTTTACTCAGGTTGGATCCACAAGCAATGTGGATTATAAGGGGACAGGTTTAGGATTGGCCATTGCCAACAAGTTGATAGAATTAATGGGTGGGGTTTTGCAGATAGAGAGTGAACTGGGGATCGGGTCGGTATTTTCTTTTACCATTATAGGCAGAACCTGCGAAGAAAAGCCGGAAAAAAAATTGCCTGAGGAGATTAAAGATGACAGCGTGGAACTTGAAAAGATGGCCGAGGAATATCCACTTAAAATATTATTGGCCGAGGACAATGAGATCAACCTCAAGTTTATGGTAATGTTGCTGGGACAAATGGGATACACGGTTGATGTGGCAATAAATGGTCTTGAAGCGGTGAAGATGGTGGAGGAAAATACTTATGATCTGATTTTTATGGATAACCAGATGCCAGGCATGAACGGTATGGATGCTACAAAATATATCCGTAATCTTAAAAATGGCAAATCCGTCACTATCATTGGTCTTTCTGCCAGTGTGTTTAAAGAGGATATTGAGAAGGCATTGAGTATAGGTATGAACGGTTACCTCACCAAGCCGGTGAAAATAAATGAAATTGTTGAAAAAATCAGAATCTGTTCGCACGAGTTGGCAGGGAGGTAAACTGAACGAACTGTTCTTCTGTTAATTGTATTTTTCCAGGTTCAATCCCATGCTTATGTATTTATGTATTCATATTTTTGTGTCCAGGCTAAAAGCTTCAAGGTAATCGGCAACTTTTTTTACAAACATTCCCCCTAAAGCTCCGTCCACTACTCTGTGATCATATGAGTGGGATAAAAACATTTTATGTCTGATGCCAATCATATCTCCCGTTGGTGTTTCGATTACCGCGGGTTTTTTGACGATGGTTCCAACAGCCAAAATGGCCACTTGAGGCTGGACAATAATGGGTGTCCCCATTATATTCCCAAAAGGACCTACATTGGATAGGGTATAGGTGCCTCCCTTCAGTTCATCAGGATTTAGTTTCAGGTTCCTAGCCCTTAAGGCGAGGTCATTGACTTTTTTGGATAAGCCGGAGAGACTGTACTGATCCGCATTCTTGATTACCGGTACAATGAGGTTGCCGTTTGGAAGGGCTACTGCGATACCTATGTTTATCTGCTTTTTCTTGATGATTTTGTCTCCTTCCACGGAGATATTGATCATGGGGTAATCTTTAAGGGCTTTGGCGATTGCTTGCACAAAAACAGGGGTAAAGGTGATGGCCTCCCCTTCTTTTTTCAGGTATTCATCCTTGATCTTGTTTCTCCAAACCACAATATTGGTGACGTCGGCTTCAACGAAGGAGGTGACATGTGCGGAAATATTTTTTGAGTCCAGCATTCGCTGGGCTATCATCTTCCTCATCCTGTCCATTTCGATGATTTCATCTTCTCCACTGATTTGTATTTGAGCAGCAAGGCCTGTACCCAGGGTCTCTTCAGAGGAGTTGATGGATTTTTTATGTTCAAGATAGGCAAGGATATCGTTCTTCGTCACACGTCCTTCTTTGCCGCTTCCGGGGATTTTAGAGAGTTCCTCCTTGGCAATACTTTCTTCTTTTGCGATACTCAACACCAGCGGAGAATAGAAACGTTCATCTTTTACCGGGGCGTCAGTATAAGAAGTTGGTTGGGAGGAAACCAGAAGTGATGTGTGTTCGGGTGCTGCTTGCAGTACGTCTGTTTCCTCCGCTGTTTCTTCTGATGTGGGAGGGGTATCGTGGTATTCCATACGGGTGGAAATTTCCTTTTCCACTTCGATAAGGGCGATGGGTTTGCCCACTTCAACAACCTCACCTTCATCAGCAAGGATTTTTTTTAGGATCCCAGAGTGTATGGCAGGCACTTCTGTATCCACTTTGTCTGTGGCCACTTCCAAAACAGATTCATCCTGTTCTATTTTGTCCCCTTCTTTTTTAAGCCAGGAGAGAATGGTTCCCTCCATTATACTTTCCCCCATTTTGGGCATAACCATTTCAACTGTCGCCATAACCAATTGTTTACTTCTGTTTTATCCTCTGACATAAAACTAAATTTTAGAATTTAGTTTGCAAAAGGAATCTGTCAAAATTTTATTCAGTTTCCTTTAAGATCGTCTGTCTCAATAAATTTAATGCAGCGGTTGCCGTTAGTTGGATATTGACCATCCTGTCTTCGGTGAGCTGTAGTTTCCTGGTAAAACAACCGTCCGTACTGCTGCAAGCTATCCATACCAGTCCCACAGGTTTATCGGCGGTGCCACCCCCTGGTCCGGCGATTCCACTGCTGGACAGCCCGAAATCGGCCTGGAATTTTTCCCTGACCTTCGTCGCCATTTCTATAACGGTTTCTTCGCTTACTGCTCCATGATTAATCAATGTATGTTGCCGGACACCCAATACGTTTTCTTTAAAGGTGTTGTGGTAGGGAACTATGGCACCGTTAAAATAATCGCTGGATCCCGCAACACCGGTAATAAGGTGGGCTATATACCCACCTGAGCAGCTTTCAGCCAGGGCCAGCTTCTTTTTTCTTTGATTGAGAAGTTGCCCTATTACCGTAGCAAGGGTATCTTGGTTGTAGCCATACACATATTTAGAGATCAAAGGCAATAACTTTTCAACTTGTTTTTCGACGTCATTCGCCAAGGTGCCTTGATCGTTTCCGGTAGCTGTAAGCCGTAGCCTTACCTCACCCAAAGAAGGCAGGTAGGCCAGTTTTATATGGGAAGGCAGAGAGGATTCCCAGTCGCTGATCATATCCGATAACCAGCTTTCTCCAATGCCCACTGTCTTGATCATTTTATGATAAATGATCGGTAAGGGGAAAATATCTTTTATTTTTGGGATGACAAAGTTTTCCATAAGATACCTCATCTCATGGGGGACACCTGGCATGGACATCCACACCTTTCCGTCTTTTTCGAACCACATTCCCGGTGCTGTGCCTACCGGGTTGTGTACATACGTGCATTTTTCGGGCAGATAAGCCTGCTGTCTGTTTGTTGATGTTAATTCCCGCCCTCTTTTGTTAAAGAAACCCTGGATGGCCTCCAGGGCTTCTGGTACCAAGACCAAATCACTTTGAAAGTATTCCGCAAGCAGCGGCTTGGTTAAGTCATCCCTGGTAGGGCCCAGCCCTCCTGTCATCAGGATGATGTCTGCTACTGACGCTGAAGCAGCAAAAGCTGCCAAAATGGACTTCCTCTCATCACCCACGGTGGTGCGCCTGATGACCTTTACTCCAATACCATCCAACTGCTGACTGATCCAGTGGCTGTTGGTATCCTGGATTTGTCCGTAGAGCAGCTCATCTCCAATGGATAATATTTCAGCTGTGATGTTTCTTTGCATTTTTTCTGATATAGGTCACAAAAGCATGGTCGAACTTGTTTTGGTCATCCTTTGGGACGTGCTCCCGGGACTTAATCTGCCATTTCTCCCTATCAAACTCAGGAAAAAAAGTATCTGCTTCAGGTAGGGTTTCAATTTCAGTAATGATCATTTCATCAGCCAGAGGCAAAGCCAGTTTGTATATTTCAGCCCCTCCGAGGATAAATATCCGGTCCAGTTCTTTGGATTTTGCGATGTTGATGGCGTCCTCGATGCTATGTGCTACATACTGTCCCGGGGGAGGAGTGAAATTCTTGTTTTTTGTAACAATGATATGGGTCCTTCCCGGCAAGGGCTTTCCCAAGGACTCAAATGTCTTCCGCCCCAGGATTACGTGATGTCCGGAAGTGGTTTTTTTAAAATGCTTCAGGTCTGATGGCAAATGCCAGGGAAGTCTGCCGTCTAAGCCGATAGCATTGTTTTTTGCCTTCGCTACAATGATCGATATTTTCAATTACTACAATTTTTAAATGATAGAAAAGAAATCCCCGGCAATATAAAAATTATCTCGCATGCATCACATTAGGATAGTCTTCCATTGAAAATGTATGGCTTTTGTTTTTATCAATTTCGGTGAATGTAAAATGAGAACTGCTCTGATCCTCCTTGCTTACAAAATGCATTTCCAGCATGTTGCCTTCCGGCAGATCGTTAAAATATAGCTGGTTATTGTTTCTTATTTTTTGGGTAACCAAGGGGCTGTTTTTCCCCCAGAAGGATTCCAATCCTTCGATAACGCTTTGGCTTACCCAATAAGATCCTTCAAACTCATCTCCTGAAACATGGTATTCATCACAGGTGTACCCTAATATATTTTTGGTATTGCCTGTTTTTTCAAATTTGTAGTCGTTTAGGCCAATGACCTCCTGTTCCGTTTCCTCGGTATTTTCCATTTCCATAAGGTTGTTCCAGTCTAATGAAAAGGCCAGACTGGACCTCTCTCCCTCGCTTTCCAATAACATAATGGTCGCGTTGTTTTTATGATCAAAGATCATGATGGTTCTTTCCTGGTTTTTGGAATTTTCTTTATCTATAAATTCCATGCCGTAGTGATTGCTGTTGGAACTGAGTAAGTAATGGATGTGTACAGGGTCGATGGTTTTGCCATTGGCTTCTGTTCCGGTGATCTCCATAATGGCCAGCCCTGAGAAATCATAGGCGCTTTCGGTATCCACGTCCGTATTAACGGACGCTAAAATCTTACTGAAATCATACCCTGTTCCTTTTGGACTCCCTGCCGGATCTCCATATAGATTTCCAAAAGCTTTTTCCAACTGCCTTTGGGTGGCCTTTTCTACCTCTCTTTCCACCCTTTTTTCCACCGCCCTGGAAACCCCTTGTTCAGCGGCGTTTTTTAACCTTCTCATAAGTTGTGCCTCAACTTCCGAATTACAAAAAAACAATGAAACTAAAAGAAAAACAGATAAAGTTTTCATATTGCCCTATATTTTAAATCTTGGCTTAAGTTATGAAATTTAAATTTAATACCCTAAAAGATGTTTTTACGTATGTAAAAACAATTATATTTCTAGGATGTATTCAATGATTCCTGCATTTTTTCCTTTGGGACGGGTGACAAGCATGGGTACTTTGTCGTTTCGTTGGATAAGGCGTTCGGCAAGGCTCCCTATAAAAAGAGCCGTGGCCGCGGTCCGTCCTTTTACACCGATAATGATCATATCTGCTTTGATATCCAATGCCTTTTGGATGATGTCATCTGTTGGATCATCATCTTTGTCCATGGTATATATCGGATTGATGTTTATTCCTTTAGTATCTATTTTTCGAATGAACTTTTTATAGTTGACCTCGGCATGGGTTTGCATGATGGAGGAAAATTCCTCAAAGGATTTACCGGTAAAATGGTATCCGGACGGTACGGTAAAGACATTTTGACAGATGATTTCTCCTTTTCGGCCGTTTTTTTCAGCGATTTCAATGGCCTCTTCTATGGCATCCTTTGCGTAGTCCGAAAAATCACTGGGGACCAATAATTTTTTGGCTTTTGGAGAACTGTTCTCCGGAACAATAAGGAGAGAGCAGGACGCACGCCTGGCTAGCCGCTGGGAGAGTACTCCGGTGCCTGGAAGGGTGATCTTCCGGCCGACCAGAATGATGTCTGCGGATTTATCGTTAGCAAGTTTCAGGATTTTTTTTGATAACTGGCCTTCCTTTACCACAAAAGACATATTGGTGGACAAGGACTTGTCAAAATGTTCCTCCACCGTTTTTTTCATCTGGTTTTTCCGTTCCTCCATCATGTTGTCAATTAGATTAGGGAACTCTTTCAGCACATCTTTTGGTATGGAGAGATTACGGATGACATTGGTAAAGTAGATTTTTTTTGACTGGTTGATGCTGGCGATAAAGGCGGCAAATTGCACCAACGTTTTGTCCATTTCCGTTTGATCCAGGCAAACAATGATCTTTTTGGTTTGATACATTCTCGATTTATAATTAGTTCCTGATTAAAAAGCTTTAGGGTTTCCGGAATCACTTTCAAGCCATTCGGAAAATTTAATATAATGAATAAATTGATTACAAATATAAGTTATTTGTTGTTTTTTTAATCAGACCAAATGTAAAGTCTAATAATAGAGGAGGGCTGCAAATGTTCTTTCCATGTGTATCGCATGCCCGGCAGGTAAACCCGGTGGATTTGAGGATTCTCACAATCTATTGTATATTTGCATAGAGTTCGGATCAGCGACATGTTCAAACTTCACAAGTTGATTAAAATGCCGAGTGAAGCTTTATTTCAAAACCAGGCCTCATCCTTCATTGAAGGACCTCGGTTCCAAAAAAACCAGGTTAACAGTGGAAGGTTGCGATACTAAAGCAGCTCAAATCCTGTCATATCGGAGGTTTGTAACACTCCAAGATCCGGGCTCATTTTAAAAGGACTCCTTAAGGGAAACAGTGTTTACCCGAAGGAGTCCTTTTGGTTTTAACGAATGGTTTTTTCCGAATGCTAATAAAGCATCCTGAACCGGATGGTGCCTTCAATGCTTTTCAGGTCCTCTATTACTTTGTTGGAGTAAGCCTTGTCGATATCCGTAATGACATATCCGATTTTTTCATTGGTCTTAAGGTATTGCCCAACAATATTGATTTTGTGCTCCGCCAATATCTGGTTGATTTTTGCCATAATGCCCGGTTCATTCATATGGATATGGATCAGCCTGTGCGCATCCTGCAAAAAGGGAAGCTGGATGTTCGGAAAATTGACGCTGTTATAAGTGTTTCCTGTATTGATGTATTCTATGATCTTGCCAGGAACAAACCGTGCGATGTTTTCCTGGGCCTCCAGCGTACTGCCGCCGATATGGGGCGTAAGGATGGTGTTGGGTAAACCGATCAGTTCAGACTCAAACGGTTCGTCGTTGTTTTTTGGTTCACTGGGGAAAACATCAATGGCAGCGCCGGCAAGATGCCCACTGGATAATGCATCTCTCAGGGCGGGAACATCCACCACATGCCCTCTGCTGAGGTTGATCAGGTAAGAGCCCTTTTTCATCATCTTAAGCCTCTTCTTGTCTATCAAAAGCTTGTTTTCTTTTCTGCCATCCACATGCAGGGTAATCACGTCGCAGGTGTTCAGCAGTTCCTCCAGAGAATCTATTTTAGTGGCATTCCCCAATGCCAGTTTTTCCAATACATCATAATAATAGACATCCAAGCCCATATTTTCTGCCAAAACGGATAATTGTGCCCCGATATTTCCATAACCGATAATCCCCAGTTTTTTTCCCCTGATCTCGACACTCCCGCTTGCTGATTTGTTCCATTTTCCCTGATGCATCAGCTTGCTTTTGTCTGCGATGTTGCGCATCAGGAAAATGATTTCCCCAATTGCCAATTCCACCACGGACCGGGTGTTGCTGAAAGGGGCGTTGAACACGGCTATCCCTTTTTCCTGGCAGGTATCAAGGTCAATCTGATTGGTGCCAATACAAAATGCACCGACTGCAATGAGTCTATTGGCGTTTTCCAGCACCTTTTTGGTGACTTGGGTTTTAGACCTGATCCCCAGCACCGATACTGTTTTGATTTTTTCGGCCAGCTCTTCCTCAGAAAGTGCAGAACTGATCACCTCCACGTTATATCCTTCCTCCCTCATCAGCTCCACCCCTATGGGATGTACATTTTCAAGGAGCAATACATTTATCCTGCTTTTGGGGTAAGAAAATTTTTTGTTCATCTTATTTATGTATAGGATTTCATCCAGACTCGGTGCGATGTGATCTGCCTTGGAAGATACAGTAGGACGGTTTATATTTTCGGTAAAAGCATAGAATTTATTGGCGACACCGGAGGCTTTTATTTCATAATCGGTATATCCGTCTCCTATGACATAGATATCCCCCTCCAATTTTAAATTTTTGATGGTTTCAGGTTTTCCGTTGTTTTTGGAAAGCGGATTATTCTCATTGAACCCGATAATTTTGCCGTCTTCACCATATTTGAGTTCATTGGCAAATACATTTTCCTCTTTAATGCCATATGCAGTGACGATAGGCACGACGAAATCCTTAAACCCGTTTGATATAATGTAGATGTCTTCGGCATTTTCCCTGAGAAACTCCTTGTTTCTCTGAAAGGAGTTGGAAACCTTCTCTTTTAAAACGGTCACCAATTCAGCTATCTGGGACTTGTTGGCATTGAGGATTTCCACTCTTTTGACCAGGCTTTCCCTGAAAGTCAGGGTTCCCTCCATGCCCTGGTCCGTAATGTCCTTTATAGCTTGAAGTTTTCTTTCTTTTTCAGGATCATCATTCAAGCTGATTTCTCCCAATATGTCCAATGCTTCTACTTGTGTAAAGGTACTGTCAAAATCAATTACGAATTTCTTTGTGACGGTCATTTTTTGGAGCTGTTTTTTTATGAGTTGCAAAATTAATAGATTATCAATCAATTTGAAGCCTTAGCCTTAAAATTACTTTGAATCTTCTTGTTGGTGAAAATTCAATAATGCTTTATAAATTTGTAAGGCATGAATTTGTTGAAGCCAGAATCCTTACACAACCATGAAAAGATACCTTATTACGGTCGCCATCACACTACTCCTTTTAAACGCCTGTAGTAAAGAATCCGACAGGTCAGATCAAAATAAAGAGGTTTATTCCCGCTATGGAGAGGCTATTCAAGCTGCAGGAGCAGTCACCGTTGAGGAAATGTATGCGCAGCTGCACCAAAACGGAAGTTTTGAGGGAAAGGTAAGGGGAGAAATCATAGAAGTATGTGTTCAAAAAGGATGCTGGATGACTTTGAAATTACCTGACGGAAAACACATGCGTGTGACTTTTAAAGACTATGGTTTTTTTGTGCCAAAGGATTCCCAGGGCAATGAGGTGATCATATCGGGCAAGGCCGACTACTCATTAACCGATGTGCATACCCTCAGGCATTATGCAGAAGACGCGGGAAAAACACAAGAAGAGATTGACGCTATTGTGGAGGATGAAGAAAGCACTACTTTTGTGGCAGAGGGAGTCATGATAAAAGAGTAAAGTGGATTATTGAAAAACATTAAAGAGGATAGATGCCGCTTGCAATTGACAACATACGCGTAGGCAGGGTTTACCGGCTGACAAACTTTGGAGAAATCCGGTATTTGCAGGTATTGGAGCGCATCGGCTCAGAGAATTTCAGGGTTAAAGATCTGGAAACCCTCGAACTGTACGATTTGGAAGAACTTCTGCGATGGGGATTGGGAAAAGACTATGACCTCGAAGAAGTCCGTTGAGGGCAACAAATGCAAAAAATATGGAGCAAACAAGTCTGACCAGGGCCATGGTCGCCGCCAAATGTCCCAAATGTAGAATAGGGGATATGTTCCCGGTGCCGGTTTATAGTTTTAGAAAACTCACACAAGTACATTTTACCTGTCCCCATTGTGAAGCCAACCTCAATCCAGAACCTGATTTTTATTATGGTGCCATGTATATCAGTTATGCACTTTCCGTGGCGCTTTTCATTACAGTGATGGTGGTTCTGAATACCTTCTTTAATGATCCCGATATTATGGTCTACATAGTTGCGGTAGTCGTTTTGAACATATTATTTTTGCCCTTTATGTTACGGTATTCCAAGGTAATTTACCTCTATATGGTAGGAAATGTAAAATAAGGCACCCCAGTGATTTTTTATATTCTGGTGAATAGCTGTGAACATTGCTTGGATTTGTTTTAAACGCTCTACCCCCGGTTGTCATCAGCAATCCTTAAAAAAGATTTGAACGGAAGACAAAAAAACTACGCAGTAAGTAAAACATACTTTTCCGGAAGTCGTTAGTACTACATTAAGAGTTTTTCTTTTACAGTCGAATGGAGCATATATTGAACTACATCGTAGTGCCGGTAAACAGTGATATTTATATCAAAGATCCGTTGAGTTCGGACTTGGGGAAAAAAATCATCAACCAAAGCCTTGAACTGATTGAAGACCTGGGAATGGAGAGCTTTACTTTCAAAAAGCTTTCTGAAAAAGTGGGGAGTACCGAAGGGGCTATTTACCGTTATTTTGAAAACAAACACAAACTTCTACTTTATCTGACTACCTGGTATTGGGGGTGGCTGGAGCATCACCTGGTATTTTCCATTTCCAATCTGGACGACCCTCATGAAAAAATGAAGGTGATCATTCAGTTATTGGTGGAGGGACCTACTTATAAGGAGAACATATACATTGACATCGAGACTTTAAGAGGTATCGTCACGGAGGAATCCTACAAGGCATTTTTGACAAAAGAAGTTGATGTGGAAAATAGAAACGGATACTTTAAACAGTTCTATAAGCTAAGTGAAAGAATCACACAAATAGTCAGAGAGCTCAATCCCAATTATAAATACCCCAAAACCTTGGTTTCCACTCTTCTGGAATCTACTTTACTGCATGCTTTTTTTATGAAGCATATGCCTATGATGACCGAATCCGGTCTAAAAGGAACTGATAAGCTGAGTTTTTATTACGATTTAGTATTTAAAACAATAAAGGATGAAAACTGAATTGGTTAATACCCCCCTTAAGAGGTTTTTTAACCTTCTTCGCGATGAAAAAAAAGAAATTTATTCGATATATTTTTATGCAGTTCTGAATGGTTTGGTTTCTCTTTCTTTGCCGTTGGGAGTTCAGGCTATCCTGAATTTTATTTTGGGCGGAAGGATGACCACGTCATGGGTACTGCTTGTGGCCATTGTGGCTTTAGGGGTGATTTTTGGGGGATACCTTCAAATCAGCCAATTATATCTCACTGAGAAACTACAGCAGAGGATTTTCAGCAAATCCGCGCTTGAATTTGCTTACAGGGTTCCCCGGATAAAGACAGAAGCCCTTATGGGAAAGTTTGCCCCCGAGTTGGTGAACCGTTTTTTTGACACCATCAATCTGCAAAAGGGTCTGGCCAAGCTCCTTATAGATTTCAGTACGGCCTCCCTACAGGTTTTTTTCGGACTGGTTCTGCTTGCCGTTTACCATCAGTTCTTTATCATTTTCGCGGTAGTCCTGGTAATCATCCTTTATTTGATATTTAGGTTTACCAGCCCAAAAGGAATGGCTACCAGCCTTAAAGAATCATCTGCAAAATACGAAGTCGCTTTTTGGCTGGAGGAAATCGGAAGGACTTTGGGAACTTTCAAGTTATCGGGATTTTCTTCCTTACCTTTTACCCGCGTGGACAAACTGGTAAAACAATATGTGGAATACAGGAACAACCACTTTGGCGTGCTGATTTTCCAGTATAAGGTAATGATTGCTTTTAAAGTACTGATTGTCGGATCGCTATTGATTGCAGGCAGTATACTCCTCATGTCGGATGAGATCAGCTTGGGCCAGTTCGTGGCAGCCGAAATTATCATTGTATTGATCATAGCGTCTGTTGAAAAGCTGATCCTTAGCCTGGAAACGGTGTATGATACCCTGACCGCGACGGAAAAACTGGGTTTGATCATGGATATGGGCCTCGAAAGGTCAGACGGGATCGACAAGTCGCTTAAAATAACAAACAACGGGTTTTCCTATTCATTGAGGAATCTGACCTTTCAGCCTAAAAATATGGATCATCCCGTTGTAAACCATATAAATCTCGATATAGAGGAAGGGGAGAAACTGGTTGTGACCGGAGTCAGTGGTTCCGGCAAAAGTACTTTGCTGCATATGATGGCCGGATTGATCGAGGATTATGAAGGCAAAATCCTGATCAATAAGTTGCCTTTGGAAACCGTTTCCTTAGAGAAACTGAGGTCCATGATAGGGGATAGCCTGTCCCGCCAGTCCATTTTCCACGGTTCGATAAGGGAAAATATTACGGTAGGCAAAGACGACGTGGAAGAGGAAAAAATAAGGGAGATAGTGGAACTTGTCGGGTTAAATGATTACGTGTTCAAGTTAAAAGATGACCTGGATACCGTTTTGATGCCGGAAGGAATGCAGTTGAGCAATGCAAATATCAGCAGGATCATATTGGCCCGTAGTCTTTGCTTTTCTCCGAAACTGTTGTTGCTGGAGGAAGAATTTAACTACTTGGATGGAGAGGAGGCAGAAAAATTGCTGGATTATATATTTAATGGACCCTGGACTCTGGTAGCAACGAGTGTGCAAGACAGGGTGTTGCAAAAAGCGGACAAAATTGTGGAGATGAAAAATGGCTCCGTTGTATTTGAAGGAAGTTATGATGAATACAAGGCATTTCAGAAAGGAAAAAATGAACAATAGCCATGCTTAACATTTCAAAAAATTCCATTAAAGGCCGGGTTAATCCGTTCTCCTTTGACAGTTACAAGATGACGCTTCCGAGCGATCAAAGCAGAAAGCGGGTGAGGATATTGCTGTATATCTTATTGGTGGCCTTTGTGATGCTTTTTTTGCCATGGACCCAAAATTTCCGGTCCAAAGGTATGGTGACCGCACTCAAACCTGAGCACCGTCCCCAAACCATCCATTCGATTATTCCGGGAAGGATTGAAAAGTGGTATGTACAGGAAGGGGATTTTGTAAACAAGGGGGATACCATCCTTTACATTTCAGAGGTCAAGGATGAGTATATGGATCCGGCGCTTCTGGAAAGGACCCGGTTACAGGTGGATGCCAAAATGCTTTCGGTAAAATCCTATGAAGAAAAAGTGAGGGCTCAGGAGAACCAATTGGTAGCATTGACAGAAAACAATAAACTCAGGAGGGAACAGGCTCTAAACAGGTTGGAACAAGCCCGCTTAAGTATATTGTCTGACAGCATCATGTTGGAGGCTGAAAAAGTGAACCTTACTGTGGCGGAGCGACAGTACGAGCGGATGGAAAAGCTCTATGAGGAGGGGCTGAAGTCATTAACGGATCTGGAAACAAGAAAAATCAGATTGCAGGAGACTCAGGCAAGAAAGATCAGCGCGGAGAACAGACTGTTGAGCAGCAGAAATGATCAACTTACCGCGCAGATTGAATTGAATGCGATTGATAATGATTTCCGGGACCGATTGGCCAAAGTAAATGCAGACAGGTACTCTGCGCTTTCAGACCAATATGATGCCGAGGCCACCGTTAACAAGTTGGAAAACCAGCTTTCAAATTATACAGTAAGGTCAGGCATGTATTATGTATTGGCACCCCAAGCCGGTTATATCACCAAGGCCATTCAGGTGGGGATCGGGGAAACGATAAAAGAGGGGGCGGAAATTGTGAGTATTATGCCACAGGACTATTCCCTAGCAGTGGAGATGTATGTTGCTCCTATTGACCTTCCATTGATAAAAGTAGGCAATAAAATCAGGTTTATCTTCGATGGGTGGCCTGCTATTGTCTTTTCCGGTTGGCCCCAACTATCCAACGGTACTTTTGGAGGAAGGGTTTATGCCATCGACAATTTCACAAGTGATAATCACAGATACAGGATATTGGTGGTACCCGATATGGATGAAGAGCCCTGGCCGGACGCACTCCGCTTAGGCTCAGGTGCTGAAGGCATCGCTTTGCTGAACGATGTGCCTATATGGTATGAAATCTGGCGTCAGATGAACGGGTTCCCACCTGATTTTTATACCGTCAAGGAATCAAGAGAAATAAGTAGGAGTAAAAAATGAAAAAACTTTGTTGTTTCATAGTGCTTTTAATTAGAACCGGTCTGGTCGTTGGTCAGGGTACACTTACTTATGATGATTTTCTGGAATGGGTGAGATCCTACCATCCTGTGGCGAGGCAAGCGGATGTTACCTTGGAAATGGGTAGACAGGAGCTTCGTATGGCCAGAGGGGGCTTTGATCCTTTACTGTATGGCACCTTGGATGAAAAAAATTATAATGGCAGGGAATATTATAACAAAAGGGAAGCCGGTGTCTTGGTACCCACCATGGCTGGTGTTGAATTAAAGGGACTGGTGGAGCAAAACAGAGGGGTCTACCTTAATTCGGAAAACAATGTGCCACAGGGTGGTTTGATGGCTTTGGGGGCATCAGTCAATGTGGGGCAGGGGCTGTTTATAGACAGAAGGAGAGCAGCCTTGAGACAGGCGGAGATTTTTGCAGCATCTACCTCTGAGGAACGGCGTCAGCTACTCAATGGCCTTTATCTGGATGCCACGCAGGCTTATTGGAACTGGGCGGGCGCATACGCGGATTTGCTTGTGAGGGAAGAAGGTGTGAGGCTGGCGGAGATCCGTTTTGAAGGGATCAAGTCTAGTTATGAGCAGGGAGACTTACCGGCGATAGATACGGTGGAGGCGTATACACAGGTACTGAACAGGGTGATCCATCTACAGGAAGCCGAAAACAGGTTTTTTGCCAGAACACAGGATTTGAACGTGTATTTATGGGATGAAGACCAAAACCCCATTTTTCTGGAGCAGGGTGTCCTACCGGAAGGACTGGAAAATGAGTATTTCGATCAGGTCGACATAAATGCCTTCAGGAGTGCTATTGTAGAACATCCCGACCTTAGGCTGTTGGACTATGATCTGGAATATTTGAATGTGGACCGGAGATGGAAGGCCGAACAATTGAAACCTGTCGTAAAAATCAACTACAACTTTCTTACCGAGTCGTTTAATGGGCTTGAAAATGCACCTTTTTTTGAGAACAACTATAAATGGGGTATCCAAATCAGTACACCTATTTTTTTAAGAAAGGAACGCGGGGCATTGGGTGTCACCAAGGCGAAGATCAACATGGTCGAATACAAGCGGGACCTGCAATACCAGCAGCTTAGCGCGAGACTTGAGCAGGAATACAACAATCTCCTGGTACTGAACAAGCAGGTCAACACTTTCGAAGACAACATTGCAGGATTGGAACGGTTACTGGAGGGGGAGAAGATAAGGTTTGATATGGGAGAGAGTTCACTTTTTCTTATCAACGCCAGGGAAACCAGCCTGTTTGATGCCATTTTGGTCATGAATTCCATATTTGTACAGAAAAATATCTCTTTTTCCAGGGTAAGGACAGCCGCTGGCTTAGGATTTGATGGGCCTTAGTTAAAACGCAAATATGGTTTTACTCCGCTGGATCACCTCCCCTTTCAGATACGGGCTTGCAGTTTTGAAGCGAAAGATCGGAAAACTGGGGCTGGTCAGAATGGAACTGTTTTTGGCTTTCGGGAACGAAAAGGAGATTTTTATCAAAGGAAGAATCGTAGAAGCCTACCGGCAAAGCAGGCCTTCGGAAAACAAAAACGCATTTCAGAATATCATTGCGGCCATCAGAAGATATGCCGGAAGCAGCATTCCGGATGTGAGGGTGATGTTGGAATATCACCATCTGAGAATAGAAATGGTGAGTGACGAAGAAGGTATTTTTGAAAAACGCTTTGATGATCCCCATCCGGTAACCAATAACAAAGAGAAAGCGCGTTTGAACATCATAAAAGAACCCGGTATACAACCCGAAAACGAGTGGATTGAAATCGATATTCTGAGGTACGCCAGCGACCATGATTTTGGAATTATCTCGGATATCGATGACACGATAGTTGTGTCACATGCGACAAAAGTGGGAAAGAAGTTTTGGCTTTCAGTTTCTAAAAATGCTTATACCAGGAGACCTTTTCCCGGTGTAAGTGAATTCTACCATTTGATTTCGGAGGGGGGGGCCCATCCTGTCTTTTACGTTTCCAGCAGCGATTGGAATCTATATGATTTGATTATGGATTTTCTCAGGTACCGAAATATTCCTTCCGGACCCATCCTGCTTAAAGACCTCCATGTCAACCTGAGAAACATCTGGCAATCCGGAGGAGGTGACCATGGGCACAAATTGGATAAAATATGTCTATTAATGTCTCTCTATAAAGAAATGAAGTTTGTTTTGGTAGGGGATAGTGGCCAGCACGATCCGGAGCTTTACTCAGAGGTGATCCAAAAATTTCGGGGGCGGGTCATCGCTGTTTATATCAGAAGGATAGATAGAGAAGACAAAGAGCGGGAAAAGATCCTCAACCGTTACCAACCTGAAGTTCAGGTAGCCTGGGTCAAAAACACGAAGGAAGCCATTCAGCACGCCACACAATTCTTATTAAGCAAAAAACAATGAAAAATGCCTTGTTTATTATTAATCCCATATCAGGAAACATCGAAAACAAAGACGAATTGGTGGACGAAATCATACAGGATATTTTTGGATACCAGGTGTCTATATGGAAAACTACCGGGAAGGACGATGAGCAAAAAGTCAGGGCCTTACTGGAGGAAACCTGTCCGGATCTTCTCATGATCGGCGGTGGGGATGGTACCATTAAAATGGTTGTGTCCCAGATTTCCAATTTGGAGTGTCCCATATTGCCCGTTCCCTTCGGTTCGGCAAACGGGCTGGCGAAATGTCTGGGCATAAATGATTGGGAGGACAGTTTGAGCGCACTGGGGAAGGGACAGGTGATTAAAATGGACATGCTGGACATCAACGGAGAGCTATGTCTGCATTTATGTGATTTCGGTTTCAACGCGGGCTTGATCAAGAAATTTGAAGAGGGGGATGAAAGGGGAATGATTGCCTATTTCAAAAACTCGCTCTCCCAAATGTTTGAAACGAGACCTAACAGGTATCATTTACAGGTGGATGGAATGTCAATGGATATCTTGTCTAAAATGCTGGTAGTCGCCAATGGACAAATGTACGGAACAGGAGCCAAGATCAATCCCGGTGGGAACATAGATGATGGGGTTTTCGAGATCATATCCCTTAACCCGGAAGGGATTCAGGATTGGTTATCGCTTACCCTGGGTTTTATCACCGAAGATTTTAGTGATTTGGATTTTGTGAAAACCTGGAAAGGGAAAAACGCCCAAATCGAAAATATTGATGGAGCTGCATTTCATATCGATGGTGAGATGAGGGAGGAAAGCCGGTTTATATCCGTCCGTCTGAAAGAAAATAAGCTAAATATGTTCAATAATATCCAACCCGCCTAATCGGAAAATACTAGATTCCTTTAAAGAACCTGATGGTTTGAATCACAGCCATCTTCTCTTTTTGAAATAATATATCAAAACCAGCGTAACACTTACAAAAGTGACCCATGTATAAAGGTAACCATATTGCCATTGCAATTCGGGCATGTTTTCAAAATTCATCCCATATACCCCAGCCAGGAAAGTAAGGGGAATGAATATGGTCGCAATAATGGTAAGTGTTTTCATGACCTCATTTTGCCGGATATTGAGTTGGGCCATATACATTTCCACCAAACTGTTCACCGATTCTTTCTGGAGTTCAAGATTCTCAATGATTTCAATGCAGTGATCGTAAGCATCGTTGATATATATCAGGTTCTTCTTTCGGATAAGATGGTGGTCTGACTTTTTCCATTGTGACAGGAGTTCCCTGATCGGCCAAATGTTTCTCCTGATGAATTCAATATGTTTGCGCTGGGTGTAGACAGCAGAAAGTTGAAAGCTTTTGGATTTGTTGAGCAGTTTGTTTTCGAGGTGTTCCATTTCATCGACTATAATTTCCAGGATATGGAAATAGTGGTCGATAATGGCGTCCAAAAGGGTATATGAAAAATAATCGGTGCCCAATTTTCTCATTTTCCCTTGTGGGTTTTCCAGCCGGGCCCTTATGGGATCGAAAACATCCTCAGGATTTTCCTGAAAAGTAAGTATGAAGTGATTCCCAAACAGCAGGCTGATTTTCTCTGATTTCACCTGGTTGAGTTTTCGGTTAGGTGAATAGATCATCCGTATGGTAATGAAGATAAAATCATCAAAAAATTCTATTTTGGGGCGTTGTGTGGGATGGGTGAGATCTTCGTAAATTAGCGGATGGATGTTGAAAACCTCTTTTATTTCTTCCATAAAGGTCTGGTTATTGATATCCTGGATATTGATCCAGACTTTACTTTCCTCCGAAATATGTGATTTTATCCGGTGGGGATCTGTGACCCAGAACTTTTCAAAATGCTGACCCGAAAACCGGTAGATTTCGCATCCTTCCATGTTTTCTATTTTAGGATGCAGGATGGTTAGGCTTATATCTATTGCAGTATATTTTGTAACTTTTCATGGGTAAGGGGTTTTTCAATGAAGCCTTTTACGAAAGGAAACTGTTTGGATCTTTGTCTATCCTGAAAATCGATCGAGCTGGATAGCATGATGACACGGTCATTCCGGGAATTTTCGAGTTCAACATAATGATCCAAAAAGTCCCACCCGTTCATGACGGGCATGTTAATATCCACCAAAATCAGGATTTTTTTTTCAGCATCCATGTCTTTTAAACAGTCAAGGGCTTTTTCAGCTTCCAAAAATTCAATGGTTTTAGAGGATAGTTTCAGTTTGTTGATTAACCGTTTGTTGATCAGGTTGTTAATGGGATCATCATCAATTAAAACAATCAAATCGAATGGATACATTGACCTATTTAATAATGTCTTGTAATAAATTTTTTGCCCTAAAACGCTAGTGTCAGAAATTTAACATTATAATTTCAGTATTAAAATATATTGATTCAAATTTTAAACGGGTGCCAGTCAGGCTGAATCTTTTCTTATAAGGCAATAATGCAAAAAGGGAAGCACTATGGCTTCCCTTTGTCAGTATACTAGATGGGGATGGATTACATCATGCCACCCATTCCTCCGCCGCCCATAGGAGGTCCGGCAGGAGCGTCTTCTTTGATGTCAGCGACCACGCACTCGGTGGTAAGGAGCAGTGCAGCAATGGATGCCGCATTTTCCAATGCCAACCTTGTTACTTTAGTAGGGTCGATCACACCGGCCTGGAACAGGTCTTCAAATTTGTCTGTCCGTGCGTTGTAACCAAAGTCACCTTCTGATTCACGGATACGGTTGATAACCACAGATCCTTCGCCACCCGAGTTGGCCACGATTGTTCTCAATGGTGATTCAACAGCCTGCTTGATGATATTGATGCCCGTATCTTCATCATCGTTGGCGCCTTTAAGGTTTTCCAGTGCCTTGGCAGCTCTGATGAGCGCCACGCCACCACCTACAACCACGCCTTCCTGAACGGCAGCACGGGTTGCATGCAAGGCATCATCCACCCTGTCTTTCTTTTCTTTCATTTCCACTTCAGTTGCGGCCCCTATGTAAAGGATGGCCACACCTCCGGACAACTTGGCAAGCCTTTCCTGAAGCTTCTCGCGGTCATAGTCAGAAGTGGTTTTTTCAATCTGCGTTTTGATCTCATTGATGCGGCCTTGGATGCCTGATTTTTCACCGGCACCGTTGACGATAGTGGTATTGTCCTTATCAATGTTGATCTTTTCAGCAGAACCAAGGTATTCGAGGGTCACGTTTTCCAGCTTATAACCTCTTTCCTCAGAAATGACGGTACCGCCGGTAAGGATAGCGATGTCTTCCAACATGGCTTTCCTTCTGTCGCCAAAACCCGGAGCTTTTACTGCGGCGACTTTCAAGGCACCCCTGATTTTGTTAACCACCAAAGTAGCCAACGCTTCGCCGTCCACATCTTCGGCAATGATCAGAAGCGGTCTTCCTGATTGGGCGACTGGTTCCAAAATAGGCAGCAATTCTTTCATGGCAGAGATTTTCTTATCGTAGATAAGAATGTATGGGTTCTCCAGTTCTGCCTCCATTTTTTCTGTGTTGGTAGTGAAGTAAGGGGAGAGGTAACCTCTGTCAAACTGCATACCTTCAACCGTCTTCACTTCAGTCTCAGTACCTTTTGCTTCCTCTACGGTAATGACACCGTCTTTGCCTACTTTGTCCATGGCGTCGGCGATCATGTTACCGATTTCTTCGTCGTTGTTCGCGGAGATGGTACCTACCTGAGCGATTTCTTTAGAGGTTGAAATTTCCTTGGAGTTGGCTTTCAGCTCAGCTACCACGGATTGAACGGCCTTGTCTATGCCTCTTTTCAGATCCATTGGGTTTGCTCCCGCAGCTACGTTTTTGATACCAACTGAAAAAATAGACTGGGTTAATACGGTTGCGGTAGTCGTTCCGTCGCCTGCATCATCGGCTGTTTTAGAGGCCACTTCTTTGACAAGCTGGGCACCCATGTTTTCAATGCCGTCTTCCAGTTCGATTTCTTTAGCGACAGTCACACCGTCTTTGGTAATGGTAGGAGCCCCGAATTTTTTGTCAAGGATCACATTTCTTCCTTTTGGACCCAATGTTACTTTTACTGCATCGGCAAGAGCGTCCACACCTTTTTTAAGCCTGTCTCTTGCGTTTGTATTGAAAAATAATTCCTTAGCCATTTTTCTTTCTTTTAAATTTTGATTTGAAACTTTTTAATTTGATTAAAGGAAAATTAAAGGATAGCAAAGATATCTGCTTCCCTCATGATCAAATAATCTACACCGTCCACAGACAGCTCAGTACCTGAGTATTTGCCGTAAAGAACAGTGTCTCCGACTTTTACAGTCATTGGTTCGTCTTTTTTACCGTTTCCAACAGCTACTACAGTGCCTTTCTGAGGCTTCTCTTTCGCAGTGTCTGGAATGTAAAGACCTGAAGCTGTTTTTTCTTCGGCGGCAGCGGGTTCAACCAAAACCCTGTCTGCTAAAGGTTGGATGTTTACTTTTGACATGTGTTTAGTTATTTTTTATGGTTAATTTTCAACAATACGTTTTGCCTATTTGCACTTTCTGTGCCAATTCCCCGAGGTTGGGAATTTGTGACATAAAGTCTTAAACACGGCAACTTTTATGACAGGTTTCCCTTGGTGACAAAAATGCAGTCTGACAATTTTGCTGAATGGTATTGCACCTGATGTCACTTTTTCGTAATTTTTTATGCAGAATACCAAAGATGTGGTGATATGAACAGGTTATCTGAAAACTGGATTTCTGAAGGATGGATCGATTTTGAATATAAGAAATATATTCTTTTGGCCTACCTCAAAAGCGTGGATGAAAAATTCAGGGAGGTGAAACTGTACCCAGCGATGTCAGAGCTGATCAAACATTATGAAAAGCTGTGTCATATTGACAAAAACAGACACCAAATGAAGCTGGCTTTTCCCAAAGAACTGAAAGGCGTGGATTTTGAAAACCTGAAAATAAAATATGCCAGGCTCATGCAGGAAGATGATGTGATGAAAGAGCTCGGGGAAATTGTCGATTTTGCCCGTCCTAAAATCAAAGAACAAATAGAGGAAGGAAAAAGTATTTATGAATTCATCGAGAGCCATCTGGAAATAGAGCCCATCGGACTGACCCCCCTCTACCAGAAAGAAGGGTATGCCTTATTGTCATACGACAGTTCAAAGGATATTTACGTGTACCGGTATACGATCACACTTTTTCAAAATAGCCTGGACAAGTTCCGGGGAATTGCTTTGCAGTTTGTGGGAAAGGTCAGAAGAAGTCTGGTAAATACCTATGACAGGATCAAAATGGATTTGGTGAAAAAATTCGGAGACCTTCCCAATCCTTCTGCCTGGAGGATACATTCCCTGCAGGAGGTGCCTCTGGAAGAAAGCTTGCTGCCTGTAAGCAAAAGACTGCTTTTGAAACATGTCGAGGCCTAATAAAAAAGGGAGACCCCCATTGCCTCCCTTTTCAGTCTTTCAGGTTAGTCCTCTTTCTTTAATAATGATTTTTCGTTCGATAGTAAAATAGGGGTGGGTTTGGCAGTTACTTTCTTTATTTCTGCTTCTGCTTCCAGTTTCTCCCTGTTTTTAATCACTTCTTCACCAGGTTTGCCAAACAGGATCCGGTAGCCTTCATTGAAGTTTTTGGCTTTGCGCAGGTCTTTAAATATATCCACCCATTCATGGAATACAAGGTATACCGGATTGTAAGAGGTGACAGGTTTGGTAATCCCATAAGTAGGTCTTTCCCTTTCAGGCATAAACGTGCCGAATATCCTGTCCCAAATGATAAAAGTAGAGCCGTAATTTTTATCTAAATAATGTTCATCACTGGCATGGTGAACCCTATGATGTGATGGGGTGGTGAAGAAAAACTCGATAGGGGCAGGCAGTTTCTTGATGTATTCTGTGTGGATCCAAAACTGATAGAGTACGGCGATTTGATGTCCTATAAAGAACACGAAAGGATCAAACCCCATGAGCATGACAGGTACAAAGAAAATGATTTTGATATGTTGTGTCCAGCCCAGCCTAAATGAAACCGAGAAATTATATTTTTTTGAATTATGGTGGGTAATATGGGTGGCCCACCAGAATCTTTGTTCATGAGATATGCGGTGCGCCCAGTACCTTGCAAAATCTATCGCAAAAAAACAAAGGACAAATGACCAGGCAGAAGCGGGAATTTTCCAGGGGACTATGTTCCAGCAAAACAGGGCAATACCGAAAGTAAAAACTTTAATCATGGCACTCAGACCTACATTGACCAACCCAATGGCGGCGGCGGCCAGAAAATCTTTCCCGTCGTAAGTGTCCCTGTTTTTATAAACGCTTAGACCCCATTCGGCAAATACCAGGATGAACATTACCGGGGCAGCCCAAAGGATGATGTTGGGCCACTCGTTGACTCCAAGATCTTCCATTGTCAAATGATTTTCGAACATAAATCTTCTGTTTGGTGATAGTTTTGATTGTGGTTAAAATGTTAAATTAACGATATTCGGCCACTTGACCAATGTTTTGTGATTAAATGTTATAATAACCCGGAGAAATAAAGAGACCCACCCAAAATTGGGCAGGCCTATCAGTTTTTTTGGAAAATCTCAATGTTTTTTATTCAGGATCAACTTCAAGATTCAAATCTGACTCTTCTTCATTGTCTTGTTCAGAAGGTAAAAGCGATTCCTCATCAAAAGAAGGCGTAATGATTTGCTTTCTGGCATTTTCAATATTAGGAGAAGAGAATCCTGATGGGCTGCTGCTCTGATGAAAAACAGAAGATGCCAATGAAAGCACAAGGATGGCGATGGCCAATACCCAAGTGGTTTTTTCCAGGATATTTCCTGTTTTGGTCACACCCATAATTTGAGAGGCGCTGCCTCCAAATGCCGCTCCTACTCCGCCTTTCGAATTTTGGCCCAGGATGACCAATACCAGCAAAACTGCCAATATAATTATGATACTGATGATAACTACAAACATTGTATGGTGAATTTATGCATTTAATTGCGCAATTTGATCTGCAAAGTAAGCTTTTTTATCTGGAAACTTCAACATTAATTTCTGATATATTTCGGCTGCCGCGGTTTTTTTGTTTTGCCGGATAAGGAGTTTGGCGAAGGATTCGGAAACCGTATTGTCATTCAGTACGGTGCTTTTTTCTGACAAATCGGGTAGTTTTTCATACTCGTCATCATGTATCTTTTCAGCAGAAAGCCTTATGGGCTTCTCATGAAATGATTTGATGATGCTGTTCTGTTCTTTGATTTTTTCATCCAGGAGTTTTAGTTTTTTCTTTTTCTTTATGGAGGAAATCAAGTCTTCTTTAACAGAAGGTATGGGAGGTGTTGTTTTGTCCCTATCCTCCTGAGGATTTTGCAACTCATCGTTTTTCTTTATGGAAGCCTCCTTGATTTTATTCAGGTTTTCTTCCAGCCTTTTTAGGACCGCATTCCGGTCTGGTTTTGTCGGCTCTTTTTCCTTTTCATCCTCCTCATTTTCTTCTTCAGAAGAGGGGTCATGTTCGGAAGAGGGTCCGTCAGCAGAAGCGCTGTCGGTTGTTTTTCCGGGTTCATCAGTCAAAGCCCGCTTTTTCTCAAGCGTATCAGCACCAGCTTCTCTCTCTGCCATGGATTCATGATCCGGAGCAAGAAAAGCCAATGGTTTTTCGATAAGTTGCTTGAGCCTCCGCCTGTCCGGGCTCAGGACCGCCGCCCAATGGAGCAGTTCTTTGGACTGCCCAGCGGATTTTTCCATTTCATATTTGGCTGCCAGTACTTTGGGGATCAAAAAATAAGGAAAGTCTTCATGCAGCTTGACGGATGCTTTGAAATCTTCTTTATCCAATTGATTGCCTTTGTTGATCAGCGAGATAAGCTTTTGGGCATTCACGGCGTCAGGGGGTTAAGTGTTATTCCATAAAATTAATGATTTTCACCAATTGGCAACAGTAGAAGTGAATATATCCTGAATGATGTTCTCGAAAATCTTTTCCACAAGGCCTGTCTCCACCTGCAGGAGTGATGTGGATCGGGGATCATAGTCCTGAAAAAAGGAAAAAGTCCTTTTCATATTTTCCTCCTCGTTGGCCAGATTAATGAACTCTACTTCCACAGAAATGGTGACCCTCATCTGCCCTGCTCTGTCGGGTTGATTGGCGTCCTGACTGGAGACCGTGGCCTGAGGGCTGATCACATACTTGCTGATAGCCCCCAAAAACTGAAGGTCTCCGTTGTTTCTCACCAGTTCCAGCTGCGTGTTTCTCTGAAAGAAATCCTTCAGGTTCTCCGTAAACAACTGCCCCATATTGGCAGGCCCGCCCCCCGAATCGTTGTAGAAATTCTCTACAGAGAAGGTTTTGGTCACGTTGTAATCCAAGGTAGTTCCGGTAAAACTGTATTCTATTTTACATGAATGGAACAGCAATGGCAACAGGAGCCACACGGGAATAAACTGATAACGTTTATTCTTGGATGTCATATTGCTTGATTTTTCTATAAAGTGTTCGTTCGGAAATGCCCAAATCCATAGCCGCATATTTGCGTTTGTTGTGATGTTTTTTTAAAGCTTTCAGAATCAGTTCCTTTTCTTTCTTTTCCAATGAAAGCGAATTGTCATCCTCTTCATGTACAATATCTTCGATAGCATCCTCTTCATAATGATGCTTTTTCGGTTCCGGTTCTTCTGGGTTCTCCTTTTTATCGGTCATTGTCTCCAGAATCAAGGGCAGGTTGGAAGGGGTATCCCTTACTTCCTCATAATTTGAAGCGTTGTCCACATCTTCAAAGAGATTTTGATGCTTTTTAAGGATATTTTGGTTAAGCCCCCCCGACTGATAGGTTTCCAAAAGCAGCTTTTTAAGTTCCGTCATGTCCTTTTTCATGTCGAAAAGTACCTTATACAGAATTTCCCGCTCGGTGAAATCACTATAAGCATCTTTTCCCTTTTTGTTTCCGGTGAACGTTACAGGAAGCGTGCTTTGGTCGGAAGGCAAATACCTGGACAACGTATTGGCATCTACTTCCCTTTCCATTTCCAATAACGAAATTTGTTCCGCCAAATTTTTCAGTTGCCTGATATTACCTGGAAAAGGAAATTTCATCAACAGGTTTTTCGCTTCTTCTGTTAGCGAAATGGGCTTTACCTTATATTTTTCAGAGAAATCAGTGGTGAATTTCCTGAATAACAGGACCATATCTTCTCCCCGTTGCCGGAGAGGAGGAACAAATATAGGTACCGTGTTCAGCCTGTAATAGAGATCTTCCCTGAATTTTCCTTTTTCCACGGCCTTAAGTAAATTTACGTTCGTGGCAGCGATCACCCTTACGTCGGTTTTGAGTACTTTGGAGGAGCCCACTTTAATAAATTCTCCGTTTTCCAGTACCCGAAGGAGCCTTGCCTGTGTGCCAAGAGGCATTTCGCCGATCTCATCCAAAAAAATGCTTCCACCATCAGTGACTTCAAAATATCCCTTTCTGGCTTCATGCGCGCCGGTAAATGATCCTTTTTCGTGCCCGAACAATTCCGAATCTATGGTTCCTTCGGGGATGGCCCCGCAATTAATCGCTATGAATTTTCCATGTTTTCTTTTGCTCAGAAAATGGATGATTTTGGAAAAAGACTCTTTTCCGCTGCCACTTTCTCCTGTGATCAAAACGGTCATATCCGTAGGAGATGCCTGCATGGCGACCTGGATGGCATGGTTCAATAAGGGACTGTTTCCAATGATGCCAAAGCGCTGCTTGACATTTAATATTTCAGAATTGCTGATCATAATCATGGGCTCGATGGTGAAAAATCAGTCAATGATTTCCCCAAACAGGGTAGCGGATGAACAATCCACGATTTTTACGTGCACATAGTCACCCTTTTTGAATTTTCCGGCGGGAATGATGACTACCTTGTTGGCTGAATTCCGGCCTTTGAGCTGTTGATCAGACCGTTTTGAAGGGCCTTCCACAAGTATTTCCTGCACTTTGCCTATGTCCTGTCGGTTTCTGCTGAGAGAAAGCTGGTTTTGTTTTTCTATGATTTCCTGAAGCCTCCTCTTTTTTACCTCTGGGGAAATGTCATCGGCATACTTTTTGGCCGCAAGGGTACCAGGCCGTTCGGAATAATAAAACATGTATGAAAAATCATACCTGACTATATCCATAAGGCTCAGGGTGTCTCGGTGTTCCGCCTCGGTTTCAGAACAGAAACCGGCTATCATGTCAGAAGATATCCCGCAATCATCCCCCAAAATTTCCCGGATTTTCCTGACCCGTTGCAGATACCACTCCCTGTCGTAGGTCCTGTTCATGAGTTTCAATATCCTGTCATTGCCGCTTTGTACCGGGAGATGGATGTATTTACAGATATTGTCGTACTTTTTCATGGTATAAAGAACTTCGTCTGTAATGTCCTTGGGATGAGATGTAGAAAACCTGATCCTTAAACCGGGGTCAATCTCTGCCACCATTTCCAAAAGATCCGCAAAATGGATGATCTTTTCCACGGAATCCTCTTTTTTGTTGAGCCTTGCCTTGTTGTTTTCCTCGGGAGACCATTTATAGCTGTCTACATTTTGCCCCAGCAAGGTCACTTCTTTGAAACCCTTTCCGAACAGATCCCTGGCCTCCAGCACAATAGAGCGGGGATCCCTGCTTCTTTCCCTTCCCCTGGTGAAGGGCACCACACAAAAAGAACACATGTTGTCACAGCCCCTCATGATGGATATAAAGGCACTTACGCCGTTGGAATTTAATCTGACGGGGGAAATATCAGCATAGGTTTCCTCTCTTGACAGGAACGTATTGACTCCTTTTTGTCCCTCTTCCGCTTCGGACACCAACTTGGGGAGGTCACGGTAAGCATCAGGCCCGACCACCAGGTCAACCAGCTTTTCCTCTTCCAGGAGCTTGTCCTTGAGTCTTTCGGCCATACAGCCCAATACCCCTATGGTCAGATCAGGATTTTGTGTTTTGATATGATTGAATTGGCTTAATCGCTTCCTTACCGTAAGTTCAGCTTTGTCCCTGATGGAACAGGTGTTCAAAAATATCACATCTGCCTTGGTATAATCAGAGGTAGTACCATACCCCTGATCCTTCATGATAGAAGCCACGATTTCGCTGTCAGAAAAATTCATTTGGCAACCGTAACTTTCTATGTATAACTTTTTGGCACTTTCCGGATTTTCTTCCAGAGTGGTTTGGAAATCACAGGCATTTGCCTCTGCTCCATTAATGATATCTATGTCTTTGATGATGTTTTCCATTTGCCGCTTTCTTTCAGACTGCGAATTTAATAAAATACCGACAAAATGACAGGTTTAGATGATTAAAATCATGGCCTTCATTTAATTCTGTTTCCTTAATTTTATTATTTTAGTGTGAACTGACGTAGACATTCTGTGTTTATATCTTATAACGTCCGAAAGGCGGGCGATCATGAAAAACCATAAAATAGATTTTGTCTATTGTATTATAGAAACAATCAATTTTTGCTATAGTTACAGGTTGACTACCTTAGCTGAAACATTCGATAAAAAATAAGACCATGGCTGAAGAAAAAAAACACAACAAGCTGACCACCGCATCCGGAAGGGTTTATGTTGAAAATGAGAACTCCAAAACAGTGGGCCCCAAAGGCCCCATTCTTCTGGAAGATTACATCTTGCACGAAAAAATGGCCCATTTCAACAGGGAGAGGATCCCGGAAAGGGTGGTGCATGCAAAAGGTTCCGGGGCTTATGGTACCTTCACGGTTACCAACGATATCACCCAATATACCAAAGCCAAACTGTTCAACAAAGTAGGAAAGAAAACCAGGATATTTGCCAGGTTCTCCACTGTGGGAGGGGAAAAGGGTTCCGCGGACACGGAAAGGGACCCGAGAGGTTTTGCGATTAAATTTTACACCGAAGACGGGAACTGGGATTTGGTCGGCAACAATACGCCGGTCTTTTTTGTAAAAGACCCCAAGAAGTTTGGCGACTTTATACATACTCAAAAAAGAGATCCTTATACCAACTGTAAATCGGCAACCATGATGTGGGACTTCTGGTCTCTTAATCCGGAATCATTGCATCAGGTGCTGATCTTGATGAGCGACAGGGGCACCCCTGACGGATACAGGCATATGGATGGATTTGGGTCACACACCTTTTCTATGATCAATGCCAAAAATGAGCGGGTATATGTGAAGTATCATTTTAAAACGGCTCAAGGCATCAAGAACTTCACTGACGAAGAGGCAGCACAAATGAAAGCCAAAGACATGGATTACGCCCAGAGGGATTTACTGGAGTCTATAGACCAGGGAAATTATCCCAAATGGAACCTCAAAATCCAGGTGATGACAGTGGAACAGTCCAAGAAGGTGGACTTTAACCCCTTTGACCTTACCAAAGTATGGCCCCACGCTGAATTTCCTTTGATCGATGTGGGGGTGATGGAGCTTCATCAAAACCCCGATAACTATTTCCAGGATGTGGAACAGGCTGCCTTTGCTCCCGCCCACGTGGTGGATGGTTTGGGCTACAGCCCGGATAAAATGCTTCAGGGAAGATTGCTTTCCTACCCGGATGCCCACCGGTACCGGCTGGGAGCAAACTATGAGCAAATACCCGTCAACCGTTGTCCCTATGCAGTAAACAACTATCAAAGGGATGGGGCTATGAGGATAGACGGAAACGGTGGCAGGCAGCCCAACTACTGGCCCAACAGTTTTGATGATATTAAAGTAGATGAATCCTACAGAGAGCCATCAGAGCAATTGGAAGACACCATTGCCGATTGGTATGACAGGAACAGTAAAATCGGAGACAATGATCATTATTCCCAGCCAAGGGCGTTGTTCAGGGACGTGATGACGCAGGAGGAACAGGACAATACCATTAAAAACGTCATAAACGCTATGAGCGGTATCTCCGGTCCGAAAAGGGATGAGATCGTCAACAGACAATTGTGCCATTGGTTCCGCATGGACGAAGAATTTGGATCCAGGGTTGCCGGGGGATTAGGCGTGGACGTGAATTCGGTGATGGAATCGATGGGTTTTTCCCATTAATGCTGGTATTATTTTTGATTTAAGCAAAAGAGTGGACCATGAGCCCACTCTTTTTTCGTTATCTCTTTGTTTTATAAAAACGATTGGGTAACTCCCTACAAAATTTGTTCTATTAAACGATCTTCCTTTGGCTTCGGCAAAAAAGATATTTAAAAAATTTTTAAAGGTATTGGGTTGGATACTGCTGTCTTTGCTTTTGCTGATAGTCTCCTTGATACTTTTAGTAAGGAGCCCTTGGGGGCAGGAATTGATTGTCCGGAAAGCGACCTCTTACGTAGCGGACAAAACGGGTACCCGGGTGGAGATCGACAGGCTGTTCATTACCTTTAGAGGTGACCTGTTCTTACAGGGACTGTATCTGGAGGATGAAACGGGCGATACCCTGGTGTATTCGGACAGATTGGAGACAGGTGTGAAAATACTGCCCCTTATTAAAGAAGGCGCCATACACATAAGCAGATTAGAATGGGAAGGATTGACCGCCAACGTGGAGAGAGATGAGGAGGGGGGATTCAATTTTGACTTTTTATTGAAAGCTTTTGCTTCTCCGGATTCCCCGCAGCCTACTCAGGAGGAAAAGATAGGGGAAGACGAAACTTCCACCATGGACATGTCTATTGGACCGGTCCGTCTTTCCAGGTTCAATCTACGGTATACGGATGCTTACATGGGATTGGACGCGGCGTTTCTCCTGGGAGTTTTGGAGTTGGATATGGGAACGTTGGATCTGGATAAGATGAATTACCATGTGGAGCATTTTTATTTTGCTGACTCAGAAATAAGGTACAAGCAGTCCAAACCCTTTCCTCCCTCAGAAGAAGAAAGCGCGGATGGGCCGCTGCCATTAGTAGTCATAGATGATTTTTTATTGGAGAATATACAGGTTTCTTATGAGGCAGAGCCCGATAACCTTTTGGCATCTTTGTCTCTTGGACAGTTTTTTGTCAAAGTACCTGAGGCCGATTTGGAAAGTCAGCGGGTGTTGGTCGAGGGACTGGGGTTGAAGGACTCCGAAATAACATACCAGGCCTTATCCGAAAGCCCGGGTCAAACCAGTGCTCCGGAGGGTTCATCCTCTCCTTTTTCCTGGCCCGATTGGGTGGTGGAACTGGGACAGCTGGATATTGAAAATGTCGGTTTAGTAATGAAAACGGAGATGGCTGAACCAAGATCGGGATATTTCAACCCCTCAGCGATGGCGTTTCAGGAACTGAATTTGAGGTCCAATAACATCTACCTTAAAGGTGAAAAAGCAGGAATGGCATTGGAGGAATTTTCGTTCAGAGAGGCTTCAGGTTTTCGCCTGGACCACTTTTCTTACGCTGTCACGGCTGATGACTCCCGTATCAGCCTCAAAAATCTGGATTTGAACACTGGCTACAGCAGTATCCAGGGACAGTTGGAGCTGGATTACCAAAGTCTTTCTGATTTTATCCAAAGTCCAGAGAAAACCTCGTTTGAGGTGGAATTGACAAAAATCAGTTTGGACCTGAGAGATGGTTTTTTCTTTGCTCCTGAGTTAGAACAGGACCCTTATGTTGCTGCTGCTGCCAAAAGCCCGGTGACGGCTCAAATTAAAACCGGAGGGACGCTGGACAGTCTCCGGCTAGAAGGACTTGAAATGAACTGGGGGGAAGATACCTTTCTGGAGGTCGAAGGGAATATCCAACATGCAATGGATATGGATCAATTGGCTTGGGATATTTTCAGGTTGAGATTTTCGTCCGTTAAAACGGATTTCCAGGACTTTGTTTCGGAGGAAGAACTCGGAATAGCCTTGCCGGAGGATCTGTTTTTGGAAGGGATTACCTCCGGCCACCCTGATGATTTTCAGGCAAAGGTTTCCCTGCTTTCATTTGGTGCGGAAATTAATCTGAATGGTGGTTTTCGACGCGCAGACAAGTTGGCTTTTGAGGCAGCGCTGGAGGTCAATCAACTTCCTTTGGGAGAGATTCTCCAAAACCCGGACCTGGGGATGCTCACTTTTGCTTTGGAAGCGGATGGTGAAGGGAATGATATCGATGATCTTAACGCCCGTTTGGTTTCCTCATTTGAGCAGCTTGAGCTGTACGGATATGATTACAACGGGCTGGAACTTTCGGGAAGCCTTACAGAAGGAAAAGGGGAGGTTGATTTGGCTTTTCAGAATGATAACCTTGATATGACGTTGCATTCTACGATGGCTCTGGATTCCGCGAATTCCCAAATCCATGCAGAGCTGGATTTGAAAGGAGCAGATTTTTTTGCTTTGAACCTGAGTCCCAATGATCTGAGAGCCAGTTTTAAATTGCTGGTAGACTGGGAAGGCAATCCCGAAGCTTTTGATTTGGGCAGCAAATTGGAAGAGGGAATTGTCGTCTTTGAAGAAAGGCCTTATCCTATCGGCGATTTTTTACTGAATTTGAAAGTAGACCCTGATTCCACGCGGATGAAACTTAATAGTGCTATTCTGGATGGGGAATTGGCAGCCAATGCTTCCCCTGAAAATATGATTGCAGGTTTTTCCAGGCATTTTAACCGCTATTTTAGTGACACGGTAGCCATGGCGGAGGATGAACCGGTGGAACTTAATTTTCACATGACCATTGAGCCTTCACCTCTTCTACACGAGGTACTCTTACCGGGCTTGGAGAGGTTAGACCCGGGGAGTATGGAAATCAACTTCAGGGAAGCGGAAAAAGAGCTTACTGGAAGGATTGATTTTCCCTTTATATCCTACAATGAAATTGATATCGATAGTCTGCACGTCAGGGTGAGGAGTGATGAGGAGGAGATGGCGTTTGCGTTGGTATTGGTAGGACTGGAGTCAGGGCCGTTGTCTGTAGGCAGGACCTATTTAAGAGGTGAAGTGGAAGAGGATGTTTTTTACATGGATTTCAATTCAAAGGATGGTGAAGAAAACCTGATGAACGTGTCATTTGACCTGAGGTTTGAAGAAGATACCGTGAACCTCCATGTCAACCCTGACAACCTGATTCTTAACAAGAGAGATTGGGAAATACCCCAGAATAATCTGGTCACGTATGCCCCCCAATATTTGCACTTCACGGATTTTGTCCTGAGCCGGAGCAACCAGCAGCTTACCTTTAGCAATGAAGCAGAGGGCATTGAGGAAGAACATGTGGCTGTACTGTTCAGGGATTTTAGGTTAGGGACGCTCACAAGCATCTTGAATCCGGAAGAACTGATAGCTACAGGGTTTGTAAACGGTAAGTTGGTAGCGGAGAACCCTTTCGGAGCTACGGGTATCATAGCCGATTTGACAGTGGATGAGATGACCTTGTTGGATACGCAGCTGGGAAATCTGGCACTTAATGCACAATCTACCGGTGACAGGTCATATGACTTCGGAATGTATTTAAAAGATGGAGGAATAGATCTGGATCTTGAAGGCGATTTCTTGGCGGACGAAGGGGGGGCCAGGCTGAATTTGTCACTGGACCTCAATGAACTTCAGATGAAAGTGGTCGAAGGGTTATCTCTAGGGGCCATCAGCAATGCCGAGGGAGCTATCTCGGGGAATTTTGATGTACAGGGAACCACTTCAGCCCCGCACTATGAAGGGGAATTTAAATTCGATGATGCGGTATTTACGGTTTCGGCCATCAATTCGAGGTACAGGTTGTCCGGTCAGCAACTGAAATTAGACAATGAGGGTGTTTATTTTAATGATTTTACCATCAATGATCAAGATGACAATCAGTTTCGTCTGGATGGAGCTGTACTCACGGACGATTTGGCCAATCCGGCTTTTGACCTTACCCTGACTGCCCAGAACTTCAGGGTGTTGAATTCTACCCGGGAAGACAACGACTTGTTTTATGGCAATGCGACAATAGATGCAGACATACAGATCGGCGGAGACATGACCCTCCCCGTGGTTAAGGGCAGGTTGAGTGTAAAAAGCGGTACAGACCTGACTTTTATCATTCCTGAGAGCCAGCTTGATTTGGTGGAACGTGACGGGGTCGTGCTTTTTGTGAACAGGGAAGACCCGGACGACATCTTGACCCGAAGGGAGCTGGAAATGACCACTTCGGGCTTTACTGGCCTTCAGGTCGCCGCCATGCTCAATGTGGACCCCAATGCGGTTTTTAATGTGGTGGTGGACGAACGTTCGGGAGATAACCTACAGGTCGCCGGCGAGGCCGATCTCAATTTGAATATGGACCCTAATGGACGCATTACCCTGTCGGGCAGTTATGAGCTGAGAAAAGGCCATTATGAGATGAGTCTCTACCAGTTGGTAAGCCGAAGGTTTGACATACAGGAAGGCAGCACCATTACTTGGGGAGGTGATCCGATGGATGCCAACCTCAACCTTACAGCAATATACCGGGTAAAGACCTCCGCCTCTGAACTGATGGCGGCCTCTGCCGCCGGTTTAAGCAGGGAAGGCATGACCCAATACCGGCAGGAACTGCCATTTTTGGTTTATTTGAACATCAGGGGAGAACTTATAAGGCCTGAAATTTCTTTCCAGCTGGACATGCCGGAAGAACAGCGGGGAGCATTGGGAGGCAACGTCTACAGCCAGGTACAGCAACTGAACAATCAGGAGGGGGAGTTGAACAGACAGGTATTTTCCCTTTTGGTGCTCAACCGGTTTTTTCCTGATAGTGGAAGTGATGGCGGAGGCGGAGGGACCGCCGCTTTGGCGAGATCGAGCGTCAGTCAGCTGCTATCGGGGCAGCTGAACGCGCTTTCTGACAATTTATTAGGAGAAAGCGGTGTGGAACTTGACTTTGATCTGGACAGCTACCGGGATTACCAGGGAGCGGCACCGCAAGACAGGACGCAACTCAATCTCAGTGCCCGAAAACGCTTTTTTGATGACAGATTAGTCGTCCAGGTGGGTAGCCAAATTGATATCGAAGGCAGCTCGCAAGCTCAGGGCATGGACAGGGGAAATGCGTTGTTGGGCAATGTCAGCATAGAATACCTTCTCACTGAAAATGGCAGATACAGACTAAGAGGGTTCCGGCGAAACCAGTTTGAAAGCTTTATTGATGGACAGTTGGTGGTAACCGGTATGTCAGTGATATTCAACAGGGAATTCAACCAGTTTTATGAGCTATGGAGGGGGATTGAGACACGGCGTAACGGCGGCTTTCTGCCCCCAGACCTGAACCAAAAGCCAGAGGACGGGAAAAAGCAAAATGAAAAGACCAAAAAAGAAGAGGATGATAATGAAGATTAAGTCATTTTCCATAAAGCCTTGTTTTTGTATATTGGCCATTGGTCTGGCTTCCGGGCTCTTGTCATTGACGGGCTGCGGCGTTAAAAAATTCATCCCCGAGGAGGAATATTTATACACGGGTGCAGACGTAAAACTGGAGAAAGAAGGCACATTTAAAGGGACGCGCGAGGTGGAAACCCAAATGGAAAATCTTCTAAGACCCCGGCCCAACAGTAAAATACTGGGAATGCGCATAGGATTATGGGCCCATTACAAAGGCAGCCGGGAGAATCCGGGTTTCATCAACCGCTTCCTGAAAAATAAAATCGGTGAAGAGCCGGTGTACCTCAGTGATGTAAACCCCACAAGAACAGAGGAATTGCTGCTCAACAGATTGGAGAACATGGGCTTTTTCTATTCAGAAGTAGGTTCGGAGGTTCAGAGAAAAGAAAAATTCGCTTCGGTACACTATGAAGTGCTTCTAAAGACGCCTTATACCTTAAAATCCTACCAATACGAAAGGGATAGCATTCAGATAGACCAAAACATCAGGGAGTTGCTGGAAGATACCAAGCTAAAAGAGGGGGACCGTTTTGATCTCAACAAAATGAAAGAGGAGCGGGAACGTATTGACGTTGAACTTAAAAAAAGAGGTTTCTACAATTTCAACGGGGATTTTTTGATATTTGAAGCAGATACCAACCAATATGACGAAAAACAATTTGATCTGTTTTTGCGCTTAAAGCAAAATGCGCCGGAAAAGGCCATCATTCCCTATGATCTCCAAAACATCAGGGTTTATCCGAACTATTCCCTTGACGATTACGGGGAAGGAACGGATACCGTGGAGATAAGGGGGATACAGTTTATTCAGGAAGAGAAGGCTTTCAGGCCGGAGTTATTGGAACAATACATTTTATTGGAAGAGGGGCAGAGGTTTAATTCGGATCTTTCCAGGTTGACCAGCAACAGGCTTTCAGGAATTGGGAACTACAGGTTTGTAAACCTGCGGTATCAGGAAAGGGATACCCTGTCTTCAGATGGCCAAGGCCTTTTGGATGCCAATATTTACCTTTCCCCGTTAGACAAAAGATCGGTACGGGTGGAGCTTCAGGGTGTTTCCAAATCCAACAACTTTGCAGGCCCGGCCCTGCTGCTGAATTATAGGAACAGGAACCTTTTTTATGGCGGCGAGACGTTGAATCTCACGGCAAAATTTGCCTATGAATCCCAAATTGCAAGCGGGGAAAGAGAAGGGCTCAACTCCTTCGAACTTGGGTTGAAAGGCGATTTGATATTTCCACGGGTGGTATTTCCCATTGAAATCCGGGAACGCTTCGCCTATTCCGTGCCAAAGACCAAAATCAGTCTGGGTACGGAATTCCAAGACAGGAGAGGGTTTTATCGGTTGAATACTTTGTCTTCTTCCTATGGATATTTCTGGAATGCCAACCGCTTTGTATACCATGAAATCAATCCCATTAGCCTTAATTTTGTGAACCTGTCCCGGACATCACCTGAATTTGACGTTATTTTGGACAACAACCCCTTTTTGAGGCAAAGCTTTGAACATCAGTTCATTGCAGGGGTCACCTATAGTTTTGCTTTCAACATGCTAATGGATCAATTCCGTACCCACAGCGTCTATGTTGGGGCCAATTTGGATTTTGCAGGTTTCGGCCTGAATTTTCTCAACGAATTGGTGGATTCCCGAAATGTCAATACATTTTTAGGTTTAGAATATGCACAATATAATAAGGCAGATATTGATTTCAGGTATTATTGGCGGTTTTCAGAAAAAAATGTGCTCGCCACCCGGTTGTTTGGCGGAGTGGGAATCCCTTATGGAAATTCCGTATCCCTTCCCTTCGTGAAGCAATTTTTTTCGGGGGGACCAAACAGTGTAAGGGCTTTTAGGATCCGCTCATTGGGGCCCGGGTCGTTTCGTCCGGAACGTCTTGATATAGGAAGCTTTTTCGACCAGGCAGGGGATATCAGATTGGAAGGAAACATAGAATACCGGTTTCCCCTTGTTTCGCTGTTGAGAGGTGCCGTTTTCCTGGATGCGGGAAATGTATGGTTGGTAAATGATAATGAGGCGTTGCCTGGGGGGAAATTCAGCAGAAACTGGTTCAATGAACTGGGTGTGGGCACGGGATTTGGACTAAGGGTGGACGTGGAATTTTTTGTGATAAGGTTTGATATGGCTACCCCCCTACGTAGACCCTATATGCCGGAAGGGCAAAGGTGGGAAAGAGATTTTGATATTGGAGATGGCCAATGGCGCCGTCAAAACCTTATTTTCAATTTTGCCATAGGTTATCCGTTTTAATCATGGTTGCTGATGATCGTCGTTCAGTTTTTTGAGACCTAAAAGAAATCCTACCAGAATAGGCGCCGTTACGGCGAACACGGCGATGCTGCCCAGACCTTTGGACCTTTTCATGGCGATGGTCGCGGCTATAATTACTATTGGAACCCCATATTTGAGGCTGTTTTCAAAGGTTTTCTTGCGGAGGCTCATAAATTATCAACGGTTTGCATGGATTTTGGATTATCATGCAACTATAATGCCGGACATTTCCATTTTCAACAGATCGCTATCCCACTCAGTAGTCAAATTTCAATTGTTCGCCAGGCAATGATCCCGATTTGCTCTGGAAAAGATTGGATATGCCCAGCCCCAACAACCTGACCGGGGCCATGGTGCTTTCCTGCCTGAGCAGTTCCATCCCCATTTCAGGAATTTCTTCTTGTTTTATGTATTCCGGCAAGCTTTTGCTTCTGGTTTGAATGCTGAAATCATTGAATTTGATTTTGAGGGTAATGGTCCTTCCTTTGGCCTGGGTTCTCTCTAGCCTGCCAAGCAGCTCGGAGGTGATTAAATTTAGCGCTTCTTCTATTTCCCGGGTCGAGAAAATATCCTTTTCGAAAGTTCTTTCCACGCTAATGGATTTTCGGACGCGGTTAGGTTTGACTTCGCTGAGATGGATACCCCGGACGATTTCAAAGTAATGCAAACCTGATTTTCCAAATCTGCTGATCAGAAATGACAGCGAAAACTGCTTTAGGTCAAAGCCGCTATGGATACCCAATGCTTTCATCTTTTGGGCGGTGACTTTTCCTATGCCATAAAATTTCTCTATAGGGAGGTTTTCCAGGAAAGCCTCTGCCTTATCCGGCGGTATGACAGCCTGGCCATTGGGTTTGTTTAGGTCTGAGGCCACTTTTGCCAGGAATTTGTTATAGGAAATACCCGCTGAAGCATTTAGGCCGGTTTCTTTCTTGATCCTCTCCCGTATTTCCCGTGCCAGCAAACTGGCAGAAGGCCTGCCCAATTTGTTTTCTGTGACGTCCAGAAAAGCTTCGTCCAATGAAAGGGGCTCCACAAGGTCGGTATATTCCAAAAAGAGCTGCCTGATTTGGTGGGAAATTTCTTTATAACGTTCAAACCTGGGCTTGACGAAAATCAGATGAGGACATTTTCGGGCAGCTATTGCAGCGGGCATGGCAGACCTTACACCGAACCGCCTGGCTTCATAGCTGGCTGCCGCCACAACACCCCGTTCTCTATTTCCGCCTACCGCCACAGGTTTGCCACGGAGCTCGGGATGATCCAACTGCTCTACAGAAGCAAAAAAAGCATCCATGTCGATATGTATGATTTTGCGATTGTCAGACGTGCCTTTATCCGATTCCATGCTTATACGACTTAGGTATTATTTTTGTATAAATTTAAACCATTATCCCTTTTAATCAGCAAAAATTCACTCGCTGATGGTCAGTTGTGAGGACTCCGGTAACGGGTTTCCGACATAATATCTATACTTTAACCTAAACAAATGAAAGATGAAAAAAACGGTTTTAATCATAATAGCGGGATGGTTATATGCATGTGGCCCTTCCGAAAACAGAGAGTCAACCACCGCTATAGAAGAAGTGGTGGAAAATTTGGAAGAAAAGGTGACGGGAAGTGAATGGATCGTTTATGAGGGTGGCATTCCCTGTATCGATTGTGACGAAATCCAGGTGGAACTTTGGTTGGAAAACGACTCGAGCGAAGTAACACCCGATTACCGGTTGGTGATGAATTACATAAACACTCCTGCCGGTGATACAGAGGAAGCGGTGGAGGGGAATTATACCATCATTTCCGGCTATGACAGGGATAGGGATGCCACCCTGTTTCAGCTGAATCCCGGCACGAATGAGCCCCGGTATTTTGTCCTCAATGATGACCGGTCCATTACCATGCTGGGAGAGGACATGCAGCCTTTAGATGAAGGCTTAGAAAGGGATTTGGATTACAATTTGGAACTTAAGGAAGCGGATTAACCTCCGCTTTTATTTTGCCTGTCCTGAGAAATGCCGGGTTTCGGGTCGCTGCAATTAGTAAAATGTCCACACCTGCCTAAAGGACGGCAGTCAGGGGTTGCCTCGGACCCGGTCAACAGGATTCGGGGATTAGCACGATTTTTTTGTCCACTAATCGTTGAGATTTCCGTCAATTTATACTTAACAGGACACTGGCCTGGTCAATTATGCATGGGGCATCGGGAAATTTTCAATACCGGCTTGACGTGTTTACCCCGTTAAATTGTCGGATTGTACAACCGTTATTGGATGACGATTTTTTTAAGTTTGTTCTTAAAATATCAACTGCCATGGAAAAAATAAGAATAGATAAAGACATCGAGCTGTTTTGTGTAGAGGCCGATGCTTTTCCTGATGGTATTTTGAAAGCCCATCAAGCCCTCCATCAAAAAATCCCTTTTTCCCGTAAAAGAAAATATTTTGGATTGTCGAGACCGGAAAAGGGTAAAATTGTTTACTGGGCGGGGGCTGAAGTGCGCCACACGGACCATGTGGAAAAATCGGACGGAGATAGAAAACTGATAAGAAGCGGTGATTATATCGGTTTGAGGATAAAGGGCTACAGAGAGGATATTGAGAGCATAGGCGAAGCATTTAATGAATTGATTGCCCGGCCTGAAATAGACCCTGAGGGATATTGTGTGGAGTGGTATCTGGAGGATGATGAGACCGTGTTATGCATGGTCAGGTTAAAATGATCCGCTTATGGTAACATTAAGAGCATGCCCTAAGGGTCATAGGTATTACAAAAGCAGTGACTGCCCCACCTGCCCGGCATGCGAGCAGGAAAGGAAGCCCAAAGAAGGCTTTCTATCGCTCCTTGCTGCTCCGGCAAGAAGGGCATTGGAAAACATGGGTATATATTCTCTGGAGAAATTGGCAGAATATAGGGAAGCGGAGATAATTCGGTTGCACGGGATGGGCCCATCCACACTGCCCAAGTTGAGGAAAGCTTTGGCAGAGAATGGCCTTGCTTTCAGGAATGACGATTACCTGGGGAAAGGAGATGAATGCGCCCAAATATTTGGACAAAAAAGAGGAGGTTCCTTATGAGCTTAATCAGAATGGGTTTTTCCCAAGGCCGCCAACCTTCCAAATATCCAGCCCCCCAGCGGGGATAGGTTATTTGTTGAATCCTCTTAGCTTCACTTGAGTGAGTTTTCTTTTGGTATCCAGAGGGAAATCGCCTTTCATCATCCAGTCGTAATACCCCGGCTCTTCTTTCAGAACCTGTTCTATGGTCTTGCCTTTGAGCTTGCCGAAGTTAAAGCATTCCTGGCCCTGGTCATTGAAGACAAACCTTCCTGCCAGATCCACCATCTTTTCATTGATCAGGGCATGGATCTTTTTCATGTCATTTTCTATAATCCCCATTTTGTTTCCCTGAAGGTCCTCCACCTCTTCTCCTTCATATTTCGCCACCTGTGCTTTAAAGACTTCATAAGTGGCCAGGGTATCCGCTTCCGCACTGTGGGCATTTTCAAGGGTTTTTCCACAGTAAAACTTGTAAGCGGCGGTCAGGTTCCTTTTTTCCATCATATGGAAAATCTTCTGGGCATCCAACAGGTTTCTTTTTTCAATGTCAAAATCAATACCTGACCGCAGAAATTCTTCTACCAATAAGGGAATATCATATTTTAAAACATTAAAACCCGCCAGATCCGCCCCTTCAAAAAACCTGTGAAGCTCTCTCGCTACTTCTTTGAATGTGGGGGAGTCCTTTACGTCTTCATCATAAATCCCATGAATCAGAGAGGATTCTCTGGGAATGGGTATGGTAGGATTGATTTTCAAAGTTTTGATTTCTTCCTTACCATCTGGGTAAACTTTCAAGATGGATATTTCTACTATCCGGTCTGTAGAAATATTAATGCCGGTTGCCTCCAGGTCAAAAAATGCCAGAGGATGCTTTAAATTCAAGTTCATTATTATTGTTTATTTAATTATTTTGTGCTTAGCAGGATTAGGTCTCCATATTGTCGGATGTCCCTGAACTCATCAGCAAAAGATCAGTGTTTTGATAAGTTCTTGATTCCAGGTACTTGCTCAATTGATTCACAACCTGGGAAAAACCTTTAAGTTTTCATTTTCAAACCCCTCCAAGAGGTGTATTTACCCATAAGGCATAATTTTTTTTAAAGATACGGCTTTTAGGTCTAAATAAATAATGGCCTCGTCCGCTTCATCGGATATGGGTGCACAGTGATGGATAAATCCAGGTTGAAGTGAACGATAAGTAGGATGTGTTCCTGGATCCTTTCAGGTATCTTGATGATATCGTCTTTTGAGGGCACTGACGGTGGCGTGCAATTTGAAAAGGGCATAAGAACTTGTCCATGAAAGTTATTTTTTCTTTCGTTCTTAATACGAAATTGCGTTAAGACCTTGTTATTGTAATAGTTAGAAAGATGTGGATAAATAAGTGTATAAATTGTTCAAAATCTTTGACATAAAGCGAGTACATTTGTTTATATGGCGGAAAGCAACATTAATAAAAAAGAAAGGATAGGAAATACCAGAAGGAGGTTTATTGAGCAGTCTTCGGCATTGGGGAAGTTACCTCCGCAAGCGGTGGACCTGGAGGAAGCGGTTCTTGGGGCTTTGATGCTGGAGAAGGATGCACTCACTGCCGTAGTGGATATCCTATCCCCTGATAGCTTTTACAAAGATGCCCACAAGCATATTTATGAGGCCATCCTTGATCTTTTCAATGAAGGGGAGCCCATAGACCTGCTCACGGTGACCAACCAACTCAGAAAAAACGGCAAGCTGGAGCTGGCAGGTGGAGCCTATCATATTACCGAACTGACCTCGAAGGTGTCTTCCGCCGCCAACGTGGAGTACCATGCCCGGATCATCACCGAGCAGGCGATGAAGCGTGACATGATCCGTATTGCTTCAGAAATCCAAAGGGAAGCATTTGAAGACACCACCGATGTGTTTGAGCTCTTGGATAAAATGGAACAGTCTCTTTTCGAGATTTCCGAAAACAATATCAAGAAGAATTACGTGGACATGCGTTCCATCATGAGGGAAGCCATTGTCGAGTTGGAGGGGAAAAAGGGTCAAAAAGATGGTCTGACCGGTGTTCCCAGTGGTTTTACTGCCCTGGATAGGGTTACTTCCGGCTGGCAGAAATCCGACCTCGTGATCATCGCTGCCCGACCTGCCATGGGAAAGACGGCATTTGTGCTCTCCGTGTTGAGAAATGCGGCCGTGGACCACAGCCGGCCAGTGGCGATCTTTTCATTGGAAATGTCTTCCGTGCAGTTGGTGAACAGGTTGATCTCATCCGAGGCTGAACTGGATTCGGAAAAAATAAAGAAAGGAAACCTGGCGGATTATGAGTGGCAACAACTTATCCACAAAACAGGAAAGCTTACCTCTGCCCCCATTTATGTGGATGATACCCCGGCCTTGTCCATATTGGAACTACGGGCAAAATGCCGGCGACTAAAGGCTCAAAATGACGTGCAGCTTATTGTGATCGACTATTTGCAGCTCATGTCGGGTGACAGCAAGGGGGGCAATGGAGGGAACAGGGAACAGGAAATATCCAGTATTTCCAGAGCGCTGAAGAAAATAGCAAAAGAACTCAATGTGCCGGTGATTGCGCTGTCCCAGCTTTCCAGAGCGGTGGAAACCAGGGGAGGGGACAAACGTCCCCAATTATCCGATCTGAGGGAGTCCGGTGCCATAGAACAGGATGCGGATATCGTGATGTTTTTGTATCGACCGGAATATTATGGTATCACAGAAGATGAAGATGGCAACAGTACTTCCGGGGTGGGGGAAGTCATCATCGCCAAACACCGTAACGGTTCACTTGAAAACGTCAAATTAAGATTTATCGGTAAGTATACCAAGTTTACGGATTTGGATCTTAACGTTCCCTATCAGCCCCAAGACGCCCTTTATGGCAGCCGGTTTCCAAGTACTTCGGGAGGTAAGGATTTTGAAGGCGGGGGCATGATCCGGCTAGGGAGCAAGGCCAATGGTCCGGAGCATGATGATGACCCTTTTTCGGGAGATATCGGAGGCGGAGGTCCCGCTCCTTTTTGAAAAATACCTTTTGTAAACCGGTCCTGGAATATATGGCAGGGCCTTTGTTGTATTTTTAGGAATTTGATAAACATAAGTGAATTGCCAAATACCAACCCCTATGAAAGCAGTCGTATTGGACAGCCAACATCCCGATAAAATCCGTTTGGCAGCCATGAATCTCCCTACCTTGGGAGTCAACGAAGCAAAAATCAAGATTCATGCCGCCGCTTTGAATCATAGAGACCAGTGGTGCAGGGAAGGAAAATACCCTAATCTCACAGATGCAGTGGTATTAGGATCGGATGGCGCAGGGGTAGTGATAGCTGTGGGGAATGAAGTTGACAGTTCCTGGATTGGGAAGGAGGTCATCATTAACCCGGCCATACATTGGGGAAATAATTCCCGGGTTCAGGACCGCAATTTTAGAATTCTGGGCATGCCGGACCACGGGACTTTTGCGGAGTACCTTCATGTGGATGCCGACAGATTGCATACCAAGCCTGAGCATTTGGATTTTGAAAGAGCGGCTGCTTTGCCGCTGGCCGGACTGACGGCTTATCGGGCGCTGGTGTATCATGGAAAGGTAAAAAAAGGTGATAAAGTGTTGATCACGGGATATGGCGGAGGCGTGGCACAGATGGCCGTTCAGTTTGCGGTGGCTATGGGTGCCGAAGTCTATGTGAACAGCGGCGAAAAATCAAAAATCGATAAAGCCATTGCCATGGGAGTGAAGGCGGGTTTTGACTATCAGGAGGCATCATGGCCAAAGCAAGCTTTGGATATGAGTGGCGGTTTTGATTTAATAGTGGACAGCGCGATGGGAGATACCCTTTCAAATTTGCTGGACGTGGTGAGGCCGGGGGGCAGCATCGTTTTTTACGGAGCTACTTTGGGCAACCCTTCCCAACTCAATGCCAGGAAGGTTTTTTGGAACCAGATCAGGATACAGGGATCAACGATGGGCAGTGATCAGGATTTTTCTGATATGCTTCTGTTCGTGAACGGCAAAAAAATAGTTCCACAGATAGACAGTGTCAGACCCCTTGAAAATGCCTTGGAGGCCTTTGAAAAGATGGCATCCGGAAATCAAATGGGCAAATTGGTATTAAAGGTATAGAGGTCATTTCCCCGGCATAACGGTTTGGATTTTACTCGTTTTCCAACTGAAAGTTGAGATAAGCGTTGTCAAGTTCCTTTTTGGCATGCTGGTTGTTTTGTCTTTTTGCCAACGCAAGGCCTTCAAGGTAGAGCTTGTTTGCCAGAGATATATTGCCTTCCGAGGCATAAAACGCTGCTGCATGATAATAGGTGGGAAGATAATTTTTATGTTCCTCCAATAGTTTGTTAAAATAAAAAGATGCCTTTTCTTTGTCCTGATTTTGATATTCCAGAGCAAGGGCGTAAATATTGAACGGGTTTTCCGGTTCTTCTTCAGCAAATTGCAGAAGTTCGCGGATTCGGTCCATATTGTTCATGGTCTTTTTTTTAAATAAAAGGTGTATTCATTAAATTGACTAATTTAGCAAAAATTGAAATAAAAGTTTATGAAAATACTTGTTTGTATAACGCATGTTCCTGATACCACTTCCAGGATTCAGTTTACGGATAACAATACCAAGCTGGATAAATCCGGCGTGCAGTTCATCATAGGCCCCTACGATGATTACGCGTTGGCCAGAGCTGTCGAACTTAAAGAACAGAGTGGCGGCAGCATTACTGTTTTGAATGTGGGGGAGGCGGAGAGCGAACCCACTTTGAGGAAGGCACTTGCTATCGGTGCCGATGAAGCCATTAGGATCAATGCTTTTCCAAAGGATGCTTTTTTTGTGGCCTCGCAGATTGCCCATTATGCGAAAGAAGGGAATTATGATTTGATCATGATGGGAAGAGAATCCATTGATTTCAATGGGGGCATGGTGCACGGAATGGTGGGTGAATTGCTGGAAATTCCGTCCATCTCACCGGTGATGAAACTTGACATTGAGAACAATGTGGGTAAGATGGCAAGAGAGATAGAAGGAGGTAAGGAATATATTGAAGTGGCCTTGCCGTTCATAGCAGGCTGTCAGGAACCCATAGCGGAGTGGAAAATTCCTAATATGCGGGGTATCATGTCGGCAAGGACCAAACCTTTAAATACCGTGGAGCCTGTCACCGATGAGGTCAACACCGATGTCAGGGAATATGCGCTGCCTCCCGCTAAAGGCGCCGTAAAATTAGTAGACAAAGACAAGGTGGAGGAATTGGTGCAGTTACTTAAGAATGAGGCAAAAGTACTTTAAACCGGGTTTAACCTAAATAAAACAGAAGTTATGTCAATATTGGTATATATAGAACATGATGAGGGGACAGTCAAAAAATCTTCTCTGGAGGCGATATCTTATGCTCATCAACTCGCTCAAAATCAGGGGGAGGGCGATGTTGCAGTCATTGCTTTGGGTTCGGTTAATGAAAGTGAATGGAGTGCTGTGGGTGCTGCAGGAGCTTCTAGGATATTCCATGTAACCGATCCACGGTTGAATGCGGGGATCATTCAGGCCCATGCGACGGTTGTAGCACAGGCCTTTGAAAAATCCGGGGCACAGATAGTGGTGTTGGCCAAATCTTCCCTGGGAGATGCTGTTGCATCCCGGCTGTCCGTTAAGCTCGAAGCAGGTTTGGTTTCTAACGTGGTCTCGTTGCCGGATACCTCTGATGGTTTCAAAGTCAGGAGGAGCATCTATACCGGCAAGGCCTTTGCCGATACAGCCATCACAACAGAAAGGAAAATACTTGCGATTAAAAAGAATACCGTTGAAATCAAAACCGATGGGGCAGCGCCCAATGTTGAACCTTTTGATGTAGATATTCCTGAAAATGATTTTGCAGCCAAAATAACAGGAACCGACAAGGCGGAAGGGGATGTTTTACTGCCCGAGGCCGATATAGTGGTGTCAGGTGGCAGAGGACTAAAAGGTCCGGAGAACTGGGGGATTTTAGAAGAACTTGCCAAGTCCCTTGGAGCTGCGGTTGGATGTTCCAAGCCAGTTTCCGATATGGGATGGAGACCGCATCATGAACATGTGGGGCAGACCGGGGTGAAGATTTCACCGACTTTGTACATAGCCATTGGAATATCCGGAGCAATTCAGCATCTTGCAGGTGTCAATTCATCGAAGTATATTGTAGTCATAAACAAGGATTCGGAAGCGCCTTTCTTCAAGGCAGCGGACTATGGAATTGTAGGAGATGCTTTTGAAGTGGTGCCTAAGTTAACTGAAGCAATAAAAGCCATAAAATAACAGCCCGTGGACAATACTGTTGAGTTAGAAATATTAGGTTTGTCATCCAACCATTCGCAGTCTGGTTCATTTACGCTGGTCTTGGGTGAATTAGAAGGCAGAAGGAGGTTGCCAATCGTTATTGGTATGTTTGAAGCCCAGGCGATAGCGATTGAGATTGAGAAGATTATCCCAAACAGGCCGATGACCCATGACCTCTTTAAATCTTTTTCCTCTAATTTTGATTTTACCATCGAGCATGTTCTTATTTCGGATATGAGGGAAGGCGTTTTTTATGCAAAGATAGTTTGCCAGGGGGCCTTTAAAAAAGTTGAAATCGATGCCAGGCCTTCTGACGCCATTGCCATCGCGGTCAGGTTCGATGCACCCATCTACTGTGCCAAGTCGGTAATGTCAGAGGCGGCTATTGAATTTACGGAAGAGGATGAAAAGCGGGAACAAGAGGCCGCCGGACCCAAATCCCCGCCAAGCGGCCAGGGGGAAAAGAAAAAATCCTCCGATGCTTCGCTGAAAGATTTCAGCCTGGAAAAGCTTAATCAGATGCTCCAAAAAGCGATCAATAATGAGGATTATGAAAGGGCTGCCAGATTAAGGGATGAAATCAATCGCAGAAACTAAAATAAAGCCCGGTATGAAGTTGCCGGGCTGTTTTTATAGGCTACCCTTTGCCACTATTGGAGGCCTGGAACATACAAAAAATCAGGCAGCTTGAAATTTAACCCTGAACTTGTAGATGGAGTACTTTAGAGGCCTGCTTGGTATTTTGGTGCTGCTGTTGGTGGCTACCCTGTTCTCAGCCAACAGAAAGCAGGTGGATTGGCGATTGGTGGCAATAGGTGTGGCCTTGCAGGCATTGTTCGGTATTTTGATTACCAAGGTCGATGTGGTGGCCAGGGTTTTTACTGCCATAAGCGCCATCTTTGTAAGGTTTTTGGGGTTTTCCCAAGACGGGGCGGTTTTCCTTTTTGGGGACTTAGCCACCAATTCTTTTGGATTTATTTTTGCTTTTCAGGTACTTCCCACTATAATATTTTTTTCGACGGTATCCGCGGGCCTTTACTATTTAGGGATCTTACAGAAAGTGGTGTATGCCATTGCTTGGGTGATGTCCAGGACCATGCGGCTTTCGGGGGCAGAAAGCCTTTCGGCTGCGGGAAATATCTTCCTGGGTCAGACAGAAGCCCCTCTTTTGGTCAGGCCTTTTATTCCCACCATGTCGCGGTCCGAACTGATGTGCCTCATGACTGGCGGGATGGCCACCATAGCAGGGGGTGTTTTGGCGGGATATGTGGCTTTTTTGGGAGGAGATGACCCCGTACAGAAGACCAGGTTTGCCACTTATCTGCTCGGCGCCAGCATAATGAATGCCCCGGCGGCCATTGTCATGTCAAAGATTATCATCCCGGAAACAGACAGGTCCGCCATTAATGAAAACCTGGAGATCAGTGGGGAAATCCAGGACGTGAACCTCATTGACGCCATGGCCAGGGGGGCTTCAGAAGGGCTGAAACTGGCGCTGAATGTAGGGGCAATGCTATTGGCTTTTATCGCAGTCATAGCGGCCATTAACTATATATTGTCAGAAGTGATCGGAGATCCTACCGGCATAAATCTCGTAATAGCGAAGGCTACCGAGGGGCAATTTTCAGGCCTTTCTTTGGAGTATATTTTGGGGCAGATTTTCAGGGTGTTTGCCTGGGTCATAGGGGTCGAATGGGGAGACACTTTGTCCGTAGGCTCCCTTTTAGGCCAAAAGACAGTCATCAATGAATTTGTAGCGTATCTCGGATTGGCTGAAATGAAGGAAGCCGGTGGGTTGACAGAAAAATCCATCATCATCGCTACATATGCGCTTTGTGGGTTTTCCAATTTCAGCTCCATCGCCATCCAGGTGGGAGGGATAGGAAGTATCGCACCCGGTCAACAGGGAAATCTCTCCAGGCTCGGGATGAGGGCTTTGTTGGCCGCCACGCTTGCCTGTCTGATGACGGCGACTATTGCCGGGGCTTTATTCTGATGGGTTTCCGTTAATCATTGATAATGATTTTCTCGATTTTGTCCCCCTGACGGATCTGGTCCAAGACCTCCAAACCATCGGTGACTTTTCCAAAACAGGTATGGTTTCTGTCCAGGTGTTGGGTATTGGTCCGGTTATGGCAAATGAAAAACTGCGAGCCTCCTGTGTTTCTGCCTGCGTGAGCCATGGACAGAACCCCCCGGTCGTGGTATTGGTTTTCTCCTTCCAGTTCGCAGTCTATCGTATAACCGGGTCCTCCCGCTCCGTTGCCTATTGGGCAGCCGCCCTGAATCACAAAGTTTGGGATGACCCGATGGAAAGTCAGTCCATCATAAAACCCTTCTTTGGAAAGCTTGACAAAGTTGGCCACAGTGTTAGGCGCATCTTTTTCATAAAAGTCCACGGTCATGATGCCTTTTTCGGTGTGTATTTCTCCTGTTTTCATATAATTATAATTTGTTTTACATGGTCATATGGAATGGCCTGATAGCCTTCCGAAAAGCAAGGGGTTTCATTTCCAATTTATTCATTTTCGTCAGACTGAGCGCCACCGCTCATGGCCATTTCATGCTTACTTTATTGATTTTTTTGCAATAATACAGAAATAATTGTAGTATCATTGCAATATGAGCAATTGTATGAGGTATAGCGTTCATACTCATGCGCTCTAGGTTTTTTAAGGGAAGCTAAAGGATCCATCAAAATAAATAAGCCTGGTATTGGAAAAAGATGATAAGTTTTTGGGCAAACGCAATGCCCCGGAAGAAATCATGGAAATGGAAGGCCCAGAGTTGTTCGGCCACCCTAAGGGGTTGATGACGCTTTTTTTTACGGAAATGTGGGAAAGGTTCAGTTACTATGGCATGCGGGCGTTGCTGATACTTTTCATGACAGCCCCGGCAACGGCGGGAGGGCTGGGGTTTGATGACCGCTCTTCAGGAGCAATTTATGGCCTTTATAGTATGGCGGTATATTTACTGGCGCTTCCCGGTGGATGGTTGGCCGATAGGCTGCTGGGGCTCAAAAAATCGATTTGGTACGGCGGGATCATCATTACCTTGGGCCATTTCACCATGGCCTTGCCAGGTTTGGTCGGTTGGTTGGTCAAAGAAGCCGACCTGCGGTCGGCACCTACCGGTCTGGATTTGCAGACGTTTTTTCTCGGCCTGGTATTGATCGTGATCGGTACAGGCATGCTGAAACCCAACATCAGTTCTATTGTGGGGCAATTGTACCCGGAAAACAGTTCCAAGCGGGATGCTGGCTTTTCCATTTTCTATATGGGAATCAATCTCGGTGCTTTTATGGCTCCCATAGCCTGTAGCACTTTAGCGGTATATGACTGGCATTTAGGGTTCGGTCTTGCGGGATTCGGCATGTTGATGGGACTGGTACAATACCGGCTTACGGGGAAATACCTCGACCGCTTAGGTGAGGCTCCAGTCCCCCGAGGTAAGGAGGAACAGGATAAGCGGAAAAGGCTTATCCGGGTCACCATAGGAGTAGGGACCGTCGTGGCATTGGTCATCTTGCTTTTTTTTCTCGGCATTTTTTCCGTCAATGCCTCCGCAGTAGCGGCTTTAGCCAACACAGTGATAGCTTTGGTGGCGTTGTTGTTTTTCCTCTATGTCCTGTTTTTTGGCGGACTTAATGGAGAAGAAAAAAAGAAGGTGCTGGTGATTGCCATTTTGTTTTCATTTTCCGCCATTTTCTGGTCTGGCTTTGAACAGGCAGGATCTTCTCTGAACCTATTTGCGGAAAGGTTTACCAACCGTCATGTGTTTGGATGGGAGATACCCACGGGCTATTTTCAATCCATCAACAGCATTTTTATCATCATATTTGCCCCTTTATTTGGAGCGATGTGGGTATGGTTGGGAAGGAGAAACCTGGAACCCAGTTCACCCCTTAAATTTGCCATTGGCCTGCTCTTGCTTGGAATAGGGTTTTTGATCATGTATTTTGCAGCTAAAATAGCCGCCGGTGGGGGAGTGGCCGCCCCAACTTGGTTGGTAGTGACGTATCTGTTTCACACATTTGGTGAGCTGAGCCTTAGCCCGGTGGGGCTCAGTCTGACCACCAAGCTTGCCCCGAAAAAGTTTGCCGGACAGATGATGGGAATGTGGTTTTTTTCCATAGCGTTAGGAAATCTAGTGGCTGGAAGGATAGCCGGAGAGGCGAGCGGGGGAACGGCAGACGCGTTGCAGCAGATGCCTGACCGGTATGCACTCATTGTTTACACTACAATGGGGGCCGGTGCCGTTTTATTATTGCTGTCAAAGCCCATCCGGTCCCTGATGGGCAACGTAAAATAAAAGCCGGCTAAGAACCGGCTCAATATAAACTTAGAAGGGAATGAAATGTTCAGGTTTTCGTCAACCTTCTTTGGAACCCTTTTTAAATACTGTCTTGCGGAAATCTATGGCAGAAATCCCAGCTCCTAAACCGACAAGTATACAAACAATAAGCCAAAATAATTGGGCTCCTGAAGCTATTGGCGAACTGAAAATTTCTAGTAGCATATGTTTTTGTTTTTTTATTTATCAAATTTTTTCGCAAGATAATATAGAATGCTGTTTTTGCAAAATGACCAATAAAAAAGCAGTACAACTTTAAGAAAGAAATACTGCTTTTTTGATTGAAGGAGTTGTATTTTAAAAGGCCGGCCATAGGCTAAAATAAGGAGCAATGGGCGTTAAGCGCTTACGGCCTCAATAGTCCCGGTCGTCCTCATCTTCTTCACCCTCATCTTCGAAGTCATCTTCGTCAAACTCATCGGAATCCTCGAAGTCATCCTCCTCGAAATCCCTGAAAACATCATCTTCAAGGCCCGTATCTTCATCCTCGTCAAAGATTTCATCACTGAATTCATCGGCAAATTCGTCTTCGAAATCATCCAGATCGTCGTCGTAGTCGTCATCAAAGTCCTCTATCATAGGAGCTAAAATTAGTGAGTTGTTAATTTAACCTTTGTCTTCGCTAATTAATAAAAAATTACTAATTAACTCAATATGCAGGGAGCATTTATTTTTTCGGAGGCTACGGGTTGCCCTGTAAAGGCATTTTTGGACCAATCTTCCTCCAGTAGGTCTATCCAGCATTCCAGATAGGCAATAACATCTGATCTGTCATTGTATTTGACGTTTCCCCTCTTCCCGAGGGGGAGCAAAGCCAGGACGCAGGGATCGGACAATCTTTCCAAATGCTTCAAATCATCAATGTCCAGGCCTGTTTCCAGGAGCTTGGAGATAAGCAGGTCCATGGGGTATCCGCTTGTGGGACAATAATCCCTCAGTTGTTCGCTCCAGTCCCCGTGGCCTTGCATGGCATAACGGTGGATATCCCCCTTACTTAATTGGCTGATTTCCTGCGCAAGGTTGCCGCAGTTACAGGCCCCCATGTGGCCCCATTGGTAAGAAGCTCCGTTTTTTAGCTTTAGAACAGTTTTCTTAAGGGCTTTGATAAGGACGGGATTCGCTTTTGCCATGGCCTTTCCGCTTTTTTGATGACAACAGTATAAAACAAAAGAAGCATTTATAAAAGGAAAGAGCTAAAAATAAAATTCAAGCCTGTCTTTCTTCTCCAAAGATCATATTCACATAATGTTTGATAAGGGGTTTGGAAAGAAATTTTTTTACTTGGTCATACTGATTCGCCCTGTTGATGTCTCTCTGGTCGATCGAGCTACTCAGTATATATATCTCCGGTTCCCTGTTTTTGGGACAAAACCTTTCCAAAAAATCCCACCCGGACATGTCCGGCATATTCAGATCAACAAACAGATACTGGGGTTTTATATTCTTTATATCCCTCAAAGCATCCAGTGCATTGTCAAAGCTGAAGATCTTACAAGGCATCCGGACGTTTTTGTGTATCAGCTTCTCTGTTACAAAAATGCTGATGGGATCATCATCTATGAGGACTATTTTAACCATCGAAATACAAAAACATGTTTTTAAAAAGCAATTAAATTTATACAAAAGTACGTAATAGTTTTTAATAAACTACCGGTACCTTTATATTTTTCACCTAAAAAAGGGCTTATCTCTCAGAAAGATGAAACTCCCGCATTAAAGTTGATTTTTCAATGAAACAGGTAAGGTTTTTAAATTGGATAACTAATACTACTTTTACCCGGGAATATTACGATTTAGCTTTTCTATGGACCGACCGGATTTTGATGACATATTTATGGAACTGGCCGTGAATTTGGCCAAAAGATCCCATTGTATAAAAAAACATGTGGGCGCTGTACTCACCAAGGAAACCAGGATCATTTCAATTGGTTACAACGGCCCTCCTTCCGGTACACATAACTGTGATGAGGAATTTCCGGAAACGGGCTGTAGCCGGGACAGTAAGGGTAGCTGCTCCCTGGCTTTACATGCTGAGCAAAACGCGATACTTTATGCGGTCAAAAATAAAGCTTCGGTAGAGGGGTCTACCCTGTATGTGACCCTCGCCCCATGTCTGCCTTGCGCCAGGATCATTTATTCCATGGGGATTCATAAAGTAATGTACATGTACTCCTATGCGGAATATAAAGGTCTTACTGAAGATGAGGGGATAACATTTCTCAGAAAATTCGGTATCTCCGTTGAAAAATACAGCAAAAGGCTCATCATAGACGATCCACTGATTTAAATCACATTTACTTCACGCTCGAGGTGAATGCCGAATTTTTGGGAGATGTCTTCCTGTATCATCTTGCTCAGGTCCAGGATGTCTTTTCCTTCAGCCGCCCCAAAATTCACCAGTACCAGTGGCTGACGGTGATGGACGCCTGCTTGGCCAAAACGTTTGCCTTTCCAGCCGGCCTGATCTATGAGCCATGCCGCCGGGATTTTTACTCCGTTTGCTGTAGTATATCCAGGTATATCAGGAAACCTGCGCTTCAGCCGGTCAAATGTTTCTTGGGATAGGGTTGGGTTTTTGAAAAAACTTCCAGCATTGCCGATCGCTTTGGGATCGGGGAGTTTTTTTTGTCGGATACGAATGACGGCTTCGCTGATGGATTGAATGTCGGGCGCATAGCCGAGTTCCTCCAGGGTTTTTTGGACATCCCCATAACTGGTATTGAAATGGTGTTGCTTGTTAAGTTTCAGTACCACATAGCTGATGATGTATTTGTCTTTAAGATGGTTTTTAAAAATGCTTTCCCTGTACCCAAAGCAACAGGCTTCATTATCAAATGTTTCTGTTTGTAAAGTCTCCCTGTTTACGGCTGTCAGGTGATCAAACACTTCCCTGATCTCTACACCATAAGCACCTATGTTTTGCATGGGAGAGGCTCCTACAGTGCCGGGAATCCACGAGAGGTTTTCGATCCCTGACCATCCTTTTTTTATAGCATGGTCCACAAGGTCCTGCCAGACGACCCCGGCCCCTGCTTTAAGCCAGACATGTTCCCCGGATTCCCGGCTAATGGAAATCCCCTGGATGTTCACCTTTAAAACCACCGCTTCCAAGTCATGCGTGAACAACACGTTACTTCCTCCGCCGAGAACAAACAGAGGGAGCTTTTGGGTCCGGGACCAGGTGATGGCTTCCCGGATGTCTTGTATTTCCTTGGCCTGTATGAAAAAATGTGCCTTTTTGTCTATTCCAAAAGTATTGTATTCCTTTAATGAAACGTTTTCTAGTATCTTCATAATTAGTTAATATTATGCGAAATAATAAATTATTTGGGCAATTAGAAAACGAATTCCCCATCAAACAGATAAACAGCTAACCTTTTTCTTTAACTATGAGGGAAATGATCATCAATGGTGTCAGGATAAGACCCGGCCAGTCGCTTAACCTGGAGATCGCCATTGCCAGGTTACCTACCCATACACTCATTGATTTGCCGGTATTTATAAGGAGTGCCAAATTGCCGGGCCCCTCAGTATTAATCAGCGGTGGTGTTCACGGGGATGAAATCAATGGGATAGTTGCAGTAAAACAGATGCTGGAAGATGGGCTGTTTGTGCCCATCAAAGGGACATTGATTTTTATTCCCCTGGTAAATGTATACGGTTTTCTCAGTAATTCCAGAACCTTTCCAGACGGAAGGGACCTCAACAGGAGTTTTCCGGGAAGCAACAAGGGTTCGCTGGCGTCTCAGATAGCTTATATTCTGACGCATCAGATCATCCCTCAGATAGATTATGGTATAGATTTTCATACAGGAGGGCGTATGCTTTCCAACTTTCCCCAAGTGCGGGTAGATTTCAGAGATAAAAAGGGATTGAGGCTTGCAGAGGCCTTTGGGGCGCATTTTACGGTCAATTCCCCTCCTATTGACAAATCTTTCCGCAAGGAAGCCTACAAAATGAAAAAACACATTCTCGTTTATGAGGGAGGGGAATCGATGCGTTTGGACGACAGGGTTATTTCGGAAGGCATTGCCGGGACACGCAGAATGCTTACGCATCTTGGCATGATTGATGGGGAAGTTTCGGAAAGCAGGACCATGAAATTAAGGGAGAGTTCTTGGACCCGGGCAAAAGTATCGGGTATATTCACTCCCAATGTATCCCAGGGAGAAGAGGTGAGGAAAGGTCAGGTTATGGCCAGGATAACAGATCCTTACGGGCAAGTTAAGGTTCCGGTAAAAAGCTCTGTCAATGGTTTTGTAATTGGTATTAACAACCAGCCTGTAATCAACGCAGGCGATGCCTTAATTCATATAGGAAAGATGTAATCATTTTAAAATGGATCGATCAACCGCTATTCAACCAGCAACCGTTTCCCAATTGGGTCTTCTATTTCAGGGGGTAAGGGAAAAAACCCTGGCATTGTGCCAAAATCTGGAAATTGAGGATTTTGGTCTTCAGGCAGCCGTGGAAGTCAGTCCCGTAAAATGGCATTTGGCCCACACTACCTGGTTTTTTGAGACTTTTTTACTTAAAAAATACCACAACGGATACAAAGAATTCCACCCGCAATTTAACTATTTGTTCAATAGTTACTACAATAAGGTAGGAGAGCGGGTGCCCCGTGACCAGCGTGGCTTGATCAGTCGGCCTACCGTTGATGAAGTACTGGCTTACCGGTCTCATGTCGACACACATATGCAGCAATTTCTGAGCCGTTCCGATATCGAGGAGTTCAGGCCGCTGCTCGAATTGGGCATAAGTCATGAACAACAGCATCAGGAACTGGTGCTCACAGACCTGAAATATAACCTCTTTCATAACCCTCTCTACCCCCGGATATTGGACATTGGGGAATATCCCATAGAAAAAGAAGGGGGTTGGCATCCAATCGAAGAGGGTTTATATGAAATAGGTTATGAAGGGGACGGTTTTTGTTTTGACAATGAACTAGGGAGGCACAGAACATATTTGCATCCTTGCGAAATCAGCACCAGGCTGGTGACGAATGGTGAATACCTGCAGTTTATCTTAGCCGGTGGATACCGGAAAAGTGAATTTTGGCACTCCGACGGATGGGCATGGATAAACGCAAATCAAATCAAAGCCCCTTTGTATTGGATACCGGATGGGCAGGGAGCCTACAGGGTTTATACCTTGGATGGTATGACGGATTTGGATTTAGCGGCACCTGTTGCACATATTTCTTTTTACGAAGCAGCGGCCTTTGCAGAGTGGTCCGGATATCGTCTGCCCACCGAATATGAGTGGGAAGCCGCCTGCCATCATTTTGATTGGGGTAAGCGATGGGAGTGGACAAATTCTGCCTATCTGCCTTATCCGGGATTCAAGAAGCCCTCAGGGGCCATCGGCGAATACAATGGCAAATTTATGATAAACCAGATGGTGCTCAGGGGAGCATCTGTGACTACCTCAGAAGGTCATTCCCGGTACAGTTACCGCAATTTCTTTGGTCCGGAATCAAGATGGCAGTTTACCGGAATCCGGCTTGCAAGATCCTAATATTTTATCCCTACAACTTTTATGAAGACAGACTATATCTATCAATCCGCTTTTGCAAAAGACGTGGCAAAAGGCTTGACAGCACATCCCAAACATATCCCTTCCAGGTACTTCTATGATGAATATGGGGATCTGCTTTTTCAGCAGATCATGAAAATACCCGAGTATTATCTTACCCGGTCAGAATTCAGCATCTTAGAGACCGACCGGGAAAAAATCCTGAAACCCATAGTGGATTTGGGACAAAAGTTCAATTTAATAGAGTTGGGGGTTGGGGACGGATTTAAAAGCAAGCTGCTGCTCTCTTACCTCTATCAGCAGCATATCCCTTTTACCTATTATCCCAACGATATTTCTTCCAATGTTTTGGATTTATTATCGGAGACCTTGAAGAAAGAATTTCCGGATTTGTCTTTTCGCCTTATCGCCGAAAATTATTTTGAGGCCTTAAAGAAGAACGCATGGCGGAACGATCAGCCCAGCTTGATGATCTTCCTTGGCTCCAACGTTGGCAATTATACAGAGAATGAGACCAAGTCCCTTTTGGACTCTATTTCTGCCTCACTTGAGTCCGGTGACCAGTTACTCCTGGGTTTTGATTTGAAAAAAGACCCGGCAGTTATTTTGAGGGCCTATAATGATGAAGGCGGAGTGACAAAGGCTTTTAACCTGAATTTATTGAAAAGGATCAATAGGGAGTTGGGTGCTGATTTTGACCTGGATGCGTTCAGGCACTGGCCGGTATATGATCCCGTTACAGGGACCTGCAAAAGCCACCTTGTCAGTTTGAAGGAACAGCGGGTGTTCGTCGAACAACTGGGTATGGAAGTCTCTTTTGAAATGGCAGAGCCCATTTTTACCGAAATTTCCCAAAAATACAGCGTGTCGGACGTAAGTGAATTGGTGGAAAAGGCCGGGTTTGAAGTCATAGAGGTCTTTATGGATGATAAAAGGTATTTTGCAGACATGCTTTGTCGCAAGATAGTATAGGGAGAGCTGTGAACATTTGTTTTCGGTCCTTTTTTTAAAGGTTGGCTTATCCGGGGAAAGTTTCCATGGTCTTCAGGCCATTTGAATCAATACGGGCACGCCGGAAGATGGAGACCGGACTTTTTAATAGGAGGATGGGGCAACACATTTTCTATGGTACCGCGGTCACTGCAAAAAAAGAAGGAGAGGTTTGGGTAAGAGATTGAATGCATTTCATCTCTTGCCCCCCTCTCGCGGATTGCAAGAACTTCATACCGGAAATCATGTTTTCGCTCCATTCCCTGATGTGCGAAAAAATAATACGAAGAATTAAAGCTTCAGGACCAAACCGAGATTAAGGTATGAGACTCCATAGCCCAGCTCCGAAAAGACTCCCAGATTGGGAGCAAAATAGTACCGTCCCCCAACATACAAGGTGAACCCGGTGGTATTACCGAAATTGCCTGAATTCATGTTTCCACCGGTAGAGTCCTTGTAGGTATAATTGAGGATGTTTGCCGACAGCATCAATCCGCCGTAAACATCGATGTTGTCATTTTCAAGCCCTTGATAATGATAAGCACTTCTCAGTCCTACAATGGTATATTTCCAACTGGCAGAAGAGGTGAAGCCGGTTGATTCATGGCGCCAATTATAACTTTTGTAACCCAGATACCCTCCGAGGCTGATGACCCCGGGTCCGCCAACTTCCCATACGCCCTGTTCATACTGCACACTCAATGCAGGTAGCTGTGAAGAATACGAAAAGCTGCCCAGAGAACTGCCTATGCCTATTCCGGCGCTGAGCACCTTTGTCCCTTTATCGAAGGCTTGGGACCTTGATTCCAGTGGCGATAGTACAAATCCCCAAATTATGGCGATTGCTACTGTAAGAATTTTTTTGTTGGTTGTAAAACTTTTCATTTTTTTGCTTTTTTTAAAATATTATTTCTGAAATTAGAGTAGACATATAATAAAGTAAAGGGAGATTGATTGAATGTGGGGGATTATTTATTAATTGCAGGTAACTGTTTAGTATCCGGAAGAATAAGGGCTTCTCCAGGTCATTCTGATGAAAAAATCATTGATAATGTTGTTATGGCTATCGCCATTGCTCGGTTTCTCCCAAAGCAGCCAATTGGATTCCCTATTGGGTGAGGCTTCCCGGAACGCCGCGAGGGATACTGTTCAGCTCACCCTTTTGAACGAGATTGCCTATGCTTACCATCCCATCAATCCGGATTCGGGTGTACTTTATGCTGAAAAGGCCCTTGACCTGGCTCGTGATCTAGCTCATGACCGGTTTTTGGGCGTAGCTTACAGTCATCTGGGAACAAATTACTGGGCTAAAGGAAAGGACTCTTTGGCTTTGAAAGCTTATCAAAAATCCCTGGAAATCCATGGGGCTGCAAAAAACCCCGTGGGCATGGCCAGGGCATTGAGCAACCTGGCATTGGTCCATTATAACCTTTCCGATTTTCCAACGGCTATAGCAAAGCATGATGAAGCCATTCAGCTGTTCAGGGATTTAAACCACCTCCCCGGTCAATATTACAATTACAGCAACATGGGAGTGGTATACCTGGCGCTTGCGGATTATACCAAAGCCTTGGAAACCTTTTTGGAAGCTGCCAGACTTGCCGCTGAAGACGACAGCGTGGTGAAAGGCAACCTCGCCACCAATATAGGACTGGTGTATAAAAATATCGGCCAGCTGGATGACGCGCTAAATTCCCATCTGGAGGCGCTCGCCGTTTATACTGCCTTGGACAACAGGCAGGGGATGGCCAACGCCATGGGAAATCTGGGGGCGATTTATGATATGAAAGAGCAGCATGACCAAGCAATGGCCTATTTTGTTCAGGCCTTGGAAATCAATGAAGCTATAGGGAATGACCGGCGGGTGGCCAGCGATTATACCAATATGGGGGAAGTTTTCAGGAAACAGGGACTTTATGCCAAGGCTTTCGATCATTTTGAAAAAGCCAGAATCCTGTATGAAGGTAGCCATGATTTGCAAAACAGGAGCAGAAATTACCTTCAGATAGCGGCTTTGTTGGAAGAAATGTCCCCGGGCGAGCTTGCTGCTTTGGGCATTTCCCCCGCAGAGGTGCCGCAAATTGTGTTGGAATGGAGGCTTAAAAGCAAAGATACAGCGATCGAATCCGGCGCACTGGGCGTATTGGAGGATGTGTACAGAGATCTCAGCCTGTCTTTTGAAAGGCTGGGAGATTATGCGAAGGCATTATACTGGTACAAATCCCATGTGGAGATCAGCGACAGTATTATGAACGATACGAAGCGAAAAGAACTGATGCGCCAACAAGTGCAGTTCGGGTTTGAAAAAAAAGCGGCTCTGCTACAGGCCGAACATGAAAAGGAATTGGAAGTGGGGAAAGCAGAGACCCGGAGGCAGCAATGGCAGAAGAATATTTTCTTGGTAGGCTTCATAAGTGTTTTGTTCTTTTCCTGGGTGGCTTATGCGTTGTATAAGAAGAAGAGGGATGCCAAGGAACGGGAAAAAGAGGCGTCTTTGAAACAGCATATGGCAGAAACGGAGATGAAATGGCTAAAAGCACAGTTGGACCCGCACTTTATTTTTAATTCGTTAAATTCCATAAGTGATTTCATATTGAGAAATGATTCGATGACAGCGGATTATTATCTGGGAAAGTTTGCCAAGTTAATGCGGATGATCCTCGAAAAAAGTGGGGAAAAGGCCATCAGACTGAGTGAGGACCTCCAGATGTTGGAGCTTTACATGCAATTGGAATCCTTACGATTGAACAACAAGTTTACTTACAACATCAAGGTAGAGGAAGGATTGGACCCCGATCAGATCGAAGTACCGCCCCTTTTACTTCAACCTTATGTGGAGAACAGCATTTGGCATGGCCTGTCTGGGATGGAAGGGCCTGGTAAAATCCTGATATTGGTTTATAAGACGATAAACGGTATTTCCTGCTCGGTGGAGGACAATGGAGTGGGTAGAAAAGCCGGGATAAAACAGACAAAGCATCCGGGATGGCAATCCCGCGGGATGTCCCTTACCGCTGACAGATTGGCCATGTGGAACATCACCCAATCCAGAGAAGCCAGTGTCAGCCATATTGATTTGGAACATGGTTTCAAGGTAGAATTAAACCTTTCTAATTAGAAAAAATGATCAAGGCTATTCTGGTAGATGATGAGGCACATTGCCGGCTACGGTTTGAAAGATTATTGGAACATTATGCCAAAGACACGGTGACCTTATTGGGTTCGGCCGAAAGCGTAAAAGAGGCCGAGAGTTTGCTTCGCGAAAATCCACAGGTGGTGTTTCTGGATATCAAACTGGGCGCTGTTTCTGCATTTGACTGGTTGCTTTCCCTTCCGGTTGTACCTTTTGATGTCGTGTTTACCACAGCCCATAACCAATATGCGGTAGAAGCGTTTAAAGTTTCAGCGGTGGATTATCTGCTCAAACCGATAGAAGCGGAAGATCTCTTGCGTACGTTGGGTAAATTGGAAGAAAAAGCATCTATGGAACTACGGGCGGCAAAAATGGACACCCTTTTAACTCATCTTCAAAATAGATTTATAGGAAGAAAAAGAGTTTGTCTGCCTTCAAATGAAGGGCTTACTTTTATATTTGCCGATGAAATCACCCGGTTACAGGCCGACGTGAATTATTCCCACATCTTCCTGAAAAACCGGCAAAAGCTAACGGTGTCCAAAACCCTGAAAGAATTTGAGGAACAGTTGAAGGACTATGGGTTTTTCCGTGTCCATAATTCCCATTTGGTTAATTTGGATATAGTGAAACAGTACAGAAAGGGAAAAGGCGGCACGTTGGTACTGATGGACGGAACCGAGATAGAGGTCTCAACCAGAAAAAAAGAGAATCTGGTGAGACAATTAAAGGGCCGGTAAGGGATGCGTGTGATGGAAGAAAATTGATAAACCTATACAGCAGAGACGGAGATTTTCAATAAACAGAGAGGACAAACTATATATAGTAAGTAATGATCGCATTGGAAGAATTAAAAAGAAAGCTGCCTTTTTTTACGGATAACCATCTTTTGGAAGCGCTCGCGAAAGAGGGCATTTTGATGAAAATAGAACCGGGGCAATCCATCATGACCCCCGGTCAGTTCATTAAAACAGTCCCCATCGTTTTGGAGGGCGCCATCAAAATCCTCCGGATGGATGAAGATGGCAAAGAACTGTTTTTGTATTATTTGGAGCCGGGAGATACCTGTGCGCTTTCCCTGACCTGCTGCTCATCCTCAAAAACCAGTGAGATCAAGGCCCTTGCGGAAGAACCGACCCTTGTTTTAGCTGTTCCGGTGCAAATGCATGAAAAATGGACCGACGAATATAAACAGTGGAAAAATTACGTGGCCCAGACCTACCAACACCGGTTTCAGGAAATGTTGCATACCCTGGACGCGGTAGCATTCAAGAGAATGGACGAACGGCTGATGCGCTATATTGTCACCAAAATGAAGCAAGTCAAAGCCAATGAACTCCATATCACTCATCAGGAAATCGCCAACGAGCTGGGGACATCAAGAGAAGTGGTTTCACGGCTGCTCAAACAGCTGGAAAAAAAACGATGGATTGAGCTTGGGCGGAACATCATTTATATCAGGGATGATTTTGAAGAATTGATAAGCCGGTGATATTTACTGATAATCAGTGTGTTTTGTTTTTTTTATTTAAAAAGATAGCGGAGGTAAGAGAGATGTTTTTAAATTTGATACTGAATCCGATCAGCCTAAAAATGCATTATAAACTGGTTTGTTTGTTTGTTTTTGCCTTCCTTTTCTCAGTTGATCCCGCAGCCGGACAGGAAAGTGGGAGCATGTTGTTCAAAAAACTGGAAGGGGACAAGGCACTTTCCAATGGCGACGTTCAGGCTATTTTTAAGGACCAGGACGGTTTGATGTGGTTTGGCACAGCAAATGGGTTGAATCGCTATGACGGCACGTCCATGCGCACGTTTTTGAGTGATGATGCGGATTCTTCCGCTCTAAGCCAGAACTCCATCTTCAGGATATATGAGGGGCCGGAGGGGAATCTTTGGTTGAAAAATTTCAACCGCATTTTTAACGTATACCTCAAGGAAGAAGAAATATTTGAAAGAAGTCTGGGGCGTATGGCACAGAAGTACCAGCTGAAAAGTGAACAGGTAAAGATGGTTTTTAAGGATTCCAAAGGCAGATATTGGTTTGTCCATCCATTTGAAGGAATGACGCTTTATGACCCGTCCAACAAGAAAGCCACTTATTTTGCCCAGAATTCTTCCATCCAAGGTAGTTTAAGTTACAACCACGTTTCCTATATCGATGAAGCTCCCGATGGCGATTTTTGGGTGGTTTATCAAAACGGCGCTGTGGATGTGCTGGATTCGGAAAACCTTACCGCGGTTAAAAGCTACAAGGCGGATAAGTTTCTGGATCCCGCCTTGAGCTACCAACTGGAGATATTTATGGATGAGGACGGGGATGCCTGGATATTTTGTCCGGACTATGCGTTAGGTCTCGCGCATATTTCCACTTCCACGTCTTCGATCCGGTATATCAATGACACGTCTTCTGTTTTTAGGCTGAATAATCCGCTGATACAAAGCATCATGGAATATCCAAAGGGTAAGATTTGGGTGGGCACTGATCACGGCGGGATCAACCTGATAGACAAGCATAATCAAAGTGTGAGCTATATTCTTCACCAGCCGGAGGAGCCGAGAAGTATCTCTCATAATGCGGTGTATGCCTTATACAGAGACGAACAGGATGTCATTTGGATAGGTACCCATAAAAAGGGGATTCATTTATACCATTCCAGCATTTCCCGGTTTGATCTGGTAAGAAGGGATATGCAGCAAACAAGCCCCTTACCCTTCAATGATGTGAATGCTTTTGAGGAGGATCAAAACGGTTATTTATACATAGGTTCCAATGGAGGGGGGCTTTGGAAGTACGATCCAGTAAACAAAACTTCCCATGATGTATTTCCTGTCACCGGTCCGGGACTCCAACCCGGAGAGGTAATCGTAGATATGAAAATGGATAGGGATGGCATGCTTTGGATCGGGACTTACCAAAATGGCCTCTATGCATATGATGGGGATTCATTCAAACATTTCACGGCGGATTTGTTAAAACCCGGTTCATTGAGGGATAACAATATCTGGAAGATTTTTGAAGACAGCAAGGGAAGATTATGGGTAGGCACGCTCAGGGAAGGCCTTCACTTGTATGACCGGACAACTGAAAAATTCATCCACTTTCCGGCGGATGGAGAGGAATTTCCTTTGAGCAACAAGTACGTCACGGCACTTTTGGAGGATGAAAAAGGCAACATTTGGGTTGGGGGTAACAATGGTATTGATGTATTCAATATAGACAATGGCTTCCATAAGTTTTTCTCCGGTAAAAGTGATGATGTTTCAGGGCTTAGTATAAAGTATGTCACGGAACTTGCCAAAGATCATGAAGGCATCATTTGGGTGACAACAAGCAAGGGCTTGGCTTACTATGATAGAAGGAAAGACCGCTTTGTCAGCTTTAACAAAGCAAAGGGGCTGCCTAATGAATACCTGATTTCGGTGCTGGCAGAAAAAAACGGCAATCTCTGGATAAGTTCCCAGGGCGGTTTAATCCATGCCAATGTAGACCGGACGGGAGATGTTTTTGAACTGGAATTTGGTCATTTTGATGAGGGAGACGGGTTGCAAAGCGCCTATTTCAATAAAAACGCCGCCTTTGCTTCCAAAAAGGGTAATTTTTATTTTGGAGGGTCAAACGGATTCAATGTATTGGATCCTGAAGCGTTTAATTTCAATACCTCTGAGCCAAAGGTGGTGTTTACTGAATTTCAATTATTCAACCAGCCGGTGGCTGTCCATGAAGAGATAAATGGAAGATCCCTCCTTTCCTCTTCCTTGAATCAAGCTGAGAAAATCCAACTCAGGCATCATGAAAATATTTTCTCCGTTTCTTTTTCAGCACTTAATTATTTCAATCCTGCTAAAAGCAGGTTCTTATATAAACTGGAAGGTTTCAATGAGGAATGGATAATGTTGCAAACACCTCCTTTCAAGGTGACCTATACCAACCTGGATCCCGGGAACTATAGACTGGTTGTGAAGGCAACTAATATTGACGGTATTTTGGGAAATGATGAATACAGTCTAAGGATTGAAATAAAAGCTCCCTTTTGGAAGACGCCTTTGGCTTATGTAGGTTATTTTATTTTGTTTTTCATCCTGTTCATTTTGGCCTGGCGATGGTTTGTGGCCAGGGAAAGGGAGAGGTTGAAACGGCAGGACGAGTTGAAGGAAAGCAGGAGACTTGCTGAACTGGATAAAATGAAGACCAGGTTTTTTACCAATGTCAGCCATGAGTTCAGGACCCCCTTGACCCTTATTCTGGCTCCCGTGGAGAAATTGCTTCAGGACAGACCGGATTCTCCGGAAGTATTCCAATATCAAACTATTCAAAAAAATGCAAAAAGGCTGTTGTTACTCATCAACCAACTCCTGGACATCAAAAATATTGAAAAAGAAGGGTTGAAACTCAGTCCGTCAGAAGGTGATATCATCGCTTTCGTTGAAGAAAATGTAAAATCCTTTCAGGGCATTTCACAGAAAAAGAACATCGATCTTTCTTTTTCCTCAAACGTCCGTTCCATTTCCACCACTTTTGATCCCGATAAACTGGAAAAGATTGTGTTCAACTTCTTGTCCAACGCGTTCAAGTTTACGCCGGATGGAGGAAGCATACATGTGGAGCTGGAATTTTCCCAACGTGGAAATGCAGAGGGAATGCTTGCCATCCGGTTTGAGGATAACGGTATAGGGATTGATGATAAGCATATTGATAAAATATTTGATAGGTACTTCACCATGGAATCAGAAAACAACCAAGGCACCGGTATCGGCCTGTCCTTGGCCATGGAATTTACGAAGTTGCATAAAGGTACCATTGAAGTTAAAAGCAAGAAGGGTGAAGGAAGCGTCTTTGAGGTTCGGCTGCCCTTAAAGGTAGATGAAAACATCTTGGTATGGGAAAAATACGCCGTGGACAATGGCAAAGAGTCATTGTTTTCTTTGGGTGATTCACCCGAAAATACCGTAAAGCCAAGTATCCTTATTGTGGAAGATAACGAAGAGCTCAGACAGTATCTGAGCGAAGTCTTAAGAAGGGAATACAATGTTTTGCAAGCCTCTCATGGGAAAGAAGGTTTGGAAATAGCGCTTCATTATATCCCCGATCTGGTGATATCGGACCTTTTGATGCCGCATATGGATGGGGCGACGCTTTGCAAGCAGATCAAGACCAATATCAAGACTTCTCATATTCCGGTAATATTGCTGACCGCAAAAACCTCAGAGGAAGATCAGTTACAGGGGATTGACTCTGGCTGTAATTTGTACATGCATAAACCTTTCAATCTGGAAATTCTCGCTTCAAGTATTCATAATTTATTGTCGGAAAGGGAAAGATTGCAAAAGCATTACCGGAAGAAGATTACGGTGGATACCAGCGAGGAAGAGCTTGAATCATTGGATGACAGACTGATTCAGAATGCAGTGGCTATCGTAGAGAAAGAGATTGATAACCCAGAGTTTTCTGTTGAGCAATTGAGCCGCGAATTGGGAATGAGCAGGGTTCACCTTTACAAGAAGATAAGCTCACTTACAGGAAACGGTCCTTTGGAATTTATCAGAATGATCCGGTTGCAGCGTGCCGCCCAGCTGCTGGAAAAACATCAGTTTACCGTTTCCGAGATTGCCTATAAAGTAGGGTACAACAACGCCAAGTATTTTTCAAGGCATTTCAAGGCCACCTACGGCTCTCTTCCTTCCCAATATGTCAAGGACAAAAATACGGCGTGATGACAACCCCCGCCGACAATGATTTAAAAAATCCTGTTCGTCAGGAGCAAACTCAAGGTTGATTTTACAGAAAAATGGGAAGGTGTTAAAACAAAAAAGCAACCTTTTAAAGGTTGCTTTCAATTACTGATGTCAATGTTATGTTATGCGTTAACTACCTTCACATTCACCGCATTCAGACCTTTTCTTCCTTCTTTGAGGTCGAAGGATACATCATCGTCTTCTCTGATTTCGTCGATTAGACCAGAGACATGCACAAAATATTCTTTTGATGATTCATCATCAATAATAAAACCGAATCCTTTGGACTCATTAAAAAATTTAACTTTTCCTGTGTTCATAATTGTAATTAAATTGATTGTAATATTGGAAGTAAAGGTAAGGATTCTTTTTACAAAAAAAAGTGATTGATAAAATTATTTTTTGAAAATTAAAGATTTCTTAAAATACATTTTCAGCTAAAAAAGGGCAAAAAACGGTTTTTTTTGCCCTTTTGGTGCCCCTTTAAGAGCATATTTTTGGATAATCTCAAAAGCCCGAAGTTATTTCATCAGTTTTATGCCTTCTTGAAGGCATTTTTCCACTTCTTCTTTAGGCCATATACCGGATTGTACCTCTCCTATATGCCTTTTTCTCAGCAAAAACATGCAGGTTCTGGATTGCCCTATCCCTCCTCCTATGCTTTCGGGGAGATCTCCTTGTAACAGTTTTTTATGAAAAAACAGTTCTTTTCTTTTCTCTTCCCCGGCAATTTTCAGCTGCCTTTCCAGGGTAGGCGCATCCACCCTGATGCCCATGGAGGAAAGCTCGAAGCAATTTTCCAAAACCGGATTCCAAACCAGAATATCCCCGTTCAGGCCCTTAAACCCGTCTTCATTCTCACTGCACCAGTCGTCATAATCGGGAGCACGTCCATCATGCTTTTCTCCGTTGCTCAAGATACTTCCTATACCTATAAGGAATATGGCCCCATAGGCTTTGCAGGCTTCGTACTCCCTTTCTTTCGGACTTAAATCCGGATATTGTTGCACCAATTCTTCTGAATGGATAAAAGTAATTTCATCAGGTAAGACCGGTGTAATGTCTTCGAACTGATCATACACCATTTTTTCTATGTCCTTGTAAGTGTCATAGATGGCATTTACAGTATTTTTCAGGGATGAAAGGGTGCGTTCTTCGGCAGGTATTCTCTTTTCCCAGTCCCACTGGTCTACATATAATGAATGCAGCGGTGAATAGTCCTCATCGGGACGCAGCGCCCGCATATCTGTAAAAATCCCTTCTCCCGGAGCTACCTCCAACTCAGCCAGTTGCCATCTTTTCCATTTGGCGAGAGATTGTACCACTACGGCACGGGCATCATCCTGGTTCTTGATAGGGAATCCCACAGGCCTTTCCACACCGTTCAGGTCATCGTTGATTCCGGTGCCGTCAATAATGGCCAAAGGACAGGATACTTTAAACAAATTAAGCCTCTTGGCCATCAAAACCGGAAAATTGGTTTTGATCAAGTCAATGGCTTTTTCCGTTTCCCTTCTGTTCAGAATGCTTTCGTACTTCAGCGCACTGGTTTCTGTCATATTCATATGTTGCATTGTAATCGTGCAATAGAAACTATCGTCCGTTTTGAAATCGGCTCCAATATTAAGGAAAAGAATCCAATACTGGAAATCCGATGGGTCGTTAATTTGATTTAATTCAGGAAGTTTATATAAACGGGTTTATTAACATTCAACGTCATGTCAGTAGGCGTCAGTTTGCCGGTATCATCATCTTTTTCGAAAACCACTAGCTTACTGCTGTTCTGATTGCCGGCCAGCAGGTATTTTCCGTCCGGCGTCAGGTTGAAATTTCTTGGAGCTTCCCCACCGGACGGAATGGTTTGGATGTGGGTGAGCCCACCATCATTTTGAGCTTGAAAAACGATGATTTCATTGGCTTCGCCCCGATTGGATACATAAACAAAGCGGTCATCTTCAGTAATCCTTATCTCTGCTGCACCTACTTTCCCCTCAAATCCATCTTGAAGCAGGCTATGGGTCGCTATGTGCTCCAGTTTTCCGTCCAGGTATCCATATACACCAATTTCAGCGGTAATCTCATGGACAAGATAAAGACGGTCTCCTTTGGAGTTGAAAACAAGATGTCTGGGACCGGCCCCAGGACTTACTTTCAGCCTATAAAACGGTTCTTCAGCCACCGGCTTGTCATTTTGGGAATCAAAATCGTAAACCACTACCTCATCAGTGCCCAAATCTGCGATCAACAGCCTGTGATCCTGGGGATGGAATATAGCAGCATGGACATGAGGTTGTTTTTGTCTATTGGGGTTTACGCTGCTTCCTTGATGCTGGATGGTCTGTACGGCATCGGATAACCTGCCTTCCCGGCTTACGGGGATCACGGCAAAATTTCCCGAGGAATAATTTCCTGCCACCAAAAACTTTTCCGAAGGGTCCATACTGACATAGCAGGGGTGTTCACCCTGGGAAGAAACAGAATTTATTTTACCGAACCTACCTTCTTTTAAAGCAAATGAAGAGACTTTACCTCCCTGTTCCCCTCCCGTTTCTTCTACGGAAAAAACGAGGTTTTGAGTCTTGTTCATGATGACAAAGGACGGATTGTCAGGCTCCGGTGCGGTGGCCAATATCTCCAGTTTTTCCTGGTCCGGTGCGAAGTTCACTAGGTGGATGCCTTTCCTGTTTTCTTCGTTGTAAGTTCCAAGTAGGAATTGATAGTCAGTGGTCATACTGTTTTGGGTTTGTTCTTCCTTTTGCTCAGGGCTACCGCATGCAAGCAGCAATAAGCCGGCCATAACGGCAAGAAACTTATTCATGGTCTGTGGATTTGATGGGTTTATCTTCACTTGACAGTTGATGTGTCTTAGGATCATATTTCCCCTTAAGATCATCAAATTTAGAATTTTTCCAAAGTTTTACGCCGGTGAAATAAGAAGCCCGGCCAATCATATGGGCGCCGACAGGAGCGGTCAACAGCATAAAGAGGATGATGGCAAGCACTCTGGAAGTAATGGCACTGTCCTGAAAATAAAAGGCTGCAGCTCCTAAAATCAGGCCTATACCGAGGGTGGCAGCCTTGGTCGTTACCGATATCCTCAAGTATAAATCCGGCATTCTTACCACTCCTATCGCTGCCAAAAGAATAAAAAGCGCTCCTAAGGAGCTTAGTCCTATGATCAATATTTCATTCATTTTTTTCTCTTTTTTCCATGTAATAAGAAAATGCCACCGTACCCAGAAATGCAATCAGGGCCATGATCATGGCAATATCCAGGAAGGTGGGTTGGTCCGTGTGGATACTGTAGATGGAAATGATCCCTATACCGGTGGTTAGCAGTAAATCCAGGGATACCACACGGTCGGACAAAGTGGGGCCTTTAAGGAACCTGACGAATATGATCAGCGTGGAAAGGGCCAGAACCGGCAATATCACATAATATAAATAGTCGTATAGGCTCATCTTAATATTTCCAATAATTTCCTTTCAAAACCGTTCTTGATGTTGGCAATAAACGTTTCTTTGTCATTCACATACATGGCATGTACATACAATACTTTTCGGTCATCCGACACATCCAGGCTCAAAGTCCCGGGCGTAAGGGTAATCAGGTTGGCCAACAGGGTGATTTCCAGGTTGCTTTTGGCGGTAAGGGGTATTTTTATAATCCCCGGTTTCATATAATATCTGGGCGTAATCACATCATACGCCACCTGTACATTGGCTTTTATCAATTCATACAGGAAGAAGAAAATAAAAGCGACCAGCTTGGGTCCACGATAGAAGTATTTATCCTCTCTCCTGTTGGTTGTAATCAGCCACATAAGGACAAAGCTTAGCAGGAACCCAAAAACAAAATTCTCAAAGGTAAAAGCTCCCGTGACTGCCAGCCAAATGAAGGAGAGCAAAAGGTTACTTAGAAATCTGGTCTTAATCATGGTAGTCAATTCTTATAATGTCCCCAATACCGCGTCTATATAATTACGGGAATCCAATAGTTCTGAAGAAACTGTTTGTGCGACCCTGATCACCCATTCTGCACCAAAACCGGTGGCGAGTGAAACCAGTCCAAGCAGGGCAATGGAAATGATCATGGCTTGTTTTTTCAGGGGTTTCAGTTCATTAAAATATTTTACATGCTTCTTTTTTGGAAGATCGGGGCCTTCTTTCCAGAATACTTCGGCCCACAACCTGGCTATGATAATTAAGGTAAGGAAACTTCCGAGGATAATAAAGCTAATTAGCCAGTAATTTGAGGTTTCGATACCTCCCTCAACCAGAAGAAGCTTTCCCCAGAATCCTGAAAGCGGGGGGATGCCGACCAGGGAAAACAAAGGTACCGCCATTAACAGGCTTAATTTTGGATATTGTTTATAAAACCCACCCAGTAACCTCATGCTGTAGGTGCCTTTGATTTTAAAGATCAGCCCGCTTGCCATGAACAAGTTAGTTTTGACGATGATGTCATGGACCAAATAGAAGATGGCACCGGTGATGGCAACTTCTGTATATATACCTAATCCGGCGACCATATAACCGATATGGCAAATGATCAGATAACTGAAGATTTTTCTGATATTATTTTGACCCAATGCCCCTATTCCCCCTGTAAGGATGGTCATGATAGCGATCACGGTAATCAATGTGGAGAGAAAAGCATCAGGTATGAATATCAGGGTAAAAACCCTTAAAAGTGCATATACCCCCACCTTGGTGAGCAAGCCCCCAAAGATGGCGGAAATTGCCGGTGGAGGCGTATGATAAGAGGCGGGAAGCCAAAAATACAAGGGGAAGACGGCTGACTTTATGCCAAAGCCCACGAGAAACAGTATGGCGGTAACATTGACCAAGCCCCGGTTTTCAATTTCACTTACTTTTAAAGAAAGATCGGCCATATTCAGGCTACCCGTCAAGCCATAAAGGATGGCGATGGCAGTGAGAAAGATCACTGAGGCCAACAGGTTCATGGTTACATATTTAATGGCACCTTCCAGCTGGGCTTTTTCCCCTCCAATGGTAATGAGGACAAAGGAAGAAATGATGATGATTTCGAACCATACGTACAGGTTGAAGATGTCGCCTGTCAGGAAGGCTCCGCTGAGCCCCATGAGGAGTAGGTGTAAAATCGGGAAATAACCGAACTTTATTCTGGCGTTTCGCACGCTGCCTACAGAGAAGACGGATACTGCCAGACCTGAGATGGCTGTCAGTACCACCATCATCGCACTGAAAGTATCCGCCACAAAACTGATACCAAAAGGAGCTTCCCAATTGCCCGCTTGCATGGTCTGTATACCGCCTGTCCTGACGCTTGCAAATAAGCTGACACTGATGATCAACGCGATCAGGGATCCGGTCACTGAGATCAGTTTTTGCAGGTTTTTGCGGGTCCAGCAGAACATCAGGATGACAGCGATAAAAAGCTGGAAAATTACAGGCAAAACAATGTACGGGTTACTCATAAGTCTTCGTCGGTTGCATTCATTTCATCTAAATCATCGGTTTTCACCACTTTATAAGCACGTTTGACCAGAATGATGGCAAAGGCCTGTAATCCAAAGCTGATCACAATAGCGGTGAGGATAAGGGCTTGGGGAACAGGATCGGCATATATTTCAGACAGGACCTTCTCCGTAGCCCCGATGATCGGCGGTGTCCCCTTGGCTATTCTGCCCAGCAGAAAAATCAAGAGGTTGGCCCCGTTGCCCAGCAAAATCAGCCCGATGATCAGTTTTACCAGGCTTCGGCGGAGCATCATATAAATGCCTGCCGCATATAATAATCCAATAATGATGGCCAGTAATATTTCCATTTTTATAAGCCTTCAGAAATAGTAAAGATGATAGTCAGGGTAACCCCGATCACAACCAGGAATACACCGGTATCGAAGAACAGCGCAGTACCCACCATTCCTATGACAGGAAGGGGATCGTCAAACCAGAGTCCGGTCATGAACGGTTCACTGATAAACAAAGGGGCGGCCCCGGCTGCCAGAGCCAGCGATAGGCCCAGGGGCATCAGGAAACCGGGATGGAATTTGACAATGTTTTTGGTTTTTTCAATGCCGTTGGCAAAAGAGTGGATGACAAAGGCAATGGAAGCGATTAACCCTCCCACAAACCCGCCTCCGGGAAGATAGTGTCCCCGCAGGAGAATAAATACCGAAAACAACAGCAGTAGCGGTAGCAGGTAAGTGGAAGCTGTTTTAAAAATTATTGTCTTCATATATTATTCTTTTTCAACACTTTTTAAATGAAGTTTTAACAAGCTGAAAACTCCTATAGCAGCAATGGCCAGTACAGTGATTTCTACCATGGTATCGAAGCCCCGGAAGTCCACCAATATGACATTGACCACGTTTTTTCCTTTACCCAGCAGATAAGCATTTTCGGCATAGTAAGCCGTGGTATCTTTAATGACGGATTCATTCAAAACTTCCAGCGTCAAGATGCTGACCAGGATTCCGAAAATCAACGAAAGCAACCCATCTCTGATTCTGTCCCTTGTGTCAGATAATTTTAGATAACGGGGGAGGTTGTAAATCACCAGCACAAACAGGATCACCGTCAGCGTATCGATCGAAAACTGTGTCATGGCAAGATCCGGGGCGGAATAAAACAAAAATATCAGGCAGAAAGCATACCCGACCACGCCCATCGAAACCACGGCCACCAGTCGCGACTTGGAGAATACCGTAAAGAAGATGGCAGATGCCATAATGAATATGACCGTAGCTTCATAAAGCGTTATTTCCGTCAGGGATGAGGTGTCAAAATATATTTCAACCCCAAATAACAGCCTGTAGGCCAGCAAAACAGAAATGAATACCAGTATGGTGATAAGGTAATACCTCAGGTATCCGTTCTGGAAAAAGTTTGTCCAGTACTTTCCGGCTTTTTGGAAGATACCGGCAAGGCCTATGATTATCCGCTGGGGAGAAATCACCTCAAACCGCTCGGTTTTTGCCAGCAGGTTTTCTGACGGCTTCAGGATCAGATAAAGGGCAATCCCCGAGGCAATGGTGGCCACGCTGAGCACCAAAACGGTATTGAATCCGTGCCATAACTGCAAGTGAAATTCAGGAACAGCCTGTGTCAAACTGCTGACAAGGGGATAAACAAGCCGCTGTTCTATCAATCCCGGAAAGAAGCCGAACAAAATACCCAGTCCTGCCAGTATCAAAGGGGGGATATACATGATCGGGCTGGGCAGGTGTATTTTCTCAAATTCCCGGGGGAGTGGCCCGCCAAAAGGTTTGATTCCTGCAAGAAAACCTGCAAAGAGAAGGGTTATGTTGGTGACAACAGCAAGTAGGGTGAGAAACCAACCTAAGTCTCCTATTCCCAGGGTAGCCTCATAAATAAGATCTTTGCCGATAAAACCTAAAGTAGGAGGGACGCCGGCATTGGAAAGGGCTGCCAATAACCCCGCTACTCCCACAGGCAGCATTACCTTGTTCAGCCCCCGCAGCCTGGACACATCGCGGGTGCCTGTTTCGTGGTCAATGATGCCGGTGATCAAAAAGAGGGTGGCTTTATAAAGGGCGTGTACCAGAATATAAACACCTGCGGCTAAAAGCGCGGCTTCCGTTCCCAGTCCGATCAGAAATACCAGAATGCCCAACGCCGCTATGGTGGAGTAGGCTAAAATCCCTTTTAAATCCAACCGAAAAACCGCATGAAAAGCAGCATATACCATGGTAATGGCCCCTATGGTTATCAGCGTGCCGTTCCACCATTCATGGCCGCCTAAAACCGGCGTGAACCTTGCCAAAAGGTACACCCCCGCTTTTACCATGGTGGCGGAGTGGAGGTAGGTGGAAACCGGGGTGGGGGCTTTCATGGCACCAGGTAACCAAAAATGAAACGGAAACTGAGCTGATTTGGTAAAGGCGGCTACAAAAACGAAAAAAAGGAGCAACGGGTACAGCCCGTGTGCTTTAATGGCTTCGGCGAGCGAAAGCATGGAGGATATCTTGTTGGCCTCTGTAATGTATCCCAGGGTGATCATCCCGGCCAGCAGGAAAAGACCGCCAAGACCGGTAATGCCCAAAGCGATAAGGGCGGACTTCCTGGAAGCCCCGCTGTCGTTGTTGAACCCGATCAGGAAAAATGAACTGATACTGGTAAGTTCCCAGAAAATGAACAGCGAGAAAATATTGTCGGAAAGCACCAGTCCCAACATGGATGCCATAAACATGGACAAGTAGGCGTAGAAACGGTCCAGATAGACATGGCCTTTTAAATAAGCGGCCGTGTAGATAAACACCAACGAACCGATACCGGTGATCAACAGGGAAAATAGCAGGGAAAGCCCGTCAAGATTGAAATCAAGATTGATGCCGAGGGAGGGCACCCATTGGTAGGATTCCCGAATGGGCCCCGTTTTTATATAAGGGATTTTGGATAGAAAAAAAGCGAATAAAGACAAGGGCAGTAGGGAGACCCAAAGGGTGGACCTTTGCTTGAAATAATTCATTAAAGCCGGAACCAAAAGGGCAAAAATGAAACCCGAAACAACTGCTATTAACATCCTGATATTAATTAAAAGGGTGGCTATGGAGCGCCTAAAATACAAAATATATTCGATCTTATTGGGCAATCGGTAAAGATTGACAAGATGTATTGTATTATTTTAAATAATAAACTGATAGCTAAGAATATAGAGAAGCTTTTCTCCAACGGCGTCAAAATTATACGCAGAGATTCATGCGTAGCCGGGAAAAATTGCTCATTTTTGAGTAATTTGGGACTTCAAATAAAAATATACCAAGCAATGACAAATATATATGAGACTGAAGTAGCTAAGCGGTTTACCATTTACAACAGTCTATTTTTGGATTTACCCTTCGACCAAATATACAGGACGGGTACTCTGTTGCCGATTCTTACAGGGGCTTGCCAAAGCGGTTTTGAGAAAAACAAAACACCAAAAGAAATCATCCATCAGTTTTTCGAAGAGCTGATGGCTGAAAAATCAGAGAAAGAGAGGCATGATTTGCTTTTTAAAATGGTTCAGTATATCGAAAGGCAGGTAGTGCTTTTTGACTCCATAGAAGATGCTGCCTATGAGAAAGTAAATGACCTTAAAGGAAAGGGCAGCATGACGGCAATGATTTCCAGGGCAGAAAATGACCATAAAAAGGAAGACCTTATCGACAAGCTTAAGAACTTTTCTGTGAGACTTACCCTTACTGCACACCCTACCCAGTTTTATCCGGGGAATGTGCTTGCAATCATTACCGATCTGGAATCAGCCATCCGTAAAAATGATCTTGGAGCTATCGATATGTTGCTGAGACAGTTAGGTAAGACAGGTTTTATCAACAAGGAAAAACCAACACCGTACGATGAGGCTGTCAGCCTTTGTTGGTTTTTGGAATTCGTGTTTTATCCCAGCATTTCGGAAATCATGGTAAGGATGTTGAATCAACTTGATTTGCCCCTCCATGATTGGGAAAATCCCAACCTCCTGAAGATAGGTTTCTGGCCTGGAGGGGATCGGGATGGCAATCCCTATGTGACTCATGATATTACCCGTAAGGTGGCGGACAAGTTGCAAAACAGTATATTGAAGTGTTACTATAGGGATATCAGAAAAGTCAAAAGGAGACTCACATTCCAAAACGTTGAATCCCATCTGATCAAGGCTGAAAGACTGATTTATAATACCCTTTTTGGCGGCGATGGTGAGGTTTTTCACACTAAGGAAGAGTTGCTGGATGTACTTTACCAAGCCAGGAAAGGTATTATAGAAGAGCACGGGGGATTGTTTTTGGAAATATTGGATGAATTTATCCTGAAAGTGAGGGTCTTTGGGTTTCATTTTGCGAGCATGGATGTCAGGCAGGACAGCAGAAAACATGATGATCTTTGGGAGACACTCATACTTCAGCAGGAAGGAAAAAAGGGGCTGGCTGCATTCCAAGAAGCCGGTGAGTCTGAGAAAATTGAAAAAGTTCTTTCCACAGATAAATTGCCCCAGATTGAATCCTTTGAAGACCATTTCCATCAAGAGATGCTGAATAGTATCAAAGCAATCCGCTATATCCAGGAGAAAAACGGTCCCTCGGGCTGTCAAAGATATATCATTTCAAACAACCAATCCGCCCTTCATATTTTGGAGGTGTTTCAGCTCAACCGGTTGCTGTTGGGCAAAGGAGGCAGTTTACATTTGGATATTGTGCCCCTTTTTGAAACCATTGATGACCTGGCAGCAGCGCCCGGTATTATGAAAAGCCTCTATCAAAACAGTATTTATAGGGAACATCTCAGAAACCGGGATAACAAACAGACGATTATGCTGGGCTTCTCAGACGGTACCAAAGATGGAGGATATATCAGGGCAAATTGGTCCATCCTGAGGGCCAAAGAGGAACTGACCAAAGTGGCAAGGACTGAAGGCATAGATGTGGTGTTTTTCGATGGAAGAGGAGGGCCTCCGGCGAGAGGGGGTGGTAATACCCATAATTTCTATGCCTCTCTGGGCCCAAATGTGGAAAACAGAGAGATACAGATAACCATTCAGGGACAGACAATAAGTGCCAATTATGGCAAGCAGGTAAGCTGCACCTATAACCTGGAACAACTGCTCAGTGCCGGTATGGAAAGCCACCTCTATCCTTCAAGCGAAAACAGCCTCACTGACAAACAAAAGGAACTGATCGAAGAAATGGCGGAGTACAGCTATCAGGCTTATAAAGAACTGAAAAACCATCCGCAGTTTGTCCCTTATCTTGAAAACGTGACGCCCTTGAAGTTTTTTGGGATGACCAATATAGGTTCCAGACCCGTGAAAAGAAGCAAGGGGGGAAGCATGAAATTTGAGGACCTCCGCGCCATCCCTTTTGTGGGTGCATGGGCACAGATGAAACAGAATATCCCTGGTTTCTTTGGCGTAGGTAAAGCCATAGAAGAAATGGAAAAAAGGGGAAAGTTGGAAGAGGTGAAAAAACTGTACAATGACTCCCTTTTCTTCAGGTCTCTACTCGGAAATTCCATGCAATCCCTGGCAAAATCTTTTTATCCTGCCACGGCTTACCTGAAGGATAATGATACCTTTGGTGGATTTTGGGAATTGATGTACGGTGAGTACCAAAGGTCATTGAAAAACATTCTAAAGGTCTCAAATATGGAGAACCTGTTGGATGACAACCAATTGAGTAAGGAATCCATAGCGATCCGTGAAAAGATTGTGTTGCCCCTGATCACCATCCAGCAGTATGCAATACAAACCATACTGGAGAAAGGTAAAGAAGATGCCGCCCTTCAAAAATTGATCTTAAGGACCATGTTCGGAATCATCAATGCGGCGAGAAACGCTGCTTAAAAGGATTCCGGGCTTGACGCTCATCAAATCCTGCAAATGATGGCACTATGCCGGTTTGCAGGATTTTTTTAAATGATCTTTCAGGTAACCTTTGCCTTTCGGACTTTATTGCCCATTGCGGAGTAGTATAGCCGCGATGGCTGTAGTTTTGGACCCTGCATGGTTCCGGGGAGTTAAGGTTTTCCCCCATATGCTTCATCTGGGGTATATTTAAGGTTTTCTCCTTGATAAAGGCTCTTTTTAAACAGCCAACCGATAGTATTGTTAGCGAATTCTCAATTTTGGAAACACAGTGAGGTTGTGTTTTGTTGATAAAATCAATAAAAACACAATTTATTAAAAATAATGTAAAAATTATTTAAAATCATTGCTATATTTTTATTTTTACCCTTGTTGTATTAACTTTGAAATATTAAACAAAGACAAATGGTCTTTTATACTGTAGGGTGATGAAATTGGCATACATGCCCTCCTGTCTCGGGGGTGGGGATCACAGCATAAAGCAAACATGGAGCTCGTGTTTCGCCTAACTGCCCCGTGGAGGTTCGAATCCTTCTCCTACAGCAGGTTATTTTGGGTTTATTGTTAATTGACTAAAGCTATGGAACACTGTTTCATGGCTTTTTTATTGATGAAGGTGTCCGCATTTAAGCGAGCGTGTCATCCCCAATGAATATTGGAAGGGGGACATGGGCCCGTTTTTTGCACATAAATAAATAATATCGCCGTTTATTCGGCAAGGTTTTGGGTCAGCCGGTATAAACCGCCGTCCTCTTCATCGGTCAACAGGTATAAGTCCCCGTCAGGACCTTGTCTTACATCTCTTATCCTTCCGATTTTGTCTTTGAGCAGTTCTTCCACATGAATCACTTCATCGTTTTCAATCACCATCCTGAAAAGCTGTTTCTGATAGAGCGAGCCGGCAAACAAATGGCCGTTCCATGCACTGATAGGCCCGTTTTGATAAAAAGTGAGTCCTGAAGGGGCCATGTTGTCTTCCCAGACATATTTGGGAGCGGTCACCCCGGGTGCTTCTCTGCCGATACCGATTTTTTCCTCCGTGCTGTATTCCCTGCCAAAAGCCACCTGGGGCCAGCCATAGTTATTTCCTTTTTCGATTTTGTGGAGCAGGTCGCCTCCATTTGGGCCATGTTCTGTGGACCAGATTACTCCGGTAGCGGGATCCATGGCTATGCCCTGGTTGTTGCGGTGCCCAAATGAAAAGATTTCAGGTCTCAGGTTGCCGGGGGCCATCCCCACGAATGGGTTGTCTTCCACCGCACCTCCGTTCTCATTCAGTCTTATCATGGATCCGGCTGGATCGGTGAGATCTTGGGAGCCCCACCGTTGTCCTCTGTCTCCAATAGAAAAAATAACCGTTCCATCCCCTGGAAATAGAATCCGTGACCCATAATGCCTGCCAGGATCTGTCCTCGGTACCTGGGCGTAAATGGTTTCAACTTCTTCCAGCTTTTTACGGTCAGAGGAAATCTTTGCCCTGGCCAACGTGGTTCCAGTCCCATGTTCATCGTCTCCAATAACGGAATCATCATCGCCCGGACTGGAGTAGGTAAAATAAATCCAGCCATTGAAAGCGTATTCGGGGTGAGCGACCACATCCAGCAACCCTCCCTGGTTGCCGCCTTGGGGCGCGGTAAGCTGGTCCTCATCCGTATCGATTTTGGGAAGGCCTTTGAGTTCTTGGACCTCATCTTCGTGAATAAGGTACATTTTTCCCGGTCTTTCTGTGACGACCATGCTGCCATCGGGCAGCCAAGTCACTCCCCAGGGGTGCTCCAATCCCCCTATCACTTTTATGACGGAAAAGACAGATTCTTCGCTGTCGATGTTTTCTTCGACGATTTCATTTTCCACTTTCACCTGGGCGAATCCCGGGATGGGAACGCTTGAAGAATAAAAAAGGAAAAAAATGATCATCCACGGGTAGCGTAAAGGGCTATTAGTTATCGGTTTCATCGGTAGTTGGTTTTGTTTCATGCGATATCGCATCCTTATTTCAACAAACTTTATACCTTTTGTCGATCGTATTAAAAAAATAGTGGTGACGACCCTAAAAAAAATAGCCTCCATGTACGGGTCCGCTGGATCAGTGTTTGTCTTTAGTTGTTTTTAGCAGGCCTAAGCCGGAACCGAAGAAAACGAAACCGAGCACAAGAAGAACCAAAATGGTTTTCCAGTCAGCTGATTCCGGGTTTAGAAAAAGGTAGGCGCCATAAATCAGTCCGAAAATTCCCGCTAAAGTCAGCAATGGTCCGAAAATACGTTTAAAATTCATGGTAGTTCCGTTTTTACCTCATGGGTATCAAAAACACTGCCAATGAAATGTCGTTCCCCTTATCGCCGGAGCCCGTAGACAGGTGGGTAACGGATGTCTTTTGCTCCGGCTTTAAAAATCAGTGTCCGGTTCATCCAATTTCAGCCGTTGTATCCAGATGTTTCTGAACAACACATCATGTCCCTCCGCCTGCAATTTGATGCCGCCGGGACGGTCGGTGATGCCCTTGCCGCCATCATTGCCGCCATCCATGCCGGAGTTGGCACCTCCCCAAACCTGCTGAATGGATTCGTTTTCGTGGATTTTTTCTCCATTAAAATAGATGGTCACCATGGCTTTTTCAGAAAGTTTGCCTGCTTCATTAAATCTTGCCGCCCTGAATTGGATGTCGTACGCATTCCATGCGCCCAAGCCGTTGTAAGGATGATAGGGGGCTGCCTTTTCATTGATGATGGCAGCCATGCCATGGGCCGTGCTGTCCCCGTCCAATATCTGGATCTCGTACCTGTTTTGCAAATAAACCCCACTGTTCCCGCCTTCATTCTGAATCAAAAACTCCACGTGCAGCCGGAAATCCGTGAATTGCTGCTTGGTGACAATGTCCGCCGCTCCATACTTGCCATCTGCTGCTGCGGGGTCATTGGCAATTACAGCACTTCCCTTGTCCACTGGGTCATTCACGATTTCCCATTTAATGGGAAGAGAAGCCGCCAATCTCGGCCCCTCCCAATAAGTCCATTTTCTATGGAGCATTTTTTTGGAGCCATCAAACAGCATCTCCGCCCCCTTTGGGGCTTTGGCACCCACGCCTATCTGGGCGCAGACATCCGCAAAAGGGGCTAAAAAAAACCACAACACAAGCAGGTTCAGTATAATTGATTTGAGAAACATGAATATGGTTTGTCTAATGATGAAGATCTTTAAATAAAAGCCAGCTGTAAAATTACCTTTCCGCGGCATGCTAACGATTTCTGTTCTTATTGGTGCACATCCCGCAGAAGGTCATTAATGGTTTTGACAGGGTTGAAGGTGATCAATGGCACTTCTACGAATATGGAATTCCAATTGTCCATAGAACCATTCCAAAGACCTGGTAATTCCTGGGCTTTAAGGTCTTTACCGTTTTTGGACTTTTGGGTGATGAATCCTGTTTTAGGGTTGCGGTACTCAAGGAGATTGAATTTTTTGCCCTTATAATCTTTCACGCTGCATACGAGATCGGTAGGGTTAAAATGGGAGGATGACTGGAAAATCCCTTGCTGATGAGGGTCATCCAGGTTCAATTGGGCGGTTTCACCGATTTGCAGGGAAAGAGAACCATCGGCTTCTTTTACCCAAAAAGGACCGCCACCGGGTTCGCCGGTGTTTTCCACCATGCCACAAACCCTGATGGGCCTGTTCAGTTTCTTTTTTAGATAGGCCGCCTTTTCGGCAAGGTTGTATTTGTGATAAAAATCAGGGAGCTTGGCCCCTAAAATCTGCGTATAAACCCCTTCGGATTCTATGATAAGCGCTTCGTCAGCATCGGCTTCCAGCTTTTCCAAAACCGAAAACACACGATCCTGGGCATCTAATAAAATGCCGCCAATGGCTTTTTTGAAGGTTTCAGTGGATCCTTTTAACCTATCGGGAACCACGTTGTCAATATTTTTGATAAACACAAGGTCCGCGTCAATGTCGTTAAGATTCTCCAGCAAAGCACCATGTCCGGCGGGCCGAAACAGGATCTCGCCGTTTTCTTCCGTAAATGGCATATTGTCCATATTGACCGCTATGGTATCTGTGGTCTTTTTCTGTTGAGAAAAAGTCACTTCGAAATTTACATTGAACCGGGCTTCCATAGCGGGCTGGATGTCGGCGATCTTTTCCTCAAACTTCTCCTGATGCTCCGGAGATACTGTAAAATGTAGCCGGACCGTATTCCCTTTTCCCAGCCCATATTGGGCACCTTCGACAAAATGTTCTTCAACGGGCGTGCGGCTGCCTTCATCATAACGGTGAAATTTCAACAGTCCTTTGGGCAGGCTGCCATACCCCAAGCCCTCGTCCTCCAGCAAATGCCGGATGATCAGCTTGTAATCTTTGGTTGCCAATGCTTTTTCAATGCTGCTTCCGGAAGCTTTGAGGCTATTGTCAAGGTCCTCATAAAATGCAAAGGAAGACAGGTTGTCAATGAATTGTTTGGTAATGGGGTCGGCATCCAGAGAGGCAGTGTCATTGTCCAAAAAGGCATAAAGGTCCTTGAACATCCTGCTGGCTGCACCGCTGGCAGGGACAAATTTGAAGATAACCTTTCCTTTGGAATATTTTTGATAGGTATCAAGAAAACGTTCCAGTTCCTTTTCATCCAGCACCATGATGCCGTCGCCCGGAGTGGCAGCAGCATAAATATTCAGATAAGGAAATCCCTGCTCAAAATTACGGATCTGCTCTTCTATGGTAGCGGGTGACATCCCTTGTTCCTCAATCTGTTTTTTATGTAAGTCGGTCAGCATACAATGAAAAATCGTTAGGGTTGATAATGATAGTTACGACTGACCAATATAGCAATTCCATTTGTGATAGGCCTAATAAATTTCGGGAAAATCCTTTGTTCCGGGCAATGGAGAGTTTGCGTTCGATTTCCTATTCCCTGTTCTCCGTTCCCCGTTTCCTGAATATTCCGTTAAAAGTGAATAGGGAAAAGAGAACAGGAGGTTCCGTCCTATTCCCTGTTCCCTATTCCCTGATACTCCCGCCTAATACTTCACGCTACTCAGCCACACACCTGAACCCCACTGTTCCGTTTCTTTCAAAGCCGGGGCTGATGCGGAGCAGCATTTGACGATAGTGGGTCTCTCTTGGACCACCCTGCACGTACCACCAACTGGATGAAGGTTTGAAGTAGCTGCCACCTTTTAGGATGATGAAGCGGTTGGTGCCGTTATCGTATTGGTCAGCGGTAAGCTGCCATACAGATCCCACCAAATCCTCCAATCCAAAAGGATTGGCACCTGCCGGATAACTGCCCACCGGGTCAGGTTCGTTGTTGCCGAGGTTGGCTTTGTCGGGATCTATGCCCTCTAAATGCTCCACCGTGAGGGTATTGGTGATGCGTTCCAGTTTTTTGGTGACGGTCTGGTCTTTGTCCCAGGGCCAATCCCTGCCGTCTCCGGTAGCGGCTGCATATTGCCATTCAGCTTCTGTGGGTAATCTCTTGCCTGCCCACTCAGCATAGGCCTGCGCATCTTCCCAGCCCACATAGACCACAGGGTGGTTTTCCTTCCCGGCGGGTATCTTTCCTCCATCCCAATGCTTGAGAAAATTGACATTGTCTTTGGGTTCATAGTCACTGTCATCCAAAAAAGCTTTGAATTCCTGGTTGGTGACCGGATGTTTGTCCATTTTGAAGGCATCAACCTGTACTTCTTTGGGGTAGCCCTCGGTCGGGTAGGGGATGAACTGGTCACCTTGGGTGACTTTCATGGTGAATTTTCCCGCCGGTATAGTCACCATCTCTTTGTTGTCCCGGACAGGTATTTTGGAACCGGTGTTGCGTATGAAACTTATGGGTCTGGGCTGACCGTATTCCATGTGCAGGATACGTTCATCCAAAAGACGGTCCCCATCAAACAACTGGATCACATATTTGCCTTCATAGTTATTAAAATGTTCAAAAATATTGATTTGGTGGCTTCCAGGCTCCAGCTCAAGTGGTCGCTTGTCGTAGCCGGGATGGTTTTGCCAGATTCTGATCTGTGTGCCTTTAGCAGCGGAAACCATAATGTTGGCTTCCTCCAAACTGGCTTGAAGCAGCCTGGGTAAATGGGCGATGGCCCCCACAGCCCCTTCATTGTTGGTTCCCAACCACTTTTTATCAAATGAGGCCAGGTCCGCCGTGAGGTAGTACTGCCCATCGGCTTCTTCAGGCTCCAATTCTTCATGGTTCCAGAGATCGATAAAGTGCCTGTCTTTCTCAGGCTTCACGGAAAAGAGCTTTCCCTGATATCCCTCTGGTCGGATGGAGAAAATGGTATATATGGACTTTTCTTCATCCGGCCAATAATTGACATAGACTTGATCGGCCTCTGTTTCCAATAGGGGCAAATAATCCTGTCCGGTAAAATTTTCGGGATTTTCCCTTAATATCCGCAATGTCTGGCCAAAGAACCGGTAATCTTCTTCCACCCATTCGGGTCTTCCGGGCCTAAAGATGTTCAATTCCGTACCGTAACCATTAAAAAACGACAGGGCATATTCCCTGCGGATGCGGTCAAACGCCAGTTCTGCTACCCTGAATATGGCAAAATCAGGTTTGATGAACTTGTTGAGGTTCAGCAGGGGAGGATAATAGAGGGCATTGTGTACCCGGCCTGAAACAATGCCCTGCATGTCTTTCGGCACGGCCATGCCCTCGCTGTACATGACCACGCCTTTCCTGGCCCGGTCGGCAGCATCTTGCAGCTCTTTGCTGGAGCTTCCCTGTGTATCCAATACCACCCCATCAGCCCCGGTTTGCCGGATCAGGTCTTCCATGCCATCCAGATGGCCTTCATCCCGGGTGCTTTCATCCCAGGGATTGTAGCATATAAAGAAGCGTGTCCCCTCCACGTTGAGTTGCTTGGAAATGGCCGCCAGTTGCTCCAGCCCGCCGGGCAGGTCTCTGAAATAGTCCCATTGGTTCCGCTGGTCCAGGCCCAAAGTGGGCCAGGTGGGCCATATGCCTAAGATATCATCGCCCCCAAACCACTTTTGGTTTCTTTTGATAAAATCCATATAGGTATACCTTTGATGTTCTGGATCATAGAAATCTTTGTCCCAGGCCATGACCAAATGGCATGCATAGGCATGTTTCATCCACTGGAGGTCTTCCCGTTCGTAAAGGCTATTGTCAAATTCCTCAACATCAAAAAGGTACCGCTTCTGAAAAATCGTTCGGAGACCTTCCTGCCATTCGCCGTTAAAATTTTCAAGGTACAATCTGTAGGTTACTTCTCCCTCAGGGGGCAGAATGGTTTCAAACCGGCGCCGTTGCGCGCCTTCCACCGCCACCCTGCGCACCAATGCCGCGTGGCTGTTTTCACCTGCCTGTGCCTGCATAGACGCATAGCCCATTTCCCAGGCATTATCCGGAACGATGACGTTTACCGGCTCATAGCCTGGCCGAAACAAATGGGTCCTGGACAATCCATGATTCCCTTTTCCGGTAATGTAGGTTTGTCCCTCCAGTCCCCCAAAGGGGATCACATTGTGCAATTCCAGGGTATCAGCAGTGATGTTCCGGAAAGTGATATCGGCTTTCCAATATCCCTTGTCACCTTGAAGGCTGTCTATACCGATTTCCAGTCTGTCTCTCAGCGAGTACTTTCCATCTTTTGGCTGTGCTTGATCGGAAAGTAGTTTTTGGTCACCCAACATCACCGAAAAAAGGGGGACAGGTTCTGGTAATGAGATATCATTGATTCGGTTTACCTGGAGGTTGTCGCTGATGGTGACTTTATATTCCTGGCAAAATGAGGGGGCGACTGCCACCACCAGGAACAGGCAGGCCAGCAGGTTGAATTTGTATGATTTATCAATTGTCATGTCTTGTTGATTTTGTTTACGGGACGGGATTTCAGGTTATTTTTTACCAGTCGGATTTTCGTCAATGTACGGGCCGCCTTGCGGCTTTTTTTCCTTTTGTGGATCATCTCTCCCCAAATAATGGTCTATCAGCATTTTGGCCATAATGGTATCCCAGATATAGTTGGAGGGACTGTCGAGCACTTCATTGTCGGGGGAGAAGGACTCCCAAAAATTGTGGTTGTGGGAAAGCTGGGTGTTGACGGTTTGCACCAGTCTGTTTTTGAGTTCAGCGGCAATATCCGTATAACCATAATTCAACAAACCGTCAAAGACCATGTAATCCCATAACAACCAAACCGGGCCGTTCCATTTGCAACAATAATCCACATAAGCACTGTACCATTCGTCATCTGCCGCTACGGTGGGAACCCCGTTTTTCCGCCAAAATTTATCAGGGTTAACAAGCTTTTGAACCAGCTTTTCCGCTATTTCAGGGCTGGCTGATTCCGCCCACAAGGGCAGAAAACCGATGATCTCTTCCCTTCTCAGGTCCCTGTCCATAAACCAAAAACCATGGTCTTCCCTATTCACATTAAAGTAAAATTGCATGCTGTCTTCCCACATACGCTCGTGTATGAGTGTGCTTAAGTCGTCTGCTTTTTGGGTCCATTGCCTGCTTTCTTCAGGTTTGTCTAAAACTTCAGCCATCTTGCTAAGCGAACGCATTTCTTTCACCACCATCGTGGAAAGGTCCAGGCATTCCAGCTCATCCGAAATGTCTTCCTTGTCCACATCGAGAAACCGTTCCTTACTTACCTGAAACACTACATTATACCAATCCCTGACATTCTCTATTAATCCATAAGGCCCCCATTCGAAAGTACCGTCGCCATCTTCATCCCTGTTTTTATGGAGCCAATCCACATAGCGGCTACCTGAATCGTAGGCATCTTGCAAGAAACTTTTGTCCTTGGCCACCTTATAAACTTCCCAGTTGATCCAGCTGAAGAAAGGGGCTGAGGTTGTGGGCTTTCCCTGGTGGGGATAGGTTTGGGGCCCCCTTGGGCCATGCCTGTAGGCGATCAGCCCATCTTCTCCCTGTTGGTCCATATAAATCCGTTGGGAATCCATGGCAGACTGCGGGTCGAGATATACATAGGCCAGCATACTGAGAGACTCATGCAACACCTGATGGCCATGGCCCCAGCCCCATAAAGGTTCCCTGGAAAAAACATAGAAATTGCGATTGGCTTCACCTTCCGGCGGGAGCATGCTTCCTCTGGCCAGGTTAAAAGCGCTCAAATAAAGCAAATGCTCATTCCTGTCCTCAAAATTTATTCTGGGAATGGATTCGAACAGGTCCACATTGCTGTCCACAAATTCCTGGAGGGAAAGGTTTTTTAACCGTTTTAGTTCGGTTTTAAGCGGATCTGGCGTCTCGTCCTGGGGTTGGGTTCCCCTAAAATACCGCAGATGGACCGTCTCTCCGGGCTGAATGGCAAACTTATGATGAAGCAAAATCATGTCCGCCTCTCCGGAAGCTTGCAGATTCAGGGTATCATTTTTGAAATCCGGATCATAGTAATCCGTTTTGACTTCCTGGATCAAATCGGCATATTCTCCGTTCAACGTGCCATAGGAATAGAGGTCAAAATTCGCCGTAAAATAATCCCGTAAGCGGGTGGGATAGGGATAATTTTCGGAAAGGTTGCTGATCAGCCTTTTTAAGGAATGTTGCCTGTTGATTTCATAACCATTCAGTTCTTTATGAAATGAAGTGATTTCCGCACTGCCCCGTACCGGGTGGAGGACAGGGTAAAAGACCAGCTCCCGTTCCTTGTCATGGGTGGAGGTGATTTGAAGATCCACCAGGGCCAGGCTCGAACTGTATACCAGAAAAGTTTCTTCCACTTTTAAACCTTCCATCAGTTCGTATTCCATGATGACCATGTCCGGAAAGGAAGCCTTAATGACCGGTTTTTTGTGGAACTTTCCCACTTTATCCACCACCACTTGGTTTACCAGAAAAAAATGAAAAAACTCCCCGGATTTCTCTGTGGTGTAACTGATGGGGCGGTTTTCATCATAGTGGACCATTTTGTATCCCTGATCCCCGTATAACCGGCTCCTTTCCATCGCGGCCGTGTAGGTGGTATACACAGGGTCGTGGATTCCGGCATTCATGATCAAATAACTATCCTTGATATCAAGATGCTGCGCCTGTGAGAAAGGCATAATTAAGCTGAACAATAGCCAACTAATCAGTATTGGTTTCATAGAGGTGGTTTTTTGTCTGCACTGTAATGAAGGTTGTTTAAGGGGTCGCTGAAGCGGAGGTAAAAGGCAAATCCCCCGAAGTTGTTTTCAGCTTTTACCAATAGTTTGTTCCAGCCTTTTTTCAGGGTGACTTCTACCTCATCCTGGTCGGGTGCGGCAATTCTCACATCCAGGAACCTGTAGATCATTTGGTCGTTGAGAAAGACTTTGGAGCCATCGTCGCTACCGATGAACATTTTCACAGATTGCTCTTCCGGGGAGTAGATGTAGGTGTGGGCATAAATGATGATGAATTCATAGGGATCAAAATATTGCCATAGCCCCATATCATAGCCCCCTTTGCCATCACTTACTTTGAACCATTTCAGAGGCTGGCCATCAATTCCAACATGTGTTTTGTCAAGGGCTGTTGATTTTTCCGGGGTGTAGGCAGAGTCTAATCCAAACCTTTGGTAGTCAGAAAGCCGGGGATTGGGAAAAGGACCTATCAGGTACCATTCGGGCACATATTCACGTTTTGGGGTCAATACAAAAGCATCAATTCCCGCTCCTGTTTTCCCGGATGTCCCTTTTTCGGCTTCAAATCGGATCTCCAATTTCCCCTCCTCATCTGGATTCAGAGTGCCCAACCCGATTTTTCCCTTGGGGCTCAATTTGTCTGCGTGGCCGTGAAATGATGCGAGAGGTTTGTCCTGATGCAATATGCTGATGGTGCCGAAGTCAGGGCCTTGACTCATAAAAATGTCTACCTCATAAGCGGCCTCTTCCAAATCTTTCAACACCAGAGTAAAAGCATCATCTTTGGAAACCAATTGTTCGTTATCCAGCCAATCTGGACCAAGATGCCCCACATCTTCCACTTGGGCTTTTCCCGGTGGTTTTACTTTTAAAGCAGATGGGGGAATGGCATTGTTGGGAATAAGGCGGGTAAGCGGCGTTCGCTGCCTAGGGCCTTTCATCACCGGAAAAGGGGCGTGGGGTTCCCGCTGGTACCAAAAAACCGTGGTGCTGAAATCAGCCGCTTCTTTGTTGCCATGGCCGTGTTCCAACGTAACGCTTATAGATTCTTTGAACGGAATAGCATCCGGTATATGGTGCCGGTAAGCAGTGACCCGGCCATTTTCGGTGTCCAACAAAGTCAGACCATGGTATAGCGCAGAAAACTCACCGTCCTGAAAATACCAACCGCTGGTGAAATAATCCTCCAAACCGGTTCCGTAAACCGAGGGACGGGTCTCACCGTCCACAAAAATCATTTCATCGCCCTCTAGGTAGAACAGGCTCCTGTTGTATGGCTGTCCGTTAAAATTCAACCCAACAAAGAAACCGTCCCCTTCAGCTTCCAAGGCCACATAATTTTCCGGATAATCGGTGCGGATATCCCTGTTCCAATAGGCATGAAAATAATCGGTATCGGTTGGCAGGGTGCCTTTTTCCAGCGCATAGTAGTTGATCTGATAATAAAATGCGTAAACTTCCTCACCGGTTTCATTGGCGATCTCTATCCTTGCCCCTTTTTTAAAGGGCATGGGGAAATAGCAGTAATAGCCGCCGCTGGACATGCCAACATAGCGGGGCAGGTGGTGGCGGTAGTCAAAGCCGCTCCCAAAGAAGTCACCGATGGGAACTTCCACAGAGGGGAAGGCTTCATCATCCCAATAGATTCTCAGTAAAATGTGCCTTAGAAAATGGGGGTCTCTGCTGTCAATGGTAAACCACATCCTGGTTATCATGCCCTCCCCTTGAATATTAGCAATGGTGACGGTGCTGTCGGCGTGAATATTTATTCTGTCGTTGTTGCCTCCGGTGGTATCATAACTGGATATCTGAAATGATTTGGCCCTGTCCAAATAGGGGAATGGCTCGGCAAAAAACCAGGTCCTGTCACTTCCTCCTCTTTTGTTTTGACAAGCTCCAAGTTGGATCATTGCCAAAAGGAGAATGATTGCGAGCCTGTGCCGGTTGGTGGTTTTCATGTTGTTGTGTATTAGTTACAGAATTTCAGGGATTAGCGATAATGGAATGGGTGGAGATCCTGCTGACTGAAGTGCCAGCATTTCTATTGTATGCTTTTTGGGGATATGGCGGTGTTTTTTCCATTAATCTTTCGCTTCGCGATATTCATCGATCAACATCCTATTGATAATTCCAGCCCAGATATAAGTTTTATGGTATCCGGCCCAATCTTCATCAGGGCTGTAGAATTCCCAAAGGTTATGGTTTTGGCGCAGCTGGGAAACCATGACACCCGAAAGTCTTTCGGTTAACTCCCACGCAAAATCATCATAGCCATAGTCTTTCAGCCCTCTATATATAAGGTAATTCCATTCTACCCAAACGGGCCCATTCCAATAGCCTTTGCTGTTATAATAGCTGTCATTGGCCGCCAGTGATGGGACACCGTTTTTCCGCCAGAAAGCCGCAGGATCGGTGAGTTTGGTCACCAGGGCTTTAGCCTGTTCCCCATCAGCCACTCCTGCCCACATGGGTAGAAAGCCTATGATCTCTGCCCTTTTAAGGTCATCCTTTTCTTTGAAGGTGAAGCTGTTGTCTTCCTTGTTGGCATTGTAGTAGAAACCCGTTTCAGGATCCCAGAAAACTTCATTGATCAGCCTTGCGCGCTCTTCATGATCCTCCCGCCATTTTTTGGCCTCCTCTTCCAACCCTAAAAGCATGGCCATTTGCTCCAGGGATTTGGCTTCCATGACCATCATGCAGTTCAGGTCCACCGATTCGAAGTTGGAAGGCCAGCCTACTTCGTCCCATACCGCCACCAAGGCATCCCTTACCGATTCCAATACCGCGTGCCCTCCCCATTCGAGCAAGCCATCACCATCCGCATCCCTTTCACTGACATAGAACTCGTAAAACTTCTTTCCGGAAGCATACATTTCTTCGAGGAAGGTTTTATCCCCGGTAATCTGATAAATTTCCCAGTTCAGCCAGTTGTACCAGGGCGCAGAGGAGGTGAGTTGGTCATTGTGTTCAATGATTTCATCCAGATAGGCGCCGGTCCTGTAATTGATATAGCCGTTTTCGTATTGCCTTTCCTTATAAACCCGCTGAGAATCCATTGCACCGTTGGGATCCAGGTAAGCATAGGCCAGCATGGTGATGCTTTCATGAAAGACCTGCCCTCCATGCCCCCAGCCCCAGACAGGTTCGCGGGAAAAGACATAGTAATTATAGCTGCTGGCCCCTTCCGGTGGGTAAAAGACCTGCTTCATCATATTCCAGGCGCTCCAATACAGCAAAGCCTTGTTTTTATCGAATTGGGGGGATGGCACCCGGTCCAGTTGCGCCAAGTGTTTGGCAATATAGGGTTGGAGATTCACATTTGCAGCTTGTTGAGCCGCGGTGAGCAATTGCCGGTCAGGGGTACCCAAGTGGTCCGATACCCGGACCCACCGGTAAGTTTTCTTTTCGCCCGCCTCAAGTTTTATATCCAGTTTCCCGGCGAGATACTTATTGGCATCTGTATGTATGGTCTGGTGTTCCCCTTGAAGGAATTTGGAAAAAGGCACCTGCGGCATATTCAGCACCTCTTGGGAATGCATCCCGGGATGCCGGCCTACAGGAACGACGATGTAACCCCTAAGCTGTCCTTCGCGCACCTCCCCATTGAATTCAAATTCCAGTTTGGTGGTGCTTTTTACCCATTTGTAGACAGGGGCAGGGTATTCCCTTTTGTAGATCCTGTAATGGTTGGCGCCCTTGACTTTGGACCATTTGATGGTGTACGCGCCATTTTCAGAGCGGTGTACTTCCACTTGGGGAGGATGCAGAAAGTCATCTTGCCAGTCATCGAAATCGATCCTTTTGGTGGTTTCTTCTGAAGGGAATGCAACAGGTTGGCTTTGGCCTTTTTTCAGCCCTTCGTTGAAGTACATGACTTCAAAGTTTGCTGCTGCGCTTTCTGAATCAATGAGATGGGCCAGTTCCAGTCTGAATAAACCCTCATCCCCCACTGTAGGGATGGCACTTCCCCAAATAGGGGAGGAGGCAGTGATCACTTGGCTGGTATCGCCGTTTACCCATGCCATCATTTTGACGGAATCCATACCGGCAACCAATCTTTCCCCTTTTTCATACGCCCTTCCAAATATTTGCATGGTAGGCGCCTTATCCATATCAAACTGATAGGCGGGCCGGGGCAATTCATCTTTCCAAACATTGGCAGCAGTTAGGCTGGTTGTGCCTTCAGGAAGCAGAAACAGGTTTTTTAACGAATCCACATAGGGAATGCCATGTGCAAGTGACCAGCCATCAGGGTACTTTTGGTGCTCGAAGGTCAAATAACTGTCATCTGTAGCTAAATTGACAGCATCAAATCGCCGGTATTGGTTTTGGAGGTAGGGGATTAGGGTTATATCCATTTCATCGTCTGACTGGTTTTCCACGTCCACTTCCTGTATCACCATACCGGAAGCATACACCATATAAGTTCCTTTTACTTCGAAGCCCTTGATAGGCATTGCACTGAAATGTACAAGATCTGGCGTGGTTGTATGCAAGGCAGGTCTGCGATAGTAATCCCCAATGTTTTTTACCAATAAATCATTTTGTTTAAACATCAGGCAAATATCCCCTCCTTTTTGAGAATAAAATCCCAGCGCTTGATCTTCTTTATAATATGGAAACTCATATCCCTGATCCCTCAGGTATTGGGATCTTTCCTGTGCCGCTGCGTAGGTGGTATAGATGGGGTCTTGGGGTTGTAAATCAAGGGACTTGTTCCAGATAGGCTTTTCCTTTTGGGCATGTGCCATTCCCTGGAGCAGTAGTAAACCTACAGCTGCGCAAGATAAAATACGGCTGTTCATTTCGTCGAATTTATCGGGTCAGATCCGAAACTTTTATATTTTCGGATCTGACCATGTTTTAAAAATCTATTTCAAACCGTGTATGGCCATCATTTAGAAGGAGGTACGGGGTCTCTGCCTCGACCACCGTTCCTTCGAATTCAGCAGACAGGAAAAACACACCCGGCTCCGCCAGTTCGGACATCTCAAATATGGCCAGCCCCAAACCGTCAGCGGATTTGGTGACGGCATTGGTTCCGTTTTCTCTGTCCGAAGCATTTTTGTACAAGTTCACGGTGGCGCCCGATATAGGACTACCGGATTCTGTCACATAAATGTGCAGTTCGGGTGGTGTGACGGAAATGGTTTCCATGTCAAAGGTCCTGTCACAGGCAAACAAACTGATGAGTGACAACACTAGGACGAGGGTTTTGATATTTTTTGCTGTTAAGTTCATGATTTCCTGATTTTAATTTCCTCCAAATGTGTACACTTCAAAGCCATTAAGAATCAGTTCTTTGGCTGGGATGGGCAATTGCCTGGCTGTACCCGGCATCAGGTCGTCCGTCCTTCTCCTGTCAAAGTAAGGCAGTAACGGATATGTCCAGGAAAGTTCCACATACCTTTCGTAAAAGAGCTTGTCCAACGCTTCTTCCGGCGATTCACTTCCTGTCATCGGTGTCAGTTGGCCACGACCCACCCGGGTGTTGTTAACAAGGTCTGCGACTTGGGGGCTGTTGCCTCCGGTTCTTAGCAGTGCCTCAGCCAGCAGCAGGTCATTTTCGGCTTTAAGAAAGAAATGGATGGGGCCCGTGCCTGTCCGTCCAAAGGACTCAAAGAAACGGGTATATTTATACATGCTCAATACATGGTAACCTCTCACCGCGGGATTCCATGCCGGATGTTGCCCCGCATATTCCATATCTGTATTTAGGCGATTGTCAGGGGAATTGATTTCCCCCAAAGCCATGGTATTGTTCGGCCAGGGATAAGGGGCATTTGGATCCCTGGGTGCCATCATGTTAAGGATACGGCTATGAACCCTGATCCAGTCCCAAGCCAGCAAATGGATAATGTTGTTGGTGTCCCTGGATATGGCAAGTCCTACCCAGCCTACTTCACCGAAGACCGTAAAGTCCGAGGTAATGCCATTTTCTGCATAATTCTTTATCCGGTTCCAATCAATGGATTGAGTATCCGCGGCAGTTCTGGCGGAGGCAGCCAATATTCTCGCCGCATTGGCATTGATAAATGCAGCAAGGCTTGCATTGTCAAAGGTGTTACCGTTAAGCATTGAGACAGGGTCGCTGAAACTGTGTGTGTTACAGATTTCTATGGCTTGGTCCATTCTGCTCAGGGCAAAATCCAGAAGGTCACTGGCTTCGGTAAACTCATATTCAAATTCTTCAAGTACCGTGTTTTCTGTAATGAGAAAAGCCTTGTCATAGGTGATGGCCAAATGTCCGTATATAAGACCTTGCAGAAAGTAGGCGTGGGCCAGAGTGCCCTGGGTGTAATCATCATTGCCCACCATTACCTCGTTGCCTTCCAAGATGCCTTTGATAATGTTATTGACAGCAGGAAGGGCGGCATAATAGGCATACCAAGACCCATAAACCGGATCCAGGACCGGGTCGTCCACATTCACATTGTTGATGGGTTGACGGGGCACCCTGTAATAGTCACCCATACCCCAAGAGCCATAGCCGGAAGTAGAGGCCTCGGCGGCCGTACTGAGTGCATAATTAGGGTTGGGGCCAATGGATTGGTTCCACCAGATCCGGTAGGATCCGACAAGCAAACTCGGGTATTCCTGAGGGTCTGCGAAAACCTGGCTCAGATTGGGAGAGTTTTCGTTTTCCACATCCAATTCATTGAACATTTCACAGCCCGAAACCGATATCAGCAGGACCATGAGGAATATATATGATAAATTTTTCATGGGTTTCGGAGTTAAAAGGTTACGGTAACGGTGCCTGAAAAGGTCCTGAAAAGGGGATAGCTGGATATGTCGAATTTGAAGACATTCGAGTCCACGCCGCCCTCGGTGTGCCCTGTTTCCGGATTAAAGCCGGAATACCGGGTGAACATCAGCAGGTTTCTGCCAACCAGCCCGACCGAGACATTCTTTAAAAAGAAATTGTCCAGCAGTCGTGGGGGCAACTGGTAATTGACAGCCAGTTCCCTTAAGGTGACGAAAGTGCCATCTTCCACAAAATGGCTGTTGTTCCAGGAAGTCAGTTCGTTGTAGTAGCGCGCGGCTTTGATTTCATTGGCAGGTTTGCCGAATTGATCCAGCTCTCTTCCCACATTGTGTACAAGCATATAGCGCCGCATATGGTTATAAATGTCCCCGCCTTGTTGCCATGACCATAAAGCAAACAGGTTTACCCTGTGTATGCGCATGTTGGAAAGCAAATTCATGGTAAAATCCGGGTTCATGTCCCCGATTTTGGTGTCAATGGGGTTGCCATTGTCATCCCGGACCTTGATGGGGATTTCATCCACGGTGCCTATGGTGCCGGTACTGACCACATAGCCTTGGTTGTTGATCACAAAATGATCCGTTACACTGGCTTCCGCAGGCACCTGATTGGCCACTTCGTCCAAACTGGTGGCCCACTTATGCCCGTATATGGTCCCGAAATTCACCCCTGGTTCGATACGGAACAGCCCGGCATTGATGGAATAAGGCTCGGTATTCAAAGCGGTCACCTGTTGCCGGACCCGGTCGGCATTCACGGTCAGGTTCCAGCTGAAGTTGGGTTTGTTGACCAGGTCGGCCCCTAAACTCATTTCAAAGACTTTGGCCACCAATGTGCCTGCATTTTGCCATTGGGATGAAAAGCCCGTGGAGGCGGAAACAGGCACGTTGAGAATTTGATCCGTATTCAGGGAACGGGCGTAATTGAACATAAAGGTGAAACGATCCAAAAACCTCATATCTATCCCCATTTCCAATTCCCTGGAGATGGAAGGGCGGAGGTTTTCATTTCCCAAGGTGATGGGATTGGTGATCTGTCCATTGGCGAGTCCGACTACTTCGTAACGGGCTTCAAATGGTGGCCTCAGCCCTGCAGTACCGTAGGATGTTCTGACTTTTAACTCTTGAATGCCCCTGATATCGAAGTCCTGGGTGATTCTGTAGGCTCCGGCTGTTCTGAAGAAGGTCTGCCAACGTTCTTCTGATCCAAACAAAGATACACCGTCCCTCCTGATCAGGCCATCAAATATGAATTTGTCGTCATAATCACTATAAAACATGGCCGAAATATTATTGGCAACGATCATCGTTTTAAAGGAATTGATATTAAGGTTTTCTGAGGCTTGGTTAAGATTGGTGATGTCCATTCCCTTTACCGCCAGGTGGGTACCGGAGCCGTTAAAAGAATTGATCTCGTTACTCTCGTAGAGATATTGTAGGTTCATCCTGTTTTTGAACTTACCCCACTCACTTGTCAGGAGCGCATCTGCCTGAAAGGTCTGGGCCATGGTGTTCGATTGGCCTCTGAAGATGTTTCCTACAGAAGGGGGTTGGTTGACATTCAACTTGCCCTTGGGTGTCAGGGAAAAATTTTCCGTGCTTAACCTGTCCACTCCGTAAGCCGCTTTCAGTTCGAGAAAATCAAGGACTTGATAATTCAATCCGTAAAATCCGAGAAAACGGGTTCTTGATTGCCGGTTCACCGTGTTGCTTATATTGTAGAGGGGGTTTTCATGCATCCCCAACCTGTTGGGATCCACTTTGTAAGGTGTCCCATCATCATTGTCTTGCAGAAAATCCACATTGGGATCCGCGTAATAGAACATGTCCCAAATGCCATTTGCCCTCATGTCGATAGCCGATTGGGAGTAAAAATTGTTGGCGGTGAACTTCAGCCTTTCATTAAAATGATGATCGATGTTGGTACGGAAATTTATTCTTCTTTGCCCGTCGGTCAGGTCCACTACCCCGGCATCCCGTGTGCTCTGTACGGATGAAAAGAGGGCCGTGTTACCGTCTTTGCTGTTGGACTGGAAACCGATGTGGTTGGTGAGATAAGAGCCGGGGTTAAAGAATTGGCCCACGGGGTCGGTGACCACCGGATAGGGGTTTCCAAAGACATTGTCCGGTCTGGGATTGCCATACAGCACTTCGTTTCCCTGAACTTCAAAATTGGTGGATTCACTTTTTGGTGGGGCAAATCCTATAAATGATTGGCCTACTTCGGTTCGGTAGGTGATCTCATTTCCACCGGAAGCGAGAGAGGAGCCCCGTTTGGTAATGATGCTGACCACTCCATTGGCTGCCCGGGACCCATACAGGGAGGATGCTGCAGCACCTTTTAGGATCTCGATGTTTTCGATATCCTCTGCATTGATGTCTTGAAGGTTGCCTTCTGTCAGTACCCCATCGACGATAATCAAGGGGTTAGAGGATCCGAAGATAGCGGTAGCGCCGCGCAGCTGGATTTCAGGACTGGCTCCCGGTGCTCCCGAAGGATAACTCACCCGTACCCCCGCCGCTTTTCCGCGGATGGAGTTGGCCGCGTTTACACCCGGTACCTGTTGCAAAATCTCCGGACCTAATTTTTCAATCGTAAAGCCCAGTTTTTCTTTGGCCACGCTCCCTGCAACACCCGTGACGACAAATTCTTCAAGGGAAGAAGCATCTTCGGCAAGGGTGATGGCAAATTCGGTTTGATTTCCCACTTGTACACGTTGGGTTTCAAATCCTATAAAAGAAACGATCAGCACGGCTCCTGTGTCTGGAACCTGAATGCTGAAGCTGCCATCGAGGTCTGTCACTGTGCCGGTAGCACTTCCCTCCAGCCGGATGGAAGCTCCTGGAAGGGGATTACCTTCTCCATCCCTGACCACACCCGTTACGGTAATTTGTACAATTACTTCCGGGATGTTTTGATTGTATTGATTCCGGGCGAGGGGTTTGACGCTGATTCTTTCGTTGATCTGTTTGAACCTAAGCTGAAAGTCCACACTCAGGACTTTCAGTAAATCTTCCAGGCTGATGGACTGGAATTCTTTGTCGGAACGGTGGGATTCAGAGAGGTTTTTTTCATTGTAGACAAAATTAAAACTCGTTTTATGTTCAATTTCGTCCAAAATATGGAGAAGCGACTTCTCTTTTAGGCTGATACTTAGGTTTACCTGCGAAATATCCTTGCCGTTTTGAGCATTCGAGGATCCGGCCAATAACACCTGCAAGAGGGTGATTTGCAGAAGTATGCCGAATAATGAATATTTCCCAAGAATAATCATTACCTGTAATTTATTTTTCATAATTTTGGGATTGAAGTGAAAGATTCATTTCTTGATTGATGACATTGGGCCTGAGAAACTTAAGATCATCAATAAGGCTTCCAATAGTGGCTTTTGTGGCCACTATTGTTATTTGTCAAGGTATACGGTTACTTTTTTTCCATCCAGTGTAAATTTTAGGTCCAAAGAATAGGCAATACTTTCCATCACGTTGACCAGGTAGTCATTATCAAACTTACCCGATACCACAGCGTTAGAGGGCATCTCGCCTGATGTCTCTATTTCCACATTATACCACCGCTCCAACTGCCGAAAACATTCGTCCAGAGGAGTTCTTTCAAACAGCATAATGCCGTTTTTCCATAGAGCTGCTTTACTTAAATCGTAAGCTTTGACGGCGAAAGAACGGTTTTGGGTGAGTGTGGTTTCCAAACCCGGCTCCAGGAGAACCTGGTCCTGGTCATTTTGCACTTTTATTTTTCCCGAAGTAAGCTGTACTTTGAATTGGTCGTCATATGCGTTGATATTGAAACTGGTTCCCAGCGCTTCCACCATCACATTGGCCGAAGTGACCCTAAAAGGCAGCAAGGAGTCAGGCGCCACTTCGAAATAGGCCTCTCCCTCCAGGAAAATGTTCCTGTTTGTGGTAGAATAATCCCCGTCATAGACGATACGTGAAGCGGAATTCAAGTAAACTGTACTGCCATCCGGTAAAATGAACTTGGTTTTTTGCCCTTTTTCACTCTGCTTTTCAGTCATGACCGACGTGGCAAGAGGGCTTGGATCGTTGGGCTGCTCAAATAAGCCCGTAAAATAGTGAACGGAGAAAGCGACAGCAGCGATCAGCACGAAGCCAGCGGCGATAGCAAACCACTGCTTTTTATGTCTCTTCCTGTTTTCAAAGGTGGTGATTTTGGTGTTGATGCGCCTGAAAACATCCGCTTTCTCTTCCTCATCAGGGACTTGGGATTTGCTGGCCATCGCCTCCAGCAACAAAGCAGCTTCGTCAAGTATCGCTTTTTTCTCTGGGTTTTCTTTTCGCCAATGTTCCCAAAACAGGTTTTTGCCGGAATCAGAATCCAGTATCCAGCGTCTGAAGCTAGGATCCTGCAAGAAATCTTCTATATGGTTGAATTCTCTTTTCAAGGTTTTTGGGAAAGATTTGCCTATAAGAACCCTGACTTGGAGAAATCTAACCTATCAACCGGATATTTTTTTGATTTTTTTAAAGCTCCGATAATTTTTTCTTGTCTATCTGCGCTCTCAACAGTCCACTGACTTTATTGATGATATTATAAAGGTACTGCTGGTCCAGTCCGGTCAGGCTGCTGATTTCACTATAGTTGAGCCCTTCAAAAAACTTCAGGTGGACAATTTCCTTATGTCTTGGACTGAGCTGGTTGATGTATTTTTGCAGGTAAAGGGCGGTGGATTGGTTCTTTTCTTCCATCATCCAAACATCCATAAAGTTTTGGCTTTGTGAGACATTGTTCAATACAGAGCTGTCAACCTTGAGGGTGTCTTTTTTCAGTTGTTTTAGTAGGTTTCGCCTGAACGCGGAAAAGAGATAAAACTTCATTGAATGCCGGATATCGATTTGTTTTTTGTTTGTCCATAGCCGGACAAACAAATCCTGTATGGTATCTTTGACCCTGTCTTCATCCTGGGTAATGTGCATACCATAAAAATAAAGCCCATCATAGTAGGTCTCATAGAGGTGTTGAAAAACCTCCCTGTTGCCGTAGGTTATCAACCTCCACAGTTCACTATCCGAACAATTAGCGAAGTCCAATTCTGTTGTTGTTTTGGGGACGAAGCAGTAGAACCTTCCGTAGAAAGTTTGTTTTATTTCACGCGAATTCCATCAAATATAAAGAATGCTGACTTTATAAATAAAAATATTATCAGATAATTAAAAAATATCCTTTTATTTATACTCGCAAATCACATGGATTATAACGTAAATATTTCTTTTTGCAGCATTCACCAATTTTGAATAATAATAGTGGTTTGGTACGTTGTTGAGAATGTAAAACCTGATACTTGATAAAAAATGAATTTTTTTGCCATTTAATTGAATTAGGAAAAACGGGATACATTTTTTGAATTCACCGCCGGGGGTTGATTTTCAAAGTGGCTCCCCTATTGAAAAAGCTTAATGTTTTTGGCTGTTTTTGCTGAAAAAGTTGACTTTGATGGAAGCGATCAGTACGATGACGGCCAATCCTGCTGTAACGGCGTCTACCCAGGTGTCCGGGAACTGAAGCCCAAAAAGCCGTTCCATGAGATAGCTGATATAAGAAGAGGGAAGATCGGTTTCTCCCAGCTCCCGAAGTACGTCCCAGTGCCAGTCCGTTAAGAAGCAATACCCCCACCCATACCAGATCCCCAAGATAATCCACGACGCAAAAGTAAGGGTAATGGTGACAAAGTGCCACTTTTGCAGGGGTTTCCACATCCATGCAAACAGGTTGAAGAGTATGAGCGCGGTATGGAAGACAACAAAAAAGTTGTCGACCAGTTTAAGTAAACCCTGGTGTTCCATTCTAGAGCATTTAGGTAAATGAGGCCAGCCGGTACCCTTTGGCCGGCTGGTCGGTGTTGAACAATAAGATTTAGGGTATTTTTATCAGGAGGCCAGCACGGCAAGACAGGCTTCCTGGCATTTTCTGCAGGCCTTGGCACACTCCTGACAATGGTCATGATCATGTTTTTCACATTCATCTGCGCAAATACCACATACTCTTTCACAGAATTTCAATAAATCATCAAAAGGACCAAATTGCACGGATAGCATCTTGGCGGTGCTGCTGCATAGTTCTGCGCACACTCTGTCTGTCCGTATGCAGGTTATCATTTTTTCAAGATCCTTTTCCTCAAGACAGGCATCGGCACAGTGATTGCAGGCTGCCGCACACTCGTTAAGTATTTGGATCAATTCTGATTTGCTGTTCATGATTGTTTAGTTTATGGTTAAATGATAAAGTGTTTTATGCACAAAGAATGTGCCCGGGATTCAATTTTCCTTGAAATCCTCCAAAGCCATTTTAGCGAATTGTCCAATGATGACCTCTGCTTCTTCAAGTGTTTTAAAACCTTCTACAAATACGGCCATGACCAAGGGTTTTTCCATAAAAATGATACCCGCATCTGCACGGATATAGTCCAGGGTGCCGGTTTTGTGGGCCATTTCCGTTTCTGGTGGCAGGTACCTGCGAAAAGCAGTGCCATCTGCACATGATTTCAGCAGGTGTATGGCTTCATCCCGGTATTCAGGAGACAGGAAATCCTCATTTATAAGCATTAAAAACAACCGGTTGATCTCTTTTGCACTGGTGTAATTTTGCCGTCCCGCCTCTATGGCTTCAAAATCCATCATCAAGCGATTAAGCTGGGTGGCATGAAAACCTTGGCCCTTTAGCCATTGCTGAATGTTCTCCATGCCTAAAATGTTGATCAGGATATTGGTGGCCGTATTGTCACTGATACGGATCATTTCCTCAGCCAGGTACCTCAAGGTAAACCGGCTGCCAGCGGGAAAAAGCTGAAGCTGCCCACTGCCTTCTGCTTTATCTTCTTCCTGAAGCTCGCGTATCTCATCAAGGTCCACTTCTCCCCTCCCTACGGCCTCCATAAGGTAAAATAAAATCGGCACCTTGATGATGCTTGCCGAAGGCACCTGTTTTTCAGCTTGGTGGGAAAAGAGGACGGTGCCATCTCCCCGCTGTACCGTGCATGAAATTTCGATGTGCGGTGGCAGGTGATTTAGATACGCCTTGATATTTTCCTGTGCGCTTGTTTGGCAAAAAGATGCCTGCAGAAATAACAGCGTATAGATTACGGCTAACGTTGTATGGAAACCATATGGAGGATTGTCTTTCATGCGGATTTCACATCATGTTGTATTCGTAAGTGGATTGGAGGCCCAGCGGTATGCCCAAAGCCCAATAGATCAGCAAAAACAATGTCCATGTGATCAACAGGAAAATGGAATAGGGGAGCATGATGGAGACCAAAGTCCCTATTCCGGTATTTTTCACATATTTTTGGCAAAAAACAACCACCAGAGGGAAATAGGGGAGAAGCGGGGTGATGATATTGGAAACCGAATCTCCCACACGGTATGCTGCCTGAGTAAGGTCCGGTGAAATACCTATTTGCATCAGCATGGGTACAAAAATAGGGCTGATAAGTGCCCATTTTGCCGAAGCCGAGCCCACCAACAGATTGACAAATGCGCTTAAACATATAATGCCAACAATGGTTATTTGGCCGGGAAGCTGCATGCTTTGAAGAAAATTGGCACCCTTAAGGGCGATCAGGGCGCCGATATTTGATTTGCCAAAGGCATCAATGAACAGGGCACAAAAAAATGCCATCACAATGTAATGCGACATGCTTCCCATGGATTTGCTCATGGATTGTACCACATCCGTAGAAGATTTGTAATTGCCTACAATAAATCCAAATAGGATACCCGGAACCCAGAATAAAAGGAATATCAAAGGGACAATGGATCTCATCAAAGGCGCTGTGAAGGAAGTGATCTCTCCATCCGGATCCCTGAGTGACGAATCTGTGGGATATGCCCACAGGAAAAGCCCCGCCAGCCCCGCGACCATCACCAGAGAAGCGATCTTGAACCCACGGGTTTCGGAGGCGGTAAGTTTTTCCATGGCGGGGATATCTTCCGGATTGCCATCTACGGCGGTTGTTCGCTGCAGTCGAGGTTCAATAATTTTGTCGGTAATATACCATCCTACCCCGATGACCAACAAGCTGGAAAGTCCGGTAAATATAATATTGTTCAAGGGGTTCAGGGTAATTTCCGGATCAATGATGCGGGCCGCAGATTGGGTAAAGCTTTGAAGCAATGGGTCTATAGCCGAAGGGATAAAATTGGCGCTGAAGCCGCCGGAAACTCCCGCGAAAGTGGCTGCGATGCCGGCCAGTGGGTGCCGGCCCACCGCATAAAATATAACCCCTCCCAAAGGAATCACCAGCACATAGCCTGCATCCACAGCAGTATGGCTTACGATAGCCACCAAAATCAAAATCGGTGTGATCAATTTCTCGGGGGTGAAGCTCAGCAAATATTTGAGACCTGCATTGATATATCCCGAATGTTCTGCGACGCCTACCCCCAGCATGGCCAGCAAAACCACGCCAAGAGGGGGGAAGTTGATAAAGACACCGATCATCCGGGATAGAAAATCCGCCATTTCCGGGCCTGTGAGTAAGTTTTGAATCCATAACTTGTCTCCCGTTCTAGGATCGGTTTCACCAAAGTCAATGGGAGCGAGTATGGCCGAGAAAAACCAGGTGGCCAGCATCAGGATCAAAAAAAGGATGGCTGGATCGGGAAGCTTGTTGCCTATTTTTTCTATAAAATTGAGAAACTTGTCCAGGAGGGTGGTTTTTGCCGCTGTGTTTTCCATTTGGTTTTGTTTTGCCTGAAGCCAAAAATAATAAGGTAAAGCGAAAAATTAGGGGAATTTCTTCGTTGAGATGGTTTTATTTTTTGATTTGGAAGTGGTTTTTGATTTTGATAGTCCGATTTTTTGGAATGGAACGCGGATGACACGGATGTGGCGGATGCCCGCGGAACACCCAGCGCAATGGAACGCGGATAGCACGGATAAAGCGGATTGTCGCGGAAAAACACCGGTGCAATGGAACGCGGATGACACGGATGTGGCGGATGCCCGCGGAACACCCAGCGCAATGGAACGCGGATAGCACGGATAAAGCGGATTGTCGCGGAAAAACACCGGTGCTATGGAACGCGGATGACACGGATGAAGCGGATAGTCGCGGATAAACACCGGTGCTATGGAACGCGGATGACACGGATGAAGCGGATAGTCGCGGAAAAACACCAGTGCAATGGAACACGGATGACACGGATGAAGCGGATAGTCGCGGATAAACACCGGTGCTATGGAACGCGGATGACACGGATGAAGCGGATAGTCGCGGAAAAACACCGGTGCAATGGAACACGGATGACACGGATAAAGCGGATAGTCGCGGAAAAACACCAGTGCAATGGAACGCGGATAGCACGGATTTGGCGGATGCCCGCGGAACACCCAGCGCAATGGAACGCGGATCACACGGATGGGGCGGATGCCTGCGGATAAAATCTGTGAAAATCCGCCTGATCGATGTCATTTGTGGTGGGTTTTTCGAACCATCAGCATATTATTGCGAAGGAACGAACAGTGGTAGTGAGTTTATTTATGATGATATCGATGGGTCCAATTGACTTTTTATGAGATTGTATTCAAAATTTAAATATCCGATGTATGGAATTCTTAAAAAAATACTTATTTTTTAGTTTAAATTATTGGAGTCATGAAGCTATTTGTATACATGCTGATTTTGGTAGCTGCTTGTTCGTGCAGGCCAAGGTCTTCATTGGATATCTATCAAGGGAGTCTTGAGGAACTGGTTGTGGGTGAATTTATTTTATATAAAGATGTTGAGACGAAATATATCCACAATTTAAGGACTGTTACTGAAAGGGAGGATTGGGTGATCTTAAGTTCTTATCTTCCGGATAACAGTGGAATTGTATTTAAGTTTTATGACATCGGTTCTTCCGAATTAATCCGTAAAATATCTATCCCATTTGAGGGTCCTGAAGCCTTGAAAGGGGGTAGGGGAGGAAGTGCTTTTCTACGCAATGAAGGTGAGGTCATCCTTATCGGTGGAAATGGGAACGTAGGATCATATGATAGCTCGGGTAGGAAAACCAATGAATGGAAGGTGGATTTTCATCTTCCTTCCAACAGTTCTGAATTTGTAACTATGGAGACCAGAAAAGGATTGATGGTGGAGTGCGGAGACTGGATTCAAGTTGGGCAGGATCCTTCGAACCCCCTAAAAAATTTCGATCCCAAATCCAGGCTTATGAGTTCGGAATTTCCATTGGATTTCTCATCTTGGCTGAGTCAAATCAACCTCAAAACCGGTCAGGTACGGCATTCCGTTTTTCATATTCCACGCGGATATGAGCTATTTCAGGGAGATGTTTTAGCCACCCAGCTTTTTGGGGCTGTGGACACAAAAAGGGGAGATTATTACCTTGGTTGGCCTTTTTCCGATACTTTATACAAGTTGAGGGATATGGAACTGGTGGAAAAGCTGAAACCGCAGACATCTGTTGATTTCAAATACATGCCGAGTGAGAGAATAGCAGTGGCTGAATCCTCTACCGTATGGATGTTGCCGAAGGAAGCTTCTCAGCATATTTTTTTACTTTATGATGAAGCAAATGACTTGTTTATCAGGGCATCCAAAATAAATGAATCAGGAATCGGGGAGACTAAGTTTGAAAGAACCAAGCATTATGTGCTCCAGGTATTTACAGGAGAATGGGTGCCATTGGGAGAATATTTTTTTGACTTTGAAAGTGTTCTGGATTTGGAGAATTGGTTTTTAACAGGAAAAGGGCTGTATCTCAACAAACCGGAACAACCGCTTGAAGACGAGTATGTATTCTGGCATGTTGATTTGTCGAATTCGGGTACAAAGAATTAGGTTACCCAATCAGGATCTGTTGTGGTCAGTATGAAGGAACGCGGATGACACGGATAAAGCGGATAGTCGCGGATAAACACCGGTGCTATGGAACGCGGATGACACGGATGAAGCGGATAGTCGCGGAAAAACACCAGTGCAATGGAACGCGGATGACACGGATGAAGCGGATAGTCGCGGATAAACACCGGTGCTATGGAACGCGGATGACACGGATAAAGCGGATAGTCGCGGAAAAACACCGGTGCAATGGAACGCGGATGACACGGATGAAGCGGATAGTCGCGGAAAAACACCAGTGCAATGGAACGCGGATGACACGGATGTGGCAGATGGTCACAGAAAAAATCCGCGTGAATCCGCTCAATCCGCGTTATCCGCGTGCTATGATGGAATAAGGTTTTTTATGAATCGAATTTTTTTATCAGGTGTACATGGCCCCGTTGACCTGAAGGGCTTGTCCGGAGATGTAGGAACTCATGTCTGATCCTAAAAATACGCAGGCATCGGCCACTTCTTCCGGTTGACCACCTCTTTTCATGGGAATTGCGTCCCTCCATCCCTGTACGGTTTTCTCGTCCAGCACGGCGGTCATTTCAGTTTCTATAAAGCCAGGGGCCACGGCATTGCAGCGGATGTTTCTGGAACCAAGCTCCAGGGCCACGGATTTGGTAAAACCGATAATGCCTGCTTTGGAAGCGGCGTAATTGGCCTGGCCGGCGTTGCCTTTCAAGCCCACCACGGAAGTAATGTTGATGATAGAACCCGCTTTGGCTTTCATCATCGTCCGGGTTATGGCCTTTACGGTATTGAAACAGGATTTCAGGTTGGTGTTGATGACCTCATCCCAGTTTTCTTCGGTCATTCTCATAAGCAGGTTGTCCCGGGTGATTCCCGCGTTGTTGACCAATATATCTATCCCCCCAAATTCGGTTACCACGTCGTTAATGAGTTGTTCGGCAGCCTGGAAATCCGACGCATCCGATCTGAACCCCTTGGCTTTAATACCAAAAGCAGCTAACTCCTTTTCCAGTTCCTGGCCCTTTTCAACACTCGATAAAAAAGTAAAGGCCACATCAGCACCTTCTTGGGCGAATCTGATGGCAATGGCCCTCCCTATACCTTTGGAAGCTCCCGTTATCAGGGCTTTTTTTCCTGTAAGTAATCCCATATGTAGAATATTTGGTGAAATTTTTATTTTCAAAAATAGGGATTTATTCATAAAAAAAAGGAAACAGTCAATGATATGGGTTCTATACTTCTTCTGAAATTCTCTTTGCTACACCGTAAAAATCGTGTTTCTATCAGCTTTGTTATTGAAAACCAAATTTTTTTCTGAACATTATTCTTATAAATTTGCATAGCAAAAAAGTAAATAAAAAAACAAAAATATGTCTTCAACAAAATTTGATGTCATCGTCGTGGGCAGCGGGCCCGGAGGTTATGTTGCAGCTATTCGTGCTTCCCAGTTGGGATTGAAAACCGCCGTGGTGGAAGCGGCGGAACTCGGCGGGATCTGCTTGAACTGGGGATGTATTCCGACCAAGGCCTTGATTAAAAGTGCCCAGGTTTTTGAATACATTAACCACGCCGAAGATTACGGGATTTCAGTAGATAAAGCCAAGGTCAATTTTTCTGACATGATCAAAAGGAGTCGGCACGTGGCTGACGGCATGAGCAAGGGGATACAGTTTTTGTTCAAGAAAAATAAGATCGAAAAATTGACGGGTTGGGGTAAAGTGCAGCCTGGAAAAAAAGTGGAAGTTGAGGACAAGGATGGCAAAAAGACGGTTTACAGTGCAGATCATATCATCATCGCTACCGGCGGCCGGTCCAAAGAACTACCGGCTCTCAAAATCGATAACAAGAAAATCGTAGGATACAGAAAGGCCATGACCTTGGATAAAATGCCCAAGAAAATGGTGGTGGTAGGCTCGGGGGCAATAGGCATTGAGTTTGCTTACGTATACAGCTCCATTGGTGTGGATGTGACCGTCGTTGAATTCCTGGACAGAATCGTTCCCAATGAAGATGAGGAAGTGTCAAAGACTTTGGAGAAAATATATAAGAAAAAAGGTCTCAAAATCATGACCAGTTCCGAAGTCACTTCTGTGGATACAAAAGGTTCCGGATGCAAAGTGACTGTGAAAACCAAAGATGGGGAAGAGAAGATTGATTGTGATATCGTACTTTCTGCCGTGGGTGTGGTTTCCAATGTGGAAAACTGTGGCCTGGAAGATGTAGGCATTTTGGTAGACAAGGGCAAGATCAAAGTGGATGAATATTATAACACCAACATGCCGGGCTATTACGCCATCGGTGACGTGATTCCGGGACCGGCATTGGCCCATGTGGCCTCTGCTGAAGGGATAATTTGTGTGGAAAAGATTGCCGGCCAATCCCCGGAACCCTTGGACTACAACAATATACCCGCTTGTACTTATTGTATTCCGGAAATATCATCCGTAGGGTACACGGAAGCCAAGGCAAAAGAAGCCGGCTATGAAATCAAAGTGGGTAAATTCCCCTTCACCGCATCAGGAAAGGCCTCTGCTGCAGGAGCCAAGGACGGTTTTGTGAAGTTGATTTTTGATGCCAAATATGGCGAATTGCTTGGCGCGCACATGATTGGATATAATGTAACAGAGATGATCGCCGAAATTGTGGCAGTCAGGAAATTGGAGACAACAGGGCACGAGATCATTAAAGCCGTGCATCCACATCCGACCATGTCGGAAGCCGTTATGGAAGCCGCGGCGGCCGCTTATGGGGAAGTGATCCACCTGTAAACTCCCCTTCTTTTCATTAGGAGACTTAAATAATTCGCCCTGGAACAACTTGTTTAGAAGCATTCCAGGGCATTTTATTTTCACGTAAATTGCGGCATCATAAAAAAGCAATAACCATGGAACTCCAACTGTCTACTCCCGCCCTGCTTTTTTCAGCCATCACCCTGCTGATGCTGGCTTATACCAACAGGTTTTTGGCCATGGCCAACCTTATCCGTGGACTGCATAAAAAATACCTGGATAGCTCCGATCAGGAGATGATCATTGCGCAGATCAAGAATTTACGGAAACGTTTAAATATGATCAAGAACATGCAGATTTTTGGGGTGCTTAGCTTTTTGTTGTGCGTGGTTTGCATGTTTTTATTGTATAAGGGGTTCAGGGAAGCCGCTAACATTACCTTTATGGCCAGCATGTTGTGTTTATTGATTTCACTGTTTATTTCCTTGATGGAACTTCAGATATCCACAAAAGCCTTGAATATAGAGCTGTCGGATATGGAGGATGTGTTGAACAGAAAGAGCACGTCCATAGGGGATATTATCAGAAAGAAATAGATTTTCAGAAGCTATGGACGTTTCAATATTGCCTATAGATCTCAGGAGTGATACACTTACCCAACCTACGTTAGGGATGAAGGAAGCCATGATGACTGCCAGGCTGGGGGATGATGTTTTTGGCGAGGATCCCACGGTGACAGCCCTGGAGGAGAAACTGGCTGCTGTTTTTGGGATGGAGGCAGGTTTGTTTTGCCCATCGGGCACCATGACCAACCAGATAGCCATCCGCCTGCATACCCTGCCCCAGACGGAATTAATCTGTCACCGGGATTCCCATATCTACCTGTATGAAGCCGGAGGGATCATGTCCAACTCCCATGCTTCGGTCAAATTGTTGGAAGGGGCATATGGGAAAATCACGGCAGAAGCGGTACGGGAGGCGATAAATCCTGATGATGACCATGCTCCCGAAACGGTCTTGGTGTCACTGGAAAACACCATGAACAAAGGGGGCGGCAGTGTTTATCCCTTGGAGGAAGTCCGGCCTATTTCCAATATCTGTAAGGACCACGGCCTGAAGCTGCACCTGGATGGGGCCAGGATTTTCAATGCTTTGGTGAAAACAGGGGAAAGCGCCATGGATTGGGGGAATGTATTTGATACGATATCCGTGTGTCTGAGCAAAGGGTTGGGTTGCCCGGTGGGCTCGGTGTTGTTGGGAGACCGGCCGTCTATCCGAAAGGCCAGAAAAATCCGGAAAGCCTTTGGAGGTGGGATGCGCCAGGCGGGGATGCTTGCAGCAGCCGGGATTTATGCACTGGATCACCATGTGGATCGGTTGGAAGAAGACCACACCAGGGCTCAAAGGATCGGCGAGGTGTTGTCCAAACATTCCCTGGTAAAAGAGGTATTGCCCGTGACCACCAATATTGTCATTGCCATACTGGAAGGCATAAATCCGGAGAAAATGCTGGAAAAGTTGGCGGCCCAAAACATCAGAGCAGTCAAATTCGGAAAAGACCGGATCAGGATGGTGACCCATTTGGATATTGATGACAATCTTTTGGAGATGTTTGAAGAGAGAATGCAAAAGATTTGCGTATAGACATGATTCGGGAAGCTTTTTTTATGGTCACTTGAAACCAAATGAGAGAGAATCTGAAGGTAAACAAACAACTCATATCCGAAAAGAGACGGGTTGATTTTTTAAAAAAGAGATAGAAGTCCCGCCTATATTACCCATACTTATAACGGTATTATTAATAATTAAATTTTAATAATTATATTTTTTAATATATTTTCAATAGTTTTAAATGGATAAAAATAACGATAACAATTTTTTAATCACATTTTCATCTTTAAAAAATAGCCGTATTGTAATGTTGTTCATCAAAATCCATTAAGTATGAAGAAGATTTACCTATTATTCAGCTTGTTGTTGGTGTGTGCCGGACACCATTATTCCAATGCCCAAGGGACTGACGCGTCCATTGCGGGCACCGTCTACGATGATCAGAATATGCCGTTGCCAGGTGCCACGGTTCAGATAAGGAATGAATCCACTGGGTTTGAAACCGTTTCTGTTTCTTCAGTCAACGGTACCTTTCTGTTTAACCAGCTGCCTGTTGGAGGGCCTTACACGGTTACGGCCACTTTTGTCGGGTTTGCGGAATCCAGGAAATCCAATATTGTGCTCAACCAAGGGGAACGTGTGACCGCCAATTTTGACATGAGCGAGTCGGCTACGGGCCTTGAGGAAGTAGTCGTTAGTGGTTCGGGATTTCGAAGCAGGGACAACAGGCTCTCCGCCTCTACGTCTATCTCTGCCACGGATGTGCAGACCCTTGCCGCCAATGACCGTAACTTCAACAATTTGGCGGCCCTATCGCCATTGGTTGGCTCCGGCACCAATATATCGGGTATGAGTGCCCGTTCCAATTCCATCCAAATTGACGGGGTAAATTCCAGAGAAGCCAGTTTCGGGGGAGAAAGCTCCTCGCCTTATAGCCTTTCGATTGAAGCCCTGAGGGAATTTGAAGTCGTGACCAATTCCTATGACGTGATAGATGGGAGAGGAGCCGCAGGAGGAATCAAAGCCGTGACCAAATCAGGTACCAACACCTTTCAGGGAAGTGTTTTTTCCTACCATTGGGATGAAAGGCTTGCTGCCAATGAGGACCTTATGGGAAGAAGTATTCTCGGGGATACCAAAAACCAAAGAGGCTTTAGTCTGGGAGGGCCTATTATAAAAGACAAACTTCATTTTTATGTGGTATACGATGGGGAAAGGTTTGATCAACAATACGACTTATGGATGCAATCCAGTGACCCTGGTGTCTTACAAAGCAATGATGGAGGACGCATATCGCAGGAAGACATGGACCGGGCCCTTGCCATATTAAGGACTCCAAGGTACGGAGTAGATGATGGACCGCAATACGGTTTTTTTCAAAGAACCCGCAGTCTGGATACCTGGTTTGGCAGACTGGACTGGCAGATCAACCGAAAACATACCCTTACTTTGAGACTGACCTCCAATAACTTTGAGGAGCCTGATAAAAATAACAGTGATATAGGCCGGTATGGCCTCCACGCCTCAACATATGATTTTGTGGACAAGGGCCATAATGCGCTGCTTTCTCTTCGGTCTCAGTTGAGCTCCACCCTCTCCAATGAGCTCAAAATAGGGAATTATTACAACTTCAGAGGAAATGTGATTACCACTGGAAGGCATCCTCAGTTGTGGATCCTGGGAGAATCAGAAACCGCACCCGGAGTGATGGAGCAATATACGTTGGTTCCCCGTTACAACAGATGGACTCCTGAGGAACAAACCAATAACACCTATAATATTGTCAATAACCTTTATCTGACCAAAGGTAAGTATCACTTTACCTTCGGCACGGACAACCTGATCACCAATAGCCGGGGGATTTATACCCACGATACCCAAGGAAGATTTGATTTCTTTACCCTGGATGCGCTGGAGCGGGGCGAGCCTGATCGTTATAGACGAAAACATACCAATCCCGGACAGGAGTTGGTAGACCCTGTAAGTGTATGGATGTTTGACCTGTCTTTGTATGGACAGGTATCTACCTTTTTGCGCCCCAACTTAGAAGTGTCTGCGGGTCTTCGATATGATGTGAATATTTTCGGGACGAAAGCAGATTATAACCCATTGCTTGAAAGTGAATTGGGTTATAGAAATGATGTGGCGCCGGTAGACTTAAATAACATACAACCCAGGCTGAATTTTAATTGGGACCTGAAAGGCGACGGGGTACATATTGTCAATGGGGGTGCGGGATGGTTTGTAGGCCAAGTAGTGACCAGACCTTATATTTACTCTCTCATCGATAACGGCATACGCTTTACCGGGGTGGATATCAGCAGGGGGGATGTCGACGAATTCGGAAATCCGGTTCCCATGCCTACCCCTGACTATGAGATGTACGACAGGGATTACAGTACCATTCCGGGTGACGGTTTGACCCGCGCGGATCTTTATCCCTCAGAAGGCAGTGCTGCTCAGGTAGTGCGGTTTTTGGACGAAAATTTCGAAGTACCCATGTCTTTCCGGACCAACCTGAGTTATCACCGGTACCTGTCACCTTGGCTGAGGGTAGGGGCAAGTTTATTCTATAACAGGACGTGGAACATGTACGTGATGGAAAACGCCAACCTCAATCCAGAGGTTCAATTTACCCTTAATGGAGAAGGAGGAAGACATGTATACACCCCATTGGACCAATATTCGGTAGCCGACCGCGGCAACAACAATTTTAGAGGAGCAAGGATTTCGGACCAGTTTGAGGATGCATTGATGTTTACCAATGGGTATACCAACAGCTTCAAGGCATTGGTGTTGGATGCTGCTTTTGATTTGCCACGCGGCGGTAAGATCAACCTGAGTTACTCCCGAGGAGAGGCCAGAGGGGCAGAACGGTTCCGGAATGAAGACGACCAGCGTTTTACCGGTGTGTCTTATTTTGATTATAGTTTTATTAACAATGCATATTCTCCTGATGATTTCAAACATAAAATACTGGCTAACATTACTTCTCCAAAAATGGGGGGAACCACCATTGGCCTGTTTTTCAACCTGATCCAAAGAGGAAGGTTTTCCGCCCTGACGTTCAACAATGATTTGAACGGTTCAAAAATAAGGGAACTAATTGGATACACTGCCTTTATATTTGACCCTGATGATCCACAGACGGCGGCGTTACAGGGTGAGCAATTCGCAGCGGACCTCAAATGGCTGTTTGAAAACACTTCCCCTGAAGCCAGAAAATATCTGGAAGCAAGTAGAGGACAGTATGCCCGGCCAAATGGAGGTCTCAGACCCTGGATGCCTGAAAGCAATCTGAGGATTTTGCAGGAAATCGAATTGTACAAGAACCATAAGCTTACTTTAAATTTTGACTGTTTTAATCTGTTAAACCTGATTAACCCGGAATGGGGAGGTTATCACAACATTATCAATGAATTTATCTATGATGTTCAGTCCTTCGACCCGGAAACCCAAAGGATCCAGTATGCCGTACGGAGAAATTTTGGAACCAAAAGGTATGAGGGACGTGGCTTTACTTTGATGCTTGGAGCCAGGTATTCCTTTTGAAAAATCAAAAAATTGTGTTTGGGCCGGACAGCGTCATGTATGTTGTCCGGTTTTTTTATGGTATCTGACATTTATTTTGACCCGGGCTTTGGGGGATTTTGTATGGTGTGCGTTTTTGGTAAATTTGTTTTTGAACCCTTTTAATCACATCACATGGATCAAACACCTCTGGCAGAGCGGATGCGGCCCGCACACCTCGAAGACCTGATCGGACAGGATCACCTGTCTGCTCCGCATACTTTTTTATATAAAGCCATCAAGTCGGGAAATGTGCCGTCCATTATTCTCTGGGGGCCTCCCGGGGTGGGGAAGACCACCATTGCCAATATCATAGCCAATGAAGTCAAAGCCCCTTTTTATACCCTCAGTGCCATCAGTTCAGGCGTTAAGGATATACGTGATGTCATCCAAAAAGCCAGGTTCCAGCAGGGTGTGGTATTATTTATTGATGAGATCCACCGCTTCAACAAATCCCAGCAGGATGCCCTTCTGGGAGCGGTGGAAAAAGGCATCATCCGGCTGATCGGCGCTACGACGGAAAACCCTTCATTTGAGGTCAATGCTGCCCTGCTTTCCAGATGCCAGGTTTTCACCCTCAATGCCTTGGACAGAAAAGACCTCGAGGCCATGATGCATCAGGCATTGGAAAAGGATGTTGTGCTGAGGAAAAAAGAGGTGGAGCTGAAGGAAACCGATGCCTTATTGCGGATTTCGGGCGGAGATGGCAGGAAATTGCTCAACCTGCTGGAAATCGTAGTGGACAGTATAAAGGAAGAACCCATCGTGATCACCAATGAGATCGCTATGGAGGTGGCCCAAAGAAAAGTGGCGCTTTATGACAAATCAGGCGAACAACACTATGATATCATTTCGGCATTTATCAAATCCATCAGAGGCTCTGATCCCAACGCGGCGGTCTATTGGCTGGCCAGGATGATAGAAGGAGGAGAGGATGTGAAATTCATTGCCCGCAGGCTGGTTATCCTGGCTTCAGAAGACATCGGCAATGCCAACCCCAACGCCCTGCTGTTGGCCACCAACTGTTTTGAAGCGGTGAACATGATAGGTTATCCGGAGGCCAGGATCATTTTGTCGCAGTGTGTCACCTATCTGGCTTCCTCTCCCAAAAGCAACGCCAGCTACATGGCCATCAACCAGGCGCAGGCTTTGGTGAGACAGGAGGGGGATCTCCCCGTGCCGTTACATCTTCGAAACGCTCCTACTAAACTGATGAAGGACCTGAACTATGGGAAGGCCTACCAATATGCACACGATTACGAGAACAATTTTGTACAGCAGGAATACCTACCAGACAAACTCAAGAATACCAAGCTGTATGATCCGGGACAGAATCCCAGGGAGAATGAGCTCAGACGCCAGCTGCAGAAGCTATGGGGAAAGAAGTACGGATATTGAGTATCTACCAAGAGCCAATAATCAAGATAAGAGTTGCCCGAGATGGGAAATAGGATAATCACTAACCCTACTTTGTAAAGTAAAAAAAGATAGCGATCGCCTCAGAATTCTGTCCGCTCAAATACGCTCCCGGCTGTCCGTGCCGTGTAAACCGTCGTAGTTGTCATGGTTGGGGTGCAGGGGAAGTCGATTACCCTACCCACCCTGACAGTCTCGCCTTGGCGGACAGACAACGACGACAACTGAGCGACCGAAGGGAGTGGGACAACCTGGTCTAAACTAACATGATAAAGCAGGGCTAATAACCCAATAACCAATAACTAAAACCGTGGATTAAAAAAAACTGGAATTGTTCATGAGATTTAACGCGCTTTTATCTTCCTCAGGTATAGAGGAAATCGTTTGATCTTTTCTTAACCTATTCAGTTACATCAAATCACCGATAAACCCATGCAACTTACTCGTTTTGTGCTGACTACAACTGTTCTTTATTTGTTGTTCACCTTAGATAGTATAGGGCAGGATGCATCACAGCAAATACTTTTTAAAAGCCCGGCAGAAAATTATTTAGAAGCCCTGCCCCTGGGAAATGGCAATTTGGGTGCCTTGATTACCGGTCATGCCAACAAAGACAGGATCATGTTGAATGACAAGACATTATGGTCCGGAGGTGTTCAGGATGCGGACAAGGAAGATGCCCATCAATACCTGAAGCCTATTCAGCAGCTTTTGCTGGAGGGCAAGAACAAGGAAGCGCAGGAATTGTTGCAGGCCCATTTCGTGGCCAAAGGCAGGGGCTCCGGTTTTGGCAACGGGGCAAAAGATCCTTATGGCAGCTACCAGACGTTAGGGGATCTTTGGATCATTTGGCGTGATACGCTGAAAGAAGTCAGCGAATACCAGAGAAAATTAGACTTGGACAAAGCCCTGGCCACCACAACCTGGAAAAGGAACGGGATTTTGTATACCCAGGAAGCTTACACCAGCATAGAGGATGGATGCTTGGTGGTAAAATTATCCGCAAGCGAGAGAGGAAAACTGGATTTCAAAATTGGTCTGGATAGGAGAGAAAATGCATCAACCTCGGTATCAGACGACCATGGGTTGTTGATGTCGGGCCAGCTTCCCAATGCAGACCAACCGGGTATGAAATTTGCCGCCCGCCTTCGTGTGGTGAATGTAGGAGGCGAGGTAAAGCCGGATGCTGAAACAAATCAGTTGGAAATATCGGCTGCAGACAGCTGTTTTTTGATTCTGGTCTCGGCCACGGATTATCATATTGATGATTATACGGCCAGGGGGCCTGACCCTGTCGAACAGGTAAAGGGGAAAATGCCGCACTTTGGACCAAAACAGGCGGACTTTTTTTTTGAAAGGCATTTGCAGTCTTACCAGCGGTACTATTCCCGCCACTATCTCAGACTGGCTGAAAGCGAACCAGGTATCGGACAACTGGAAACTCCGGAGCGGTTGGTTAGATTTGCAAGGGGTGAGGCAGACAGCCAGCTTCCGGTGCTTTATTACAATTTTGGCCGGTATTTGTTGATTGCTTCTTCCCAGCCGGGAGAGTTGCCGGCTAACCTACAAGGAATTTGGGCGCCGGAATATCAGGCGCCCTGGAATGGGGACTATCATTTGAACATCAATGTGCAAATGAATTATTGGCCCGCTGAGCCTGCAGGATTGGGAGAGCTGGCGGAGCCTTTACACCGCTTTACAGCGTCGCTGGTCAATTCCGGGGAGAAAACGGCCAGAGCATATTATAACGCCCCCGGCTGGGTAGCCCACGTGATCAGTAATCCCTGGGGCTTTACATCTCCGGGAGAAGGCGCTTCCTGGGGATCTACGTTGACGGGGGGCGCTTGGCTGTGCTCGCATATTTGGGAGCATTACCGGTTCTCCCGGGACAAGAATTTCTTAGAGGCTTACTATCCGGTCCTGAAAGGGGCGTCGGAGTTCCTGTCAGCCATTCTTATAAAAGAGCCAAATGAGGGCTGGCTGGTGACAGCTCCGTCCAATTCTCCTGAAAATACTTATATAACCCCCGAGGGATTCAAAGGGCAGACGGCCATGGGCCCAACCATGGACATGCAAATTGCCAGAGAGCTTTTTGGCTACACAGCTGAGGCGGCCAGGTTATTGGGAAAGGATGCCTCATTTGCAGCTGTTTTGGATAGCATCCGCCATCGAATGGCTCCCAACCGGATTGGGGCAAAAGGAGACCTCAACGAATGGCTGCATGATTGGGAAGATGCTGAGCCGCTTCACAGGCATGTGTCCCATTTGTATGGTTTGCACCCCTATGATGAAATCACCCCTTGGGATACCCCGGCTCTTGCCGAAGCCGCCAGGGAAACCTTAAACCAAAGAGGGGATGGAGGCACAGGCTGGAGCAGGGCATGGAAAATCAACTTTTGGGCAAGGTTAGGGGATGGCGACCACGCATTCAAGCTCTTGAAAGAATTGCTGAAACCCGCAGGAGGAAATAGCAGCAATTTCAATACCCATGATGGAGGGACCTATCCGAATTTGTTTTGTGGTCATCCACCTTTTCAGATTGACGGTAATTTCGGTGGCGTGGCGGGAATTGCGGAGATGCTTTTACAAAGCCATGGTGAAAATGAAGTCATCAGGTTTTTGCCGGCATTGCCTTCAGAAGCTTCATGGCAAAACGGCGCTGTCATGGGGATGAGGGCCAGAGGTGCTTTTTCAGTTGATTTTGAATGGGAGGCGGGAAAAATCAAACAAGCACAAATCGTTTCATTGGCCGGGCAGGATTGCCAGGTAGCCGTCCCTGAGGGATTTAGGGTTGAGGATAGAAAGGGAAACAGCGTGAAGTTTTTGGAAACAAACGGTTCTTGGAGATCTTTTGCCACAGAAAAAGACGGCGTTTATTTTATGAAGAAGCCATGATCCGGAAGTCCAGAGGGTTAAAAAGTTATCCAATAAAAATACTGTCCTTCAGCATTTCTGTAGCTGAAAATATCTCTATCCGATGAAATGATTTTACTTTATAAACTCGATCGCCTATATTTAATAGATATTTCAATAAAAAATGGGTACGGATTATTCTAAATGCACCGACAGCGAGATCTGGCAGAAGGTTTCCAATGATGATATAAGTGCATTTACTTATATCTACAATGCCTATGCAGATGATTTGTTCAGATATGGACAAAAGTATGCCATTCCCCTTGATGTCATAGAGGATTTGATGCAGGAAACTTTTATCAAAATATGGGAATTAAGAAAGGATATTTTTATCCGGAAGTCTATCAAATACTATATTTTTTCCACATTTAGGAGGGAAGCTGGCATTAAAATGAATGGCAGAATGAATTTTAACGCGTTGGCGGATGTAAAGGATATAAAATATTGTGTCCAATCCATTCAGGAAATATTGATAGAAAATGAACGTCTGAATTATACCCAGGAATCGATCAGGCGTTCAATGGAAAAACTGACGGAGAGAGAACGCGAAGCTTTGGAATTGAGGTATTTATATGATATGTCATATAAAGAGATTTCAGCTTTGATGGGGGTCACCGTTCCGGCATTATACAATCTGGTCAGCATTGCTTTGAAGTCTATAAAAGAGGATCTCACCATGACCGATATTTCCAAAATACTGGTCATGTTACAATTTTTTATCAATTTTTTTTAAAAAGTTCCATTAGATACAGATCCTGTTCCGCTTCCTTTCAGTAAAAAGGGAATCATCTTGGAAAAGGAATTCAATTCAGTAAAGGGCTTTTTGGAGGACAAGTCATTCAGAGACTGGGTCCTGAAGGATAATTGTGGTCCTCATGTGATTTGGACGGACTGGCCCGGCCGCAATCCGGACAGGGAGCCGTTGTTTTTAGAGGCGATGTACATTCTTAAAAATTTACAAGGGGATGTGCAGCTTCTCGATCAGGATAGAAAAGAGCGCGTCCTTTCGGGGATCATCAAAAAAATCAATGTTGAAAATAAAAGCCCACTAAGGTACAATACAAAAGAAGACAAAAAAAACCGCCTCCTCCTGCCCTGGAAACGACTGGGTATTGCCGCATCCGTTGCGGGTTTGTGTTTGCTGGCCTTCTTTCATATCCTGGATATCCTCAAAACCGACGAAAAGCCAGTTGAAACAGAAGTATTGTCACAGTGGGTTTATAGGGCAAATGAACCTGGACGACAGTCCAGGGTGACTTTACCGGACAGCAGCGTAGTATACCTGAACGCATCCAGCGAGTTGCGGTACGACCGGGTTGGATTCGGCAAAACGCACAGGGATTTGCACATCAGGGGTGAAGCTTTTTTTGAGGTCAGACAGGGACTTTCCACCCCTTTTAGGGTGTTTTCCGGTGGAATCGTGACCACCGCATTAGGTACCTCTTTTAATGTGGTTGCCTACTCCGGGGAGCCTATGAAAATCCAGTTGGCAACCGGAAAAGTCATGGTTTCACAAGAGACAGAGCGAGCCCAACCAGGTATTTTTCTACGACCGGGAGAGGAGGCATTGGTGCATACCATGGACAAAATCACCATTCAACACATTGGGAATATGAAATCATTGTTATGGCGGGAAGGTGTTTTGTTTTTTGACAAGGCGCCTGTTGAAGACCTATTCCTCAAGCTGGAAAGATGGTATGGTGTCAACATCAATGTCCATGGCAGCGGCTATAGCCAATTGAAAATCAGCGCGGAGTTCAGAAGGGACTTTCTCTCCAACGTGTTGGAAAGCTTAAGTTATTCTATAGACTTCCGGTATACCATTCGGGACAAAGAAGTGGACATTTTCTTTTGAAAATGCCTATCAGGCTATCGGTTCTCATGGAACATTGAGAGAAACTAATCGGGAATCTTTAAACATACCAATAAACCAAATAACATGAAACAAAAATTACCCAACCCCAAAACTGCCGGAAAATACCTGTGGATGATGATGGTTGTGCAGCTGTTTTGTTGCAACCAGCTTTTTGCATATGAATCCCATGCACAGAGCTCCTATGACATTTCCAAAGTGAATGTTAATTTGAATTTAACAGAGGCATCTCTTTTGGAGGTTTTCCGGTCTATCCAGGACCAAACGACCTATACCTTTTTATATGAAAATCAATTAATGGGACTGGATCATAAAGTCACCCTTCAAATCGACGGCCAATCTTTGGAGAAGGTGCTTTACCTTCTGGCAGAACGGTATGACTTAAGTTTCAAGCAAGTCAACGACCGTATTAGTGTAAAATCTTCAAGGAAGAAAAACATTCCTGCCGTTATCGTCGAAGTGACAGTACGCGGCCGGGTAGTAGATGAAGAGGGTTTTCCCATGCCTGGTGTAAGTGTGTTGGTTAAAGGGACCCAAATCGGTACGGTTACCAATTCAGAAGGAGAATATCTACTGGAGAATGCGCCGGATGATGCCACGTTGGTTTTTTCTTTTATCGGATACCTTACCCAAGAGATTCCGTTAAATCAGCGGAGTACTTTGGATGTCAGCCTGGAGCCGGACACGCAACAATTGGATGAGGTAATAGTAGTCGGATTTGGGACCCAGAAAAAGATAAACGTGACGGGAGCGGTTGCCACGGTGGACGGGGACCAGCTGATGCAAAGGCCTGTTCCCAATGCCGCTTCAATGTTGCAAGGCAGAATGCCTGGGGTCAGGGTGGTCCAAAATTCAGGGCAACCCGGTTCCGAAGGCATAGGTATCCAGGTTAGGGGCCAGGGAACCTTCAGCGGAGCGGGCTCCAATCCTTTGGTTTTGATAGATGGCGTGGAAGGAAACCTGAATGACATTGATCCCAATGATATTGAAAATGTTTCCGTTCTGAAAGATGCGGCGTCCGCATCCATTTATGGATCAAGAGCTGCCAATGGTGTGATTCTCATTACTACAAAAAAGGGAGAGAAAGGGAGGTTGAGAATAGATTATAATGCGAATTACGCAATACACGCTCCCACCAGAATGCCTGAACTGATCACCAATTCGGCAGAGTATATGGAAATGTGGAATGAAGCCAGGCTGAACAGCAATGCCACCACAGGCTTGTATTCACAGGAGCAAATTGATCTTTACAGAAATGCTACAGACAGAAACCAATATCCGAATGCCGATTGGTTGGACATTATGTTCAATCCGGCCCCTACCCATACGCAAAACCTGTCTTTTAGCGGAGGTGAAAACCTGACTTCCTACAATATTTCACTGGGTTATGTAAATCAGGAGGGGGTTATGAAGGGGTTTGACTTTGAAAGGTACAACTTTAGGATCAATCTTAGTTCGGGTATCAACGAAAACATCAAGTTTGGTACCAACCTGTTTATGAAGCGGGGGGACAGGAGCAATCCCCGACAAGGCGCCGTGGATACCTTCCTATCCACGCTTTCCCAGGCCCCCACCTATCGCCCTACTCTCCCTGACGGCTCCGGACGATATACGTTCAGGGCCTTCGATTTTGAGTCCAACAACAAGAACCCTGTGGCCATTGTGGAAAATGAAGTACTCAATACCCTGCGGGATTACAGTATCAATGCCCAGGCCTGGACAGAATTTACGTTGACAGAGGGATTAACATGGTATACCAAGGCTGCCATTGTAGGTGATTTTGAAAGGTCAAAAGACTGGAGGCCTGAGGTTCCTCTTTATAATTACTTGAATGGTGAGTTCATGACCGACCTTGATGTGGGAGGAAGAGGGTTAAATGTGTACAATGCCCATAACCTGTATACCAACTTATTCTCCTACTTCCAATATGAGAAGGCCCTGGCGGGAAATCATAATTTGAATGTACAAGTGGGATACAGCCAGGAAGAAAACAATTTCGAGTTTATGAACGGCTATAGAGAAAGGTTTCCAAGTAATATCCTGCGGGAACTGGACGCTGGAAGCCCGGCAGTTCAGAACTCATCAGGTTCCAGTAATTCCTGGGCAATTCAATCGCTTTTTGGAAGGCTGGGATACAACTTCAATGAAAAGTACCTGCTGGAATTCAACATGCGCTATGATGGGACAAGCCGATTAAGTCCGGAAAACAGGTGGGGCGCTTTTCCTTCAATTTCCGCTGGATGGAGGCTTTCTCAGGAGGACTTTATCCAAACCGTTGGGGGCAATTGGCTGGATGATTTGAAGTTAAGGGCTTCATACGGAGAACTGGGCAACCAAAATATAGGTATGTACCCCTATCAGGATATACTCTTGTTCACGGGTGCTTATCCTTTTGACAATAGCGATTTGTCTACCGGCGTGGCACAGACCCGCCTTACCAATCAAAACATCCGGTGGGAAACAACCAAGATCACGGATATAGGTTTGGACATGATGATTTTTAATGGGCTGACCCTCACTGTCGATTGGTACCGAAAAGTAACGTCGGATATTCTCAGAAGCTCTCAGTTGACGGGAGTAGTGGGTTTGGACCCGCCAACGATCAATGACGGCGTGATGCAAAACACCGGCTTGGAGATCAATCTTAATTATAGGAACTATGTAAGAAACGGAAGGTTTGAAGGATTGAACTATGAGGCAGGCTTTTTCATTGACAGGTTTAGGAACGAGCTTATCGAGTTTGGCGCTGAGGAGATCAGCGGATACCTGATAAGGAGAGAGGGCTTGCCCTGGAATTCTTTCTTTATGTTGGAACAAATAGGGATTTTCCAGAGTGAAGAAGAAATCAACGGTGCTCCTCGCCAATTTAATGACAATACCCTTCCTGGTGACTTGAGATTCCGGGACCAAAATGGAGATGGCGTGATCAATGATGATGACAGGATAGTCATGGGAAACCCATTTCCAAAGTTTGAATATTCCTTCAATTTTAATGCTTCCTGGAAAGGTTTTGATATGTCGGTTTTCCTGCAAGGTGTGCATAAAAGAGACATCTTTGTGAACAATTGGGGAAGATTGCCTTTCATCCAGGGCTCTCCTCCTACGGTGGAATGGAGAGAGCGGTGGACGCCCGAAAACCCATCTGAATCGATGCCACGAATGTATTGGGGCTGGGACGATGCCGGAAAAACAAGCAGAAACTCCTCTTTCTTTTTGGAAGATGCCAGTTATATGAGGATAAAAAATATTGTTCTGGGCTATACCCTGCCGGCCGGAGTTTCAGGGAGGCTGGGACTCAGCAGGGTCAGGGCATATTTGTCAGGGGATAATTTGTTTACCGTCACCAACTTTCCCGGCCTGGACCCCGAACGTACCGGCAGCGGGAATTTTGTCAATTATCCCCAGAATAAAATATATGCTTTCGGTTTGCAGGTGCAGTTATAAAAAATCATTCAAATTGATACGACAATGAAAAAACTAATCACATATATCAAAGTAGCTGTAATTTTGCCATTTGCCTGGTCATGCGCTGATTTTCTGGATAAAAACCCGCCTGACCAGCTTTCTTCCCAAATGTTCTGGGAGAACAAAGCGGATTTTGAAAATGCTTTGACGGCTGTTTACGGCAGTTTGCAGAACAGCATGTTTTCTCATGGCATGCCCAATTGGGATGTACTCACGGACAACGGCTACGGCCAGCACAACTATTGGGGAAGCAACCCTATTGTCCAGGGAAATGTTTTTCCTTCTACGGGAGGCTATATTTCATCTGTTTATTATGATTCGTACCGGGCCATTGCCAGGGTAAATATTTTTCTAAATCATCTCGCCGCTTACGAGGGCTCTGACATCGGGCCTCAGGAACGCAGTCAGTTTGAAGGGGAAGCCAAGTATGTTAGGGCTTTTTTCTATTCCTTCCTTTATATGTCTTATGGGTCAGTGCCTCTGGTGTTGGACCCGCTCTCCTTAGAAGATCAATTCCAGCCCAAAGTGTCAGACGAGGAAATCAGGCAGCAGATCATTACTGACCTGTCTGATGCGATACAACAATTACCCGATGTTTTGTATCAAAATAATAATGGCCATGCTGTCAAATCCTCCGCTGAGGCTTTGATGGCGAGGATTTTGTTGTATGATGCCTATGACCCACAAGGAAATGCCCGAATCGATGCGATGAACGAGGCATTGCCCTATTTAGCGTCTTTGATGGCCGCAGGCTACCAACTGGCTCCCGATTATACAGAAGTGTTCAGGGACGGAACACAGGAAGGAAATCCGGAAATTCTGTTTTCGATCAAATTTTTGGCGCCGGATAATTTCACCCCCATGGATCAGTGGTATGGTGATTGGCTGGTAGTGAGTCCACTGCAAAACCTGGTGGATACCTATGAATATACAGATGGACTGCCCAAAGGACAATCTCCCCTGCAGGATCCGAATGACGAGTTTGCTAACAGAGACCCCCGATTGGGGTATACGGTGTTTGAGGATCATGTGGATTGGGGAGGTGGCAACACCCATGTGCCTTCCAATAACCGGCCAACCGGCTATGGCTTAAAGAAGTTTTTGACTCCTGATCTTATCCCTTATGGGTATTCCACCCGTTCACAGCAAGACTGGGTGGTTTCTCGCTTCGGAGAGGTTTTGTTGATGTACGCGGAAGTGTTGAATGAATTGGAAGGCCCCAGCCAGGATGTTTACAACGCTGTAAATAGGGTGAGAGGCAGGGTAGGTATGCCGTCTCTGCCCGTTGGGTTGAGTCAACAGGAAATGAGGGAAAGAATTCGACATGAAAGAAGGGTGGAGCTGGCTTTTGAAGGACTTAGGTTTTACGATCTCAAGCGGTGGAAAACAGCGGAGGAGGTCCTCAACGCCGTTGATGATGGCGTGATACCGTATAATTTTGAAAGCAGGTTTTATAAGTGGCCATTGCCGCAATCGGAAATAGACCGGAATGACGGAATTTTGGTACAGAACCCGGACTATTGATAAAGCCGTCTATACTTGGTGAAAAGCTGTCCGAAACAAGGTTTGTTTTGGACAGCTTTTTTTATTGGTGATTTTTGTTACAATAGGTGATGGAAAAATGCCTTATTTTTGACGTATAGTGTTTTAAAGTATGAACTGGAAAAAAGAAATACGAACCTGGGCCATTATGTTGGGCATTTTTGGTGTATTGTATTTTACAGGATGGATGACGCCCATAGCTGGGGGATTACAGTCCCTTTTGCTGTCTACCGGTCTGATCAAACCCAAGGTGACATTGGAAAACCGAGAAAAACAGGCTTTCAATTATGAAGGCCAGTTCCTGGACATGGAAGGGGACTGGGTTGGGCTTTCCCAATACCGGGGTAAAACCGTCTTCATCAATCTCTGGGCAACGTGGTGCCCCCCTTGCAGGGCCGAAATGCCCCATATCTCCGAACTGTACAAAAAAGTGCAGGATGTTGAAAACCTGGAGTTCTTGATGATAGCGCTGGATGATGATTTTGGGAAGAGCAAAAAATATATAGCGCAAAAAGGCTATACATTTCCCGTGGTCCATGCCGCTTATGGTCTGAATGAATCCTTGAGAAGCCAGGCCATTCCCACTACGCTGGTGGTTAATCCAGAAGGGGAAATCGTTTTTTATCAGGAGGGGATGAGCAATTTTGATACGAAGGAATTCAGGAAATTTCTTTTAAGTTTGTGAAGCCACGCGTTGTTTGGGAAAGGCTTTCGGATTGACCCTGTGTCTTAGAAAAGGGACTGATTTTGGAAGTTGCAGGGATTATCAAAAGCCATCTTTATTAAGGAATAAATGGATTTTTGGCCGAAGGCCTGATTATAATTCAAAAAGATGGATATTTTTGTAAAAATACCCATCTATGATAACGTTTTTGGAAGATTTTTCGAGAGAAGTCGGACCGGTTATGTCAGCACTTTTGGCGACGGCCTTCACCTGGTTGTTAACCGCATTAGGAGCATCTTTGGTGTTTTTTTTTAAGGAAATCAAAAGGTCAGTGTTTGATACGATGCTGGGCTTTACCGGGGGAGTGATGATCGCGGCGAGCTTCTGGTCTCTTTTGGCCCCAAGCATCAAGCAATCCGAAGAAATGTTTCCCGACTATCCTTGGCTTCCGGCAGCGATAGGGTTTCTTTTGGGCGGGCTTTTTATTTTTGGTTTGGACAAACTCACTCCCCATTTGCACATTAATTTTGGAAAGGAAGAAAGCGAGGGGGTGTCCACCAAATGGCATAAATCCACATTGCTTCTCCTGGCGATTACTTTGCACAATATACCGGAAGGCCTAGCTGTGGGTGTGCTCTTCGGGGCAGCAGCTCATGGGGCAGACGGAGCTACCATAACTGCAGCCATTGCCTTGGCGATAGGTATCGGAATACAAAATTTCCCGGAAGGCATGGCGGTGTCTATGCCTCTCAGGAGAAACGGTGTCAGCAGACGCAAGAGTTTTTGGTATGGACAGTTGTCTGCAGTGGTTGAGCCGGTAGCCGGAGTGCTGGGAGCGGTTGCCGTTGTTCATATGCAGAACGTCTTGCCCTATGCCTTGTCTTTTGCAGCGGGAGCCATGATTTTTGTGGTCGTGGAGGAAGTGATTCCTGAGACGCAAAGGGATAAATATACGGATTGGGCGGTATTGGGCTTTATGGGAGGTTTTACCATCATGATGATTTTGGACGTAGCCTTGGGCTGAAAATAAGGAATGGGAAATCTTTTCTGGTGATTTTCGTCACTAAATTCCAAGAGGACAAAAATTATATTTGCGAATGATCCGGGAATAAACAATTATGCCCATTAATCAGGATTATTTTCCTTAGCATGAAAACCGATCAATCGAAGGGAACCCGTGATTTGAGAAATGGCTCCCGTCTTCTTTCATTCATGTCACATAATTTGTCATTTGATCTGCATCAGGTACTGCATGAATTGGGTCATTATTTGCCTGCGCAGCCTCCTTTAAAGGATTTTGTGCACCACAATACCCTGCATGCTTTCCAGCATCTTCCCTTTCATGAAGGAGTCCAAATTGCCTCCGAAAACTTTGGATATAAAGTATATTGGAATCTTGAAAAATACAGGGAACTGTATCATTCGGGAAAGATAAATGCGGCGATTCTTGAAAGAGTTATCATCGAACGCCAAGGGGCTTCCAACCTTGAGTATTGGCGACAATTGCTGTTGCATCGTCCGGTTCAGGAATACCCTGAACCGAAAGTTGGCCAACTCCGCAGATGGTGGAAACGGATTTACCATCTCAACCTGGACAAAGAGGTCCAGGCCACTCTTTTCAGATTGATTTGCGGTTATCTCGATCAGGGAATTGCCATTTGGAAATTTCCCGTTCAGGCAAAAGGATTGCTCAGCGCCGTACGTACGATCGAGAAAAACAGCTTTACCACATTTGTGAAAAGTGAGAGGGCAAGGGAACTTCTTTTTGACGGTCACACAACCCTTCAAGACCTGCTTGAACTGTTGGTCGGTAAGGAAGAACGGTTTGCACAATACCTGTTTGATCAGCAATTTTCCCATCCGGGGTGGTCAGGGATGATAGCGGTATTGGAACAGCAGCCCCAGCTTCTGCTGGATAAAAAGAAGGTGTCCCTCCATGATCTGGTTTTTCTGGAATGTATACTTGAAATCGATGCGCTGGATAGAAAAAGGGGGAGCCAATGGACCGCTTTGGCTCAACATATTCCTAATAATTTCCCGACAATTTTCGAGACCCAAGGGGCTTCCGAATGGTATCAAATTCATGGACTTTGGCAGGAAGCCATGGAATGGACCTATTATGATCAGGTAATCAAAGGATTACAGCTTGGGAACGGAAAGGATTTATCGCCGAGAAACCCTGGGTTTCAAGCCATGTTTTGCATGGATGACAGATCCTGTTCCATCAGAAGATATGTGGAAAGGTTTTTCCCTGATTGCCAGACCTTTGGTACAGCAGGGTTTTTCAATCTTCCCTTTTACTTCCAACCCGAACACGGTAAATTCATGACCAAGGTTTGTCCCGCGCCCATTAAGCCTGTCCATGTGATCAAAGAAACCGAATCCAAAATTCGACATGAAAAAGATGCGCATTTCAGTAAACATTCCAAAGGTATTTTGGGTGCCTGGGTCATTTCGCAGACCATGGGATTTTGGTCGGCAGTTAAAATGGTAAAGTCCATTTTCCGACCCGGGGAGACACCGGCAATGGTCTCCTCTTTCAGGCACATGGATCCTAAAGGAAAACTCGGCATTGAATGCAAAGACCCTGATCATAGGCATCATGGGTTACAGGCGGGATTTACTGTGGAGGAAATGGCTGAGAACATGGATGGTTTGCTTAAGAGTATTGGGTTGGTGAGGGATTTTGCCCCATTGGTGTATATCATCGGACATGGTGCCAGTTCCGTCAACAACACCCACTACGCAGGCTATGATTGTGGGGCTTGCAGCGGCCGGGCTGGCTCAGTAAATGCAAGAGTAGCAGCTTTTATCGGTAACCACAGTGAGGTGAGAAAGGCCCTTCGCGCCCAGGGAATTAATATTCCCGACAGCACCCGGTTTATAGGGGGGCTTCATGACACGACGCGGGATGAGTTTGAATTTTATGATGAGGAGACCCTTCCGGAAAGTCATCAGCAGTTACACCGGCACAATGTACAGATCTTCGAAATAGCCTTGGATTACAATGCAAAAGAACGTTCCAGAAGATTTCATACCATTGATTCAAGGCAGGATCCCCAAAAAGTACATAAGTTGGTGAAGCTCAGGGCGATGTCTTTATTCGAACCCCGGCCTGAATGGAACCATGCCACCAATACCCTATGTGTTGTTGGCAAACGGGAAAGCAACCGCCATCTCTTTTTGGACAAAAGGGCGTTTCTGAATTCCTATGACTACAGCATTGATCCAGAAGGGAAATATCTTTTAGGTATATTGAAAGCCGTGGCCCCGGTGTGTGGGGGAATTAACCTTGAGTATTATTTTTCCAAAGTTGATAACGAGCGGCTGGGAGCGGGAAGCAAATTACCACATAATGTCATGGGACTCCTCGGGGTGGCTAACGGCATGGAAGGTGATTTGAGAGCGGGCCTTCCTCTTCAAATGGTCAACATTCACGATCCCATGAGACTCCTGGTTATTGTAGAACATTTTCCGGAGGTTTTAATGAAAATCATTCACATACATGAGCCCACCTATGAGTGGTTTATTAACGAATGGGTCAGGCTGGTAGGTATTCATCCTGAAACCAAGGAAGCCTTCGTGTTCCATGAAGGGGAATTTCTTCCCTATAATCCTATAACCCGACAGATAGTCGCGGTTGATAATTTAGACGCTGTTTTGGAGTCAAGCGCTGAAAATCTCCCCGTATACATCATCGAATAAGGTATGTTTGATCAATTGGTAATCAGTTCATTTTCGCTTATTCCTTTGCTGGGTTTTTTGCTTTCATTATTCATCCCGCAAAAAGGGGAAAAACCATTCTCCAGACTGGCTTTTACAACTGTGGCCATCCAGTTGCTTGCAGTAACGGGATATATCATTTACTGGATTTTTAAGGGAGGAATACCTGTCAATAGCCGTGGATGGAAAATCTACAGCAATGGAGACTATCAGTTTTTCCTGGGTTTTTATTTTGATAATATTACTGCGGTCTATCTTTTTGTGGGAGGCTTTGTGACATTTTTGATCACAAGGTATAGCAGATTTTACCTGCATTTGGAAGATGGATACAAACGTTTTTTCAATACCCTTCTTTTCTTTCATCTGGCTTATAATTTAACCGTGCTGGCAGGGAATTTTGAGACTTTATTTTTCGGGTGGGAAATGCTTGGGCTGTCCTCCTTTCTTTTGATCGCCTTTTACCGTGAGCGGTATTTACCGGTCAGGAATGCGGTCAAGGTATTTTCGATCTATAGGATCGGTGATATCGGAATCATATTGGCCATGTGGGCCAGTCATCACCTTTGGCATGAAAACATCACCTTTATCAAACTGCTCAATGAAGAACTTGTGCATGAACACCTCTCATCGCATGGTGGGATTGGGCTCTTTATTGCGGTAAGTCTGTTGATTGCCGCGGCTGCCAAATCCGCCCAGCTGCCTTTTTCTTCATGGCTCCCCAGGGCGATGGAGGGACCTACGCCTTCGAGTGCCATTTTCTATGGGGCGCTTTCCGTCCATTTTGGGGTGTTTTTATTACTTAGGACCTATCCTTTTTGGGAACATCAGATGGTTGCAAGGATATTGATCGGGTTAATGGGTCTGTTGACTGCTATGGTTGCATACCCCATCGCAAGGGTACAAAGCACGATCAAAACCCAGATAGCCTATGCCTCGATAGCCCAAATCGGGATCATGTTCATGGAAGTGGCTTTAGGTTTGCAAACGCTGGCATTGATACATTTTGCGGGCAATGCATTTCTGAGAACTTATCAACTTCTGGTTTCTCCATCGGTGGTGGCCTATATGATCCGCGATCAGTTCTATCATTTCAGACCACGGGAGATCACTTTGGAGGACACTTTTCCCAAGAGGTTGGAATACAGCCTGTATGTCCTTTCTCTGAAGGAATGGAATTTGGACCGTTTCTTTAACCAATGGGTATTTCTTCCCATCAAAAGACTTGGAAGGAAATTGGATTTTCTTACTCCCAAAAACCTCTTGATTTACTTTCTTCCGATATATGCGTCAGGATTGCTCCTTTACTTTAATCAGGGGTGGATTCCTTCCCCGGTCAGAGCGTATTTACCCGGATTCTTTGGACTCTTGGGGATGCTGATGGTGTTCAAATCTTTTTCCGAAAGAAAATACCCCCGGCTTGCTCTGATGCTGGTGATGGCTAACCATTTTTGGATAGCCCTGGCGGCATCATTCAATGAAAGTGTTAACTACAGCGAAACTTTTATTTACCTGAGCGGTGTGATTGTTGGCGGTATAGTAGGATATTTTGTTTTGGATCATCTGCGCAAAAGAGAGCCTGCATATTTTGATCTTAATCAATACTACGGACACGTGTTTGAGTACCGTAGACTTTCTCTGGTTTTTCTCTTGGCAACAATGGGCATGATGGGTTTTCCTATCAGTCCCACATTTATCGGTGTGGATTTGATATTCAGCCATATTCATGAGGACCAATACCTGTTGGCAGCCTTTAATGCGGTCAGTTTTATTCTGGGAGGGGTTTCTCTCGTTAGGATTTACGCAAGGCTTTTTCTGGGTCCCCATGTCAAACACTATCACCCCGTGGCTTTAAAAACGGGGTGACCGGTTTGGACCATAGAGGAGGGTAAAGTACCAATAAGGCCTCAATACTTGTTGCTTTGAAGTCCGGTGTAGTACGATCTCTGAAATCTTCCTTTTTATCGTATCCGGCCGCTTTGTTGCTACGGGCGGGTTTGTCCGTTACCTTTGATGATCCATTTGTAGGATGTAAGCTCCTCCAGAGCCATCGGCCCCCTGGCATGCAGCTTCTGGGTACTGATACCGATTTCCGCACCCAGGCCAAACTGGGCACCGTCCGTGAAGGCGGTGGAAGCATTCGCATACACAGCGGCGGCATCTACCGCTTTCAGAAAATGATCGATTGTTTTTGGGTTTTCAGCAATGATGGCCTCACTGTGTTTGGAGCTGTACCTGGCGATATGGTCCAAGGCTTCTTCCATACCCAAAACGGTTTTGATCGACATCGTCAGGGAAAGGAATTCGATGCCAAAGTGTTCCTCGTCGGCAACCGCCAACAAATCCTTGGGATATTTTCCATGTAAGACTTGATAGGCCGCATCATCCGCAAAAATCTTCACTCCCTTTTTTGCCAGCGGCTGGCAGATGGCAGGCAGATCCGAAAGCCTTTCTTTGTGGATAACAAGGCAGTCCAGCGAATTGCATACACTGACCCTTCGGGTTTTAGCATTGACGATGATGTCGGTCCCCTTTTTTAGGTCAGCAGATACATCAAAATAGGTATGGACAATACCCGCTCCCGTCTCGATTACGGGTACTTTGGAATTGTCCCGCACAAATTTGATCAATCCTTCACTTCCTCTTGGGATGATGATATCCACATAGCCAACAGCCTGCAGCAGGGCTTTGGTCGCATCCCTGTCTGCGGGCAACAATGTGACGATATCCGTACTGACTTTATTTTTCTTAAGAATTTTGTGAATGATTTCAACGATGGCTGTATTGGAATCATGGGCATCTGAACCACCTTTCAGGACTAGCGCATTTCCCGTTTTCAGACAAAGGCTAAACACATCAAAAGTAACGTTGGGACGGGATTCGTAAATAATACCGATTACGCCCAAAGGCACTCTTACCTTTTGAAGCTGCAAACCGTTAGCCAGTGTTTTTTCGGCGATAATCTGTCCTAATGGGGATGGGAGTCTGGCTACATTAATGATGTCCTCAGCAATGTTCTCGATTCTTTCTTCTGTTAGTTTGAGCCTGTCGTATTTGGGATCTGAAGGGTCCATTCTATCCAGATCGTTCTGGTTAGCGTCAAGTATTTCAGGGATATACTTGATGGCTGCCATAGCCAGGTCATCCAGGATCCTGTTGGTTTTTTCTTCGGAGAGCATGGCAAGCTGGCGGCTGGCGGTCCGGACTTTTTCGAATTTTCCTTCAAGCGTTTTCATCGGCTGGATTATGTTTTTTACAAATCAGTTGGCTTCAAATATATAAAGGTAATCGTAATGAACGAGGGGTTTTTGGTTGGCAAGCCCGATTTTTTCCCGGGCATTTTTGGCGCTGTATTCAGCTTTGCCCAGACCAATCCTGATACCGTGGCTGTCTACAATCCGGATGATATCCCCTTTAAGGAACTCTCCTTTGATTTCTGCGATGCCTATGGGCAACAGACTGGTGATTTTGGAAGAAAGCAGTGCTTTTTTTGCCCCTTCGTTGATAATGATCTCCCCTTTGGAATAATTTTCACTGTGGGCGATCCATTTTTTTTGGTTGTGCTTGGATTTTCCGGGTTCGAAATAGGTGCACTCCAAGTCTTGGTGGTAGAAATGTTCCAGCACCTTTTCCTTTTTACCATTGGCTATCAGTACTTCAATGCCCAGGTCAGCGGATTTTTTGGCCATGCTCATTTTGGTAAGCATGCCCCCTCTGCCAAAAGAAGACTTGGTGGTAGAAATGTACGGGCTCAGGTCAGGCATTTTTTGCCCTACCCTTCGAATGAGCTCAGCGCCAGCTTCAGCGGGATGTCCCTTGTATATGCCATCCACATTGGTCAGGAGGATAAGGGTATCTGCATCGATCATGGCAGCCACCAGGCCTGCCAACTCATCATTGTCCGTAAACATCAGCTCAGTTACTGCAACGGCATCGTTTTCATTGATGACAGGGATGATGTTGTTTTTCAGCAGGCCATCAAGACAGTTTTTCATGTTCAGGTAATGCATCCTGTCCCTGAAGTCCTCCTTGGTCACCATGAGTTGGGCTACTTGGTGGCCTTTTTCCAAAAACAGCTCTTTATAGGCCCGGATGAGCTCAATCTGGCCTATAGCAGCCCATACCTGTTTCTTTGTAATGGCATCGGCCTTTCCCGCGAAACCAACCGCCCTTCTCCCAAACGCCACTGCACCGGATGTCACCAATACCACCTGGAATCCTTTTGATTTCAGAAAAACCATTTGCTCTACCAACGAAGCCATCCGGTTTTGATCCGGGGTGCCGTCGTCTTGGGTAAGTACATTTGAGCCTATTTTAATGACTACGGTTTTGGTACGGTGGTTCATGTGTTGCTTGCTGATTCCAGAATGTACGCAAAAATAGAAAGCTTTGGTCAATTAGACTATTCCTATTTTATCAAGTTTCATCCCAAGTCACCCGAAGCAAGTTTGGGACTGGCTGTAAAGGGGAGGAAAAAATTAACCTACATTTCCCTTTTGGGAGAATAAAGAGGGTTGAAGATGAGGGCAGGGCTATTTTTTTCAAGGCAATAATACACGGCTCAATTATTACTGGTATATTGTTTTTAAGGATATTTGATTACTTTGTGAGTCCGTACTTTGTAGGGGTTAAATTTGTTTTGTTTTGGGAGAAATCATAATTCGTTTTAGCGATTGGATATGGGGGACACCCCTTTTGATATTATTGATGGGCGGGGGTTTTTTGATGTTTGTATATTCTGGATTTATTCCCTTCAGAAGATTGGGACATGCCATCAAGGTGGTTCGGGGCAAATACGATGACCCTGAAGCTTCCGGAGACATTACTTCCCGACAGGCCCTTTCTTCCGCCATTGCAGCTACGGTGGGTTTGGGCAATATCAGCGGGGTAGCCCTTGCTATTGGGACAGGCGGTCCGGGTGCGATATTTTGGATGTGGGTCTCCGCTTTTGTAGGTATGGCTACCAAGTTTTTTACCTGTACATTGGCGATTATGTATAGGGGAAGGGATTCTTCCGGACATATACAGGGAGGACCCATGTATGTGATTGAAGAGGGTATGGGTAAAAAATGGAAGTTTCTATCCATCATCTTTTGTGTGGCGGGGATAATGGGATTGTTGGCGATTTTTCAGGCCAACCAATTGACTGACGTGCTGCGGGTAGTGATATTCCGGCCGTTGGGTCTGGATTATGGCCAGCCCACCCGATGGGCCATAGGAATTGTGGTGATGTTGCTGGTGGCGTTGGTGATTTTAGGCGGGATCAAACGCATTGCGGCGGTGGCCTCAAGGTTGGTGCCGTTTATGGTCAGTATGTATTTCGTCTGTGTGTTCATCATCTTGTTTAAGAACCTGGGAGAAGTGCCGGGGATGCTGTTGTATATCCTTGAGGATGCATTTACCGGACAGGCGGTGCTGGGAGGGGCAGTGGGACAGGTCATTGTTATCGGAGCCAGAAGGGCGGCATTTTCCAATGAAGCAGGTATTGGCACCGCTCCAATGGTCCATGGCGCTTCCAAAAACAATGAGCCGGTAAGGGAGGGGCTAATTGCCATGTTGGGTCCATTTATAGATACCATTGTGGTCTGTACTTTAACGGCCCTGGTCATCATGGTTACGGGCGTGTGGAAATCGGGAGAGAGGGACGGCGTGTTGCTGACCCTTTCCGCTTTCGAACAAGGGTTGCCCGGCATAGGCAAATACCTTTTGATGTTTGCTGTGCTGATATTTGCCCTGTCTACCATGTTTACCTATTCCTATTATGGGCACAAGTGTTTCAATTATCTTTTCGGCGCAGACAAGGCAGATTATTACAATTACTTCTATCTTCTCACCATTGTAGGCGGGGCGGTAACTTCATTGCATGTGGTCATGAGTTTTGTGGATGGAATGTATGCCATCATGGCTTTTCCAACCATGATATCTGCCCTGTATTTGGCCCCGAAAGTCAAGGCGGCTACCAAAAGTTATTTTGAAAGGATGAAAGAATGATGAAGCATCCCGGGTTGATAATTGTAGATCATTAAAAGTTGTATGGGCGAATAGACAGAAAGCAATGAAATGGCTGATAGCACCCAACGCCTTTAAGGGCACTATTGAAGCGGATCGGGCCGCAAGTTTAATAAAGGACACCATCTTGGAAATTCGTCCACGGGATCAGGCTGAAGTTTGTCCTATTGCAGACGGTGGAGATGGCACCTGTTTGCTGCTGAGCGAACTTCTGGGATTGGAAAAGGTATTTGCCGCTGTGAATGATCCATTGGGAAGGCCGATGAGGGGCTTTTTTGGATATGATGCCCATAGCCGGACAGCCTATCTGGATGTTTCGACTGTTTCAGGTATCAAGTGGCTGAAGGAATACGAGAAGAACCCTTGGATATGCAGCAGTTATGGCACAGGTGAGCTCATCATGAAAGCCATGGATTATGGAGCGGGGGAGGTGGTGATAGGTTTGGGAGGCAGCGCGACGGTGGACATGGGTACGGGGATTTTACGGGCCATGGGGATGCTGTTTTTGGATGAAAAAGGGCGGGAAATCCCCATGTTTTCTCCGTATTTTCTGGAAAGAATTGCACATGTTCAACTGACCTCCGTTTTACCTGATATAAAGTTCACTTTTTTATGTGATGTCACCAACAGCTATTTTGGCGAAGAAGGGGCAATCCCCGTATTCGGTCCCCAGAAAGGGTTACAAAAACAGGATATGCGGAGATTTCTGCAAGCATCTGAAAGTTTTTATCGGCTGTTGCAGGCGAAAAGTGAAAACGGGATAAGTGATGGGGAAGGTTTTGGGGCTGCGGGGGGCATCGCCTTGGGCATCAGCGCCTTTTTTAAAACCCAACTTGCCCCAGGCGCTTCTTACTTTTTTGAGAAAGTCCGGATGAAAGACCGCATCAAGCGTGCGGATATCATCATTACGGGTGAAGGCCGTTACGATCATCAGTCGGCTAAAGGGAAAGGCAGTTTTGAATTGATGCGATTGGTAAAGGAATTAGGAAAGGAATCCTGGTTGATTACTTCGGGAGAAGAGGCGAATGAAAGCGGGTTTGATGTGATATTACAGCTGCCCGACTTGGATTTTAAAGAGAAAGAAGTAATCGAAAGAGCTGAGGAAGCCTTGGTAAAGACTTTACAACAAACCTTGGGCAGATACAAAAATCTGAAGATATGATGTGTTTCCGTTTTGACCCATTAACTCAGGGCAGTTAAGGGCTGTAGAGGGGATTTTTTATAAAGAAACCTGTTTTCGGCATGCCTATCCGCTCTTTAAAGATAAATTTAGTGATTATCATACATAGAAGTTTCCTTTTAATTTTGGGATTTATTCCGGTTGGATTTCAGAAATCTGAAAGCTGCCCTTAGAATTGAATTAAAATAAGTTATATTTAATACAATGGCAGCATTGATTTTTGCTAAGGTGGAAAAAATAAATTTTCATATTGTAAATTTCGTATTTCTAGTAATAGGATTTGTTCCCCTATTCCTTTCTTTATATGCAAAATCGATCAAAGGAGGAAGGGTAAATAAATATTTTTCATGGTTGATGATGGCTTGTTTTATCTATTCTTTGGGCAATGCGCTGGAGATGTTTGCGGCTTCGTTGAATTGGAAAATCGCCTTTTTGAAAATGGAATATTTGGGGGCTGTTTTTTTGGGCCCTTTGATGCTTATGTTGGCAATTCATTATACCGGTAACGAAAAACTCGTAAATAGAAAATCGGTCTCTATGATTTTCCTTGTTTCATTTTCCTTATTGGGACTGGTTCTTACCAATCCTTTTCACAGGTTATTTTACAGGGAATTTGCGGTGGAATTCAATGGCTTGATTGACCACCTGGTTTCCAGAAAAGGGATGCTATACTGGGTACATCAGACCTACACGGTGCTGCTCTTGGTAATCAGTTTATGGTTACTTATCAGGATGGCACAGGAAGTTCCCCATTCTGTCCGCAGGCAGGTTTATATGGTGCTTTTTGGATTGTGTTGTCCCTTTATTATTTATTTATGGTACCTGACGGGTACGATACCCTACCAGTTAGATGTCATTCCTTTCGGCTTTGCATTGGCAGGGATATTTATATTTTTGGGTTTGTTAAAGTTTAAACTTTTTCAGATTGCGCCGGTAGCCTATAAGACCCTTTTTGACAATATGGAGGATGGCGTAATTGTTACGGATTTAGAGCATAACCTGATTACCTGTAACTTGTCAGCGAAAAGATTTATGGCTTTTGGATCGGCCGAAATGACTCTTGGAAATATCCGGGAAGAGTGGCCTGAAGTGGCTGAGTTAATAATATCCCCCCTTGATTTTGATGTCAGGGAATTTCACAAAATACAACAGGAGTATCTTCACTGGTTTTTAGCCTCCAAGTCCGTCATTAAAGACAACAAGGATAACGTCGTCGGCAATATTATTTCATTAAGGGATATAACCCAGGAAAAGAACTACCGGCTTGAAATAGAAAAAGCCAGGGAAGCTGCTGAAAAGGCTAATCAAGCCAAGAGTGAATTTTTGGCCAACATGAGTCATGAAATCCGCACCCCCTTAAATGGTGTGATAGGGTTTACGGAATTGCTCACCAATACGCAGTTAAATGAACAACAGAAGCGGTATGCCAATACAGCTTTGCAATCTGCGGGCGCCCTTTTGGATTTGATCAATGATATACTGGACCTGGCCAAAATAGAAGCCGGTAAGACCGAAATGGATTATAAGAAAACAAATTTATATGACCTGTTGCAGACTGTGGTGGAAGTACTTTGTTTTCAGGCGCACCAAAAAGGTCTCGAATTGCTGCTCGATATTGAAGAAGAGGTGCCGGAATGGGTAGTGGTCGACCGGCAAAAACTAAAACAAATTCTGATCAATTTATTGAATAACGCACTCAAGTTTACCCAAAAAGGCGAAGTCATCTTAAAAGTCAGTCGTTCGGAGGTGGAGAAAGGAAAGGAGATCCTTCTTAAATTTGCGATAAAAGATACGGGAATCGGTATAGAGCAGGAAAAGCAGACCCTTATTTTTGATGCGTTTTCACAAGCCGATTCATCCACCACAAAAAAATATGGAGGTACAGGATTAGGTCTGACCATTTCAACGCGATTACTGTCGATGATGGGCAGTAAAATCCGGTTGGACAGTTGCGTCGGCAAAGGCAGCACTTTCTATTTTGACCTTTTGTTGCCTTTCTTTGAAGAAGGTACTCCGAAGATGGATTTTTTTCCTTCGCTGTCAAAAGTCCTCCTAATTGACAATAATGAGAGTTCACGCGACATCATACAGCGTTATTGCAGGAGATTATCGGTGACGGCGATAAGTACCGGCGACTTTGGTGAAGCTTTCGGATGGATGGAAACGGCTGACGGGAAATTCCAGGCGGTCATCATGGATCATAAGGTTCTCGGGTCAGGCAGCATTATCGCCGTGGAAAAAATAACGAATCTCTTTAAAAACAAATATGAACAACCCCACTTTGTAGCAATGGTAGGCGCTGACGATGGGGAAGTAACAATAGAACAATATAAGAGGGCAGGTTATGGGCTGTTTTTAAATAAACCGGTGACGTTGCAGAAACTCATAGCGCTTTTTAAGTCTCTTTCCAATGAAAAAGACCATTTTGACCGGAAAGGCGGAGCAATTCAGGATGTCCATCAACAAGGGATATCGGTCCTGTTGGTAGAAGATAATTCCATCAACAGAATGCTGATAAAAGTTTATATGGAGCGATTGTTCCCCGGGGTGGAAGTGATAGATGCGGATAGTGGCAGAAAAGCATTGGAGCTTTATGAATCAAGAGGGCCGGATTTGGTCCTTACCGACTTGAGCATCCAGGATATGAACGGGTATGAAATCTGTAATTTGATCAGGAATTTACCCGGAGGAAAGGACATACCCATAATTGGGCTTTCAGTCAATGCATTAAATACTGAAAAGAAGCGTGGTTATCGTGGAGATTTCAATGATTTCATGACAAAGCCGATATTTCATGAAACTTTTAAAGCAGTGATGGAACGCTGGCTGCCCAAAAAACACAACGGCCATATAGGATGAACATGGCCGTTGTAGGTAGTTTTTTAATTATCTTCTCCCCGGAGTTTAATGACCGCTCCTTCCAGCTCTCCGCTTATCCTGATTTGGCAGGCCAGACGGCTGGTGGGATAATATTCAGGTAAAGCCTCCAATTGGTCCAATTCCACATCCGAAGCTTCTCCCAGACCATTTTTTCCTTCCAATACTTCAACATGACAGGTGGCACATAACGCCATCCCGCCACAGGTGGCCAGTACCGGATACTCGGAAGCTTTAAGCACTTCCATTAAGCTTAAGCCCATGTCATCAGGGGCTTCTATCGTCTGACGGTTTCCGTCGTGATCTTCTACTGTGAATGTTACCATGCTGCAAAAATAAGATTAAAATGCATTCACTCCATTGACAGTGGTATATTTAAAACTTAATTTTTGGTCAGGATATACATATTTGAAGGCGGAATGCATCATGATCGCCGCTTCGTGGAAGCCGCAGAGAATCAGTTTCAGTTTTCCCGGGTAGGTGTTGATGTCTCCTATCGCATAGATTCTGTCCACGCCGGTTGAATAATCCGTCGTATCCACCTCAATGGCATTTTTGTCAATGGTTAATCCCCAATCAGCGATTGGTCCGAGTTTGGGGCTCAGCCCGAAAAGCGGAATCAGGTAATCCGTGTCGATCTTGATTTGGGATTTGGCTTTGTCCTCCAATAATACCGTTGCCAGACGACCATTTCCACCCAATTCTTTTAAATTGGCGGAAAGGATCAAATCTATTTTACCGTTGTTTGCCATATCAAACACCTTTGCCGCAGAATCCGGGGCACCTCTGAACGTCTCATTGCGGTGAACCAAGGTCACTCTTTTGGCCACGTCGGCCAAGTATATGGCCCAGTCCAAGGCAGAATCCCCGCCACCGGCCAACACCACCTTTTTATCCCTGAATTGTTCCGGATTTTTTACCATATATGCCACCCCTTTGCCTTCAAAATGCTCAAGGTTTTCCAATACAGGTTTTCTGGGTTCGAAACAACCCAAGCCCCCTGCTATGACAATCACCTGGGCGTGTATCTGGGTTTTGTCATTGGTAGTGATTACGTATGACCCGTCTTCCTGTTTGGTCAGGTGATCCACCCTTTCTCCCAGTGAGAAAGTAGGCTTGAACGGTTTGATCTGCTCCATGAGATTGTCTACCAACTCCTGCGCTTTTATCTCAGGATATCCGGGTATGTCATAAATGGGTTTTTGTGGATAGATTTCCGAAAGCTGACCGCCTACCTGCGGCAATGCGTCTATCAAATGACAACGCATCTTTAACAATCCTGCTTCAAAGACGGCAAATAAACCAACGGGGCCCGCTCCGATAATGCAAATGTCAGTAGTAATCATGGTGTTTTATGTTATTGGTTCAACCAATTAAATTTCGATTGTTTGTACAAATATAATTAGTATGACAACTAAATCACTTACTTTATACAAATTATTCTTCAAGATTATTATATATGGTATTCAGAATCCGTCTGAACTCGTTGAAATCCGATTCATTCAGGTTTTCCCATGCTTTTTGCCTGATCAACGCAATCTGTGGTTTAAGTTCGGCTACCTTTTCTTTTCCATCATCTGTCAAACTCAGATGAAAACTTCTCCTGTCCTGAGGGTGCTGACTCCTCGCCACATATCCCTTTTTGCACAGTATGTCTATGATCCTTGTCAAAGTCGGATGGTCTTTAAAAACCAATTGTGCCAACTCAGTTTGACTGAGTATTTCGTTTTCAGCCAGATTTTTCATGACCAGCCATTGGTCTACAGTGACATCAAAGTCATTCAATTTGAACTTTTGCTGGGCGTACTGTTTTACCTTTCTGGCTGTCCTGTCCAGCAAAAAGGAATATTTACTAAATTGCTCGTATGTCATACCAATTATTAGTGAGACAAATATAAGCAATATTTTTTTCTTAATTCCAATTAACCCTATAAAATTTATAGGATTTGTTAAATAAAGTTTTTGTGCGGTTATTTGCAAGTTATTTTTAGAAAAAAGATCTTTAAGAATGAAAATAAATTTAAAAGGACTACATGCTGTGGTAGGCGGGGGCAGTAGAGGATTGGGATATGCTTGTGCCTGGCAACTCGCGTCCTGCGGCGCCAGGGTCACGCTGATGGCCAGAAATGAAAACAACCTCCAAAAAGCCTTGGCTGAACTTCCTGCAGACGATGGACAAGAACATCATTTTTTGGCAGTGGACTATTATGACACTGAGGGACTGAAGAAAAAAACCGATGCCTATTTTGCTGAACGTCCGATTGATATCCTCGTCAACAATACCAATGGGCCGGCAGCAGGCACTGTCTTGGAAAAAAACCTGGAAGATTATCAGGCGGCTTTTGATCTCCTGTTCAAAAGTTATCACCGGATGGCACACTTGGCACTGGATGGAATGAAAAAAAGGGGATACGGCAGGATCATCAATGTGTCGTCTATTTCTGTAAAGGAGCCGATTCGGGATCTTGTCCTTTCCAACACCATTCGGACAGCCGTGATAAGTTGGGCCAAATGCCTGGCACGGGAAGTGGCCCCATTTGGCATCACGGTAAACAGTGTGCTAACCGGTTCCTTTGATACGGAGAGAATAGAAGAGGTCATGGAGGCCCAATCCAAATCCTCCGGTGTCCCGATGGATGACCTTCTAAAACAAAAGAATGAGCGTATTCCTGCGGGAAGATTGGGGAGGCCTGAAGAATATGGGTATCTGGTTTCTTTTTTGGCTTCTCCGTTTGCCGCTTATATCAACGGTGCCAATATCCCAATAGACGGAGGTTATTTGCGGTCAGTATCATAAAAAAGGGTCCACCAATGGCGGACCCTTTTCTTGTAAAACGAACCTTAACTATTACTATTTGGTTTGAATTTTTCCACGTAATTTTCTACGGGATCCAGGCTCTGGAGGTATTCAAAAATGGCTCCCAAATCCTCTTCGTTCATTCCTGAATACATTGCCCAGGGCATTATGGTTTGCATTTCCCCGGGCCGCACTTTTGTCAGATTGGAATGATCTGAATACATTTTAAAGCGTTGTATGAACATGTCTTTTGTCCAGTTTGCCAGCCCGCTTTCATGAGGGGTAAGATTTGGTGTGGTCAGGACGCTGCCATCGGGAAAGATGAATTCGCGTCCTCCTGCCAGCCATGCTCCTACATAGTCACCCTTTTCGAATTTGGTATGGCAATCCCTGCATGCTGATGCGGTAACCAGGTAATTTCCATAGGCTAATTGGTCCGAGGGGTCAGGTTTTTTGGTTAAAGCAGCTTTTTTAGGCATGGTACGCATGATCAGGTTGATCGGAAAATCCGGCTTGGACTTTCCGTGGTTGGAGGCAACTGGTTCCAATGACCGGATATAAGCGATGACGGCTTCGATGTCTTCGGGGTCCAGTTGGCCAAACCCATGATACGGCATCACTGGAAAAATCGGGTCTCCATCCCTTTTTACGCCAGTGGTAATCAGTCTGAAAAGTTCGCCGTCCGTCCAATCTCCTATCCCAAACGGGGTGATGTTGGGAGAAATAAAAACACCGGGGAATCCCATTGAATGATCAAAACGCTCACCTCCTACGGCCTCTGTTCCCGGTTTAGGCGGAGCACTGTAAATACTGAAATCCCTTTGTGAATGACAGTCAATACACTGCATCACGTGATAGGCAAGGTATTTCCCCCTTTCGATTTTTTCAGGGGTCGGGGTTACCTGATAGTCTGATGGGGCAGGGCCTACATTGGGTAAGGCAACGGAGACATAGATAACGGCGCCTATGACCATAATGAAAAGTAATGAAACGCCAATGATCAAAATTTTAAATGCTTTTTTCATGGTGTGAACATTTTTTTAAGGTTATTTTACACTTCAAATTTCCTGTTGCGCTTTCAATTTTCTATCACCCATTTGGGTGATTTTTCAATTTCAATTAAAAAAAGACTGTGTGTTTTAGCGGTTCCTTATCTTGTGTACCAGATCTGTGCGGTTATGGGCATCCGTTTTTGAAAAGATATTCTTTAAATGGGTCTTCACGGTGTTTTCGCTGACAAAAAGATTTCTGGCAATTTCCTGGTTGGTATGCCCTTTTTCTACCAGTTGGATGATTTCCATCTCCCTTTTGGTCAAAGGGCTTAGAAGGCTTCCGTTCACTTTCATGGGGTTGAATTGGCCGGAGGAAGCAGGTGGATGCGGAAATGTCTCCGTTTCCGGAGGACCTGGAAGGGTCTTTTTTTTGCGATACCAGTAAAGCCCTCCGGTAAGAAAAATAAATGCTGCTGAAAACATACCATAGAGAGAATTGTTCTTAGAGGAAGCTTTTGCTTTTTCCAGTTCCCTGGCTTGCAAACGAATAAGTTTGTCCTTTTCGATAGCATCGAATCTGGCTTGCATTTCTTCAAATGCCCATTGTTTTTGTTCATTATTGATGCTGTCACTGATACCGGTAAATATTTTCCAGGACTCAACGGCTTTTTGTGGCTGATCAAGCCATTCGTAGGCAGTGGCCAACTCCTTGATGATCTGTTTTTTCAATTCCAACCTGTCAGAGTTTTCCACCATGTTCCACGCTTCCTGCAAGTCAGCCATACCTGATGAACCATTGTTTCCCGTCCTGATTTTCAACATGCCAAGATAGGCCTTTGCGGCTGCCTTTTCTGCTATCAAATCTTTGCCAAGGTAAGGTATACCGGCCTGGAGGTGTTTTTCGGCTTCGTCATATTTGTTCAAGTGATAAAGCGCCACTCCTTTTCCAATCTGTATGGCCGCCAGCCCCCGCTCTTTTTTGTGGATATGTTCAGAAAGATGTTCCGCAGCGGAGAATGCGTTAAGACTGGATTCAAATGCATTGGTATAAGAATGCAACAATCCGATATTATAATAAGAGTTGATCATGCCGGCAGTGTCGGCCTGGTGTGTTTTGATTTCCAAAGATCGTTGATAAGCATCCAGGGCCTTTTGGAAATTCCTTCTCTGTTTGAATATGATTCCCAGGTTGTTCAGGGCATGTCCCATTCCTTCATAATAACCGATCGACGAACTTATGTCCAATGCCTCGTGATATTGCTGCAGTGATTTGTCAAACTGGCTGTGAAAGTAATAGGCTGCACCAATGGCGTTTTTAAGTTTGGCCAGGCTAATGGTATCCCGGGTTGACAGCGCGAGACGGATGGCCTCTGAATAAACCGCTAAGGCTTCATCAAATTGGTTTTTGAACTCAAAGGCCAGGGCCTGTTGGTATTGGTTCCATATGATGCCTGCATTGAATCCCAGTCGTCTGGCAAGGGAAACTCCCTTTTCACTGTAAAAGAGTGAAGTGTCGAGGTCCTTTTCCATGTAATAGTATGCCAGATCCCGGTACACCCACACCCGGTTGGTATCGGGATCGTTTTTGGCCAATTCATTTTTTAGGCTGTCAATTTCATTTTGCGCGATGCTACTGTCTAACAACAGCAGGAAGCAGCTTAGATACCACATGATTTTTGCACAAGGCAATGATAGATAGCATTTGGAATATAAAGTCATATTCATCATGTGCCAAAGTCAAATGTTTCTTTAAATTGTAACAAAATATAATTAGACAGTTTTAAGGCTGATTAAGATATAAAAAGCTGTAATACAATAATATAAAATAATTTTGATTCAAAAAAATCCTATTTTATAAATTTAAATATTGCTTCAGTTATATTTTAAAAAATGCATTAACTTTTCAATGCTGGAAAAATGATAGTCCTGATTTTTGTAGGTTAGTTTTAAAGAGAAAGGATCGCGATAAACGATGATAGAAGCGCTGTCCATATCATTCAAAGGATGGGATTTTCTGATGGCCAGCTTTATCCATGGGATGATGTGGGCGGGACCGGTTATTTCGGGATAAGTCAAAGGAATATTCAATTCCATTTTACCGGTTAAGGGGTTGACGTGCCATTTGTTGTCGGAAACCAGAAGGTTGACTTTGCCCTCTATCATAAGACCTTCTGGACTGCCGGTGACCAGAGAATGTTCCTTGGTCATCAGCCACAGACGATCGGCGGTCTCCACGGCAATCTCCAAGTCATGGGTGACGACCAGGATGGCTTTGGAATTTTCATGAGCAAGTTCTCTGAGCAGGGTCATGATTTCAAACCGGTTGACCAGGTCCAAGTGAGCAGTGGGCTCATCCAAAACCAATACTTCTCCGTCTTGGGCCAGGGCCCTCGCTATCATGGTTTTTTGTAACTGTCCATCACTGAGTTCGTTTAGTTTTCTGTTTTCTATCTCTTTGGTTTTTGTAGAAACGAGAGCCTTTTCTACCGCTTGAAGGTCTTCTTCAGCGAGCTTTCCCCACCACCCGGTATGGGGTATTCTGCCCAGACAAACCAGGTCATATACGGTCATATTCCCTGTTTGTACTTTATCGGTCAGCACCACGGCGATTTGTTTCGCCAGATGCTCGGCAGCGTAATCCGCTATATTTTTTTTATTCAGCGTAAGTTTTCCGCGGATGGGTGGATTGCTGCCCAAGATGGCTTTAAGCAATGTGGACTTCCCTACGCCGTTGGGTCCCATAAGGCAGGTGAGCTGTCCCGGATACAGGTCAAATGCCAGATTCCTGGCTACAGGAAACAGAACGTTACCTTTTAGGTAGCCTAGTTCCAGATCGTTAGCTTGGAGGATGGGATGCTGCTTTGACATATAAATTTTCTTTTTGTCAGACCCAAAGGGCCTGTATGGTTGCATTGACTTAAAACTAACCCCCCTTCTGCCTTTATACGCCAGCTATTAAACCGGGATCAGAATTCTTTGCTGAGGTTTCTGCTAAGAATCAACCAGATAACCAAGGGAGCTCCGATCAAAGTGGTGACGGCATTGATGGGGAGGGTCTGAGCAGATCCGGGCAACTGACTGACGCTGTCACAAAGCAATAATACAATGGCACCGATCAGGGCGGATCCCGGAAAAAGCACCTTATGGTTGCTGGTCCTGAACAACATCTTCCCTATATGAGGTACCGCAACGCCGATGAAGGCAATGGGCCCGCAAAATGCGGTGACACTTCCTGCCAAGATGCCGGTACTGATGATCATAGCCCACCTTAAACGGAACAAATTGATCCCCATACTTTTGGCGTAATTTTCTCCCAGCAACATGGCGTTGTAGGATTTAATCCAAATGATAACAGGCAGCAAGCCTGCAACGACTGAAATGGCCAGCACATTGAGTTGCTCCCAGCCGGTTCCCCCCAGGCTTCCCAAAGACCATATGGTATAAAGTTTAAGTTCGTCAGCTTCACTGAAATATGCAAGGACCGCAACCATGGCAGAAGCGGCACTGCCAAACATCAACCCCAGGATAAGCAGGGTCATGCTGTCTTTTACTCTCCAGGCCGTGACACTCATCAGAAGCAACACAGATATGGCGCCGATACTTGCTGCCAACGTAATGGGCCACCCCCCAAAATTCCCCTTCCAAAATACCCAGCCGAAGGCAGAGCCTGCCATGGAAAGCAAAGCGACTCCCAGGCCTGCTCCGGAACTGATGCCCAGTACATAAGGGCCAGCCAGGGGGTTTCTGAAAAAGGTCTGCATTTGTAGCCCACTCACGGCCAAGGCGGTTCCCGCCAACATGGCGGTAAGGGATTTAGGAAACCGGTACTCCATTAAAATGATCTCCCAACTGCTTTTGCTGAATGCTTTCCCCAAAAATCTTCCCGCAATTTCTTCAATAGGGATGCTTACCGATCCTATCCCTAGATTGATCAGCCATAAAAGCAGAAAAACCAGAATACTGATCACAAAATATAAAGTATGTAGTTTTCTAACTTCCATTCAGCAAGGTATAGAAATATAGCGAATGGTTTGGAACCCGTTCGGGATGAAGTATTTTCACCAGATCCAATAAGATGAGATCAGGTCTTACATAGCCTTCCTCAAAATAAAGAATCCCCCCGGTAGCTCCTTTTTTCTGGGTATAGGTATAAACCCTTTTGTTTTTAAAGGCTTGAAACGCGGCGTATCTTTTATCCGTACCCGACATATGGCGGAGAGAAGAATAATCCGCAGCCCCTATCCAAAAATCTGCATCCAGTGCCTTGCTCAGCACATGCTCATAACTCAATTGCACGCTTCCTGTACCTTTTTCCTCCTCAAAGACATATTTTCCGCCGGCTTCTTTTAGGAGAATACTTCCCCAGCTCTCATTGCCTGGGGCGTACCAGATATCTTTGTACATCGTCCCTGAAAGCACGGTAGGTCTCTCGTCGGAAGGTATTTTAGCAGTAAGGTTTTGTGCATCCATATAATTTTTCTCGATTTCGTCGAAAATGGCGGAAGCTTCCGCGAATTTTCCGAGCAAAAGACCGGTAAATTTAATCCATTCAGCCCTACCCAAGGGATGTTGCTCCATATATTCCCCATTGATCAGTACGGGTATCCCGGCTTTTTTGAGGACTTCGAAATGTGTCAGGTCTTCCCCCATTGTGGAAACCATCATCCAATCGGGCTGGAGTTCAACGATTTTTTCCAAATTGGCTTGTGGACCTTTTCCTAAATCCATGATTTTACCGGCATCAATCCTTTCTCTCATGATGTCAGAGGAAATAAGATCCAAATTGGGAAACCCGATGAGACAGTTGCTTTTTCCAAGTAAGTCCAGATGAGGTATATGGGTAGTGGCAGTCAGCACGATGCGTTCAGAAGAACTGTTTACTATGGCATCGGCACCTTCCTGTTTTTCTGAAGGGGAATCATCAAAAATCAGGTACCTGAAAGGAGTATGTTTTTTTTGGAAAGCCTGGCTTACCTCAACGAGATGATATCCCTCCCCCTCGAATATGCGGAAACCTTGTGCGTATCCCAAGGGAACCGGATCCAAATCATGACGAAGCGACTCCCTTTCCCGCATGTTACAGGAAAACAGCAACACCGTCAAGGGGCAAATGATAAACAATATATATAGGCTGAATTTCCCCATCAGAGGTTTGGATTAGGGACCAAAATAAAACATTGCCGGGGCCATTTCCAAAAACTTATTTTGGCTTCCCCGTTTTATCAACGGGAATTTAGGGTTATGTTTGCAGTGAAATATGGTTCCCGATCCTGTACCAGGCTCTCGGGATGAAAAGGGAATCCGGTAGAAAGCCGGAGCTGTCCCCGCAACTGTAACCCTTTCCCCAATTAATATGGGAAAGCAGTTTGTCAAACCTTTGCCATTGTCCCGGAAATATGGGATGAGAAGGCGGGCAAACTCAGGGAAGCCAGGAGACCTGCCACATTTCTTCGTGTTCAAAGCTTTCGGGTGAAAAGCTGGGATGATGTTTCTTCTAATTGATTGGCGGCAGGTTCATCAAAAAAAACCGGATCAGAATCAATGATGAAATTTCACTCATTCAATTGCCGGACAAATGCTTTGGATTAAATAATTAAACGTGTTATTTAATTCTATTAGGCTTTGGTTTGTTTTGTTTTTATTCTAGTGCAGCTGTTTGCCGCTGGCGACAGCCTGAGGCCGATGCTTGGGGACACCTTGGAGCTTCAAGCCGTGGAGGTAGCCGGGCCGAAAAAGTATGCCTATGGCCAAATGGTGAAAACCATCAGCGAGGGACAGATGCAGTCTTTCCAGGGAATGTCTTTGGCCGATGTTTTACAGCAGCGGACAGGGCTTTTCCTCAGACAATACGGTCCCGGAATGCTGGCCTCATTGACGATGAGGGGGACATCGGCAGGGCACAATGCGGTTTTTTGGAACGGTCTCCCGATCAACAGTCCCTCTCTCGGGCAAACGGATTTTTCTATCTTGCCGGTGGGCGGGTTCGATGGTGTGGACATTCACTATGGCAGTGCAGGCGCCTTATACGGTACGGATGCCATTGGTGGATCCGTTCATCTGAACAGCGCCATAGGTTTTGATGAAGGAGACCGGGCAAATGTGTTTTCCCATTTCGGGAGTTTTGGGAAGTGGAACCAATTGCTGGAGTACCGTCGCAGTGGCAGTGAATTTTCCTCAAGAACCAAGGTTTACAGAAATATCGCAAAAAATGATTTTCTTTACAAGGACTGGTCTTCCATCAATACCCCCGTTCGCAGACAGGAACACGCGGGGATTTCCCAATATGGATTGGTCCAGGACTTTGCATTTAAACTTGATGCCAAGCACCAATTAAGTACGTCAGTCTGGTGGAATCATACCGACAGGCAGATCCAGCCTGTAATAGGTTCCCCAACCAAAGACGAGCAGGTAGATGAGAATATCCGTTGGGTGGCCGATCTTCACCGTTTTGACCATAATAAAGTATGGAACTTTAAGGGCGGCTGGATAAAAGACCGCCTGGTTTTTAACCACGCAGAGAATCTTATTCACCAGTACTTTCTAAGCGGGGATCTTGACTGGCAATGGGGACCGGCCTGGGAAAGCAGAACCGGTGTCAGGCTCACACACATTCAAGGAACGCTTTCTGCCTACTCACGGCAGGAGAAGAGAATAGAACTTTATCAGGCTACCAATTTCAAGCCCGGGGAGCAGATTGGCTTTTCTTTCCATCTCCGGCAACTGATGTACGATGGCGAATGGGTCCCTTTGACCCCCAGCACGGGTATGGAGTGGGTTTTTTGGGAGACGCCCAAAGATCGGTTCCAGTTCAGCGCAAACCTTGCCCGGAGTTTTAAAGTCCCGACATTGAATGACCGGTTTTGGGTTCCCGGTGGTAATCCGGATTTGGAGCCGGAAAAAAGCTGGAGCGGGGAATTGGGTCTGGACCACACTTACCAATATGGTCCCGTGAAGGGGAAAAGCCGGGTTTCTTATTTCAGGATGTCGGTGGATAATTGGATCATCTGGCTTCCCGGAGAGGGCTATTGGAGCCCGGTTAATCTCCGCCATGTGGATAATCAAGGCTTAGAGTTTTTTATGGAGGTGAAGCTTACTCTGGGAGATTGGAAAACCGGTCTTGAGGGCAATTACGCCTGGACCCGTGCCATTAACAAAACAGCGGATTCGGAAGATGACAGCAGTATGGGCAAACAGTTGCCTTATACGCCCATGCATAAAGGGCAACTAGGTTTTTGGCTGGAAAAGACAGACTTTTCAATCTTCCTCAATACCCACCGGGTGGGAAAACGTTTTATTGCCACCGATAATCAAGGCAAATTGGAAGCCTACCAATTGTGGGATCAGGGGGTGGCCTATAAGCTGGCATTTTGGAAAAAGATAGAAGGGAAACTGGCTTTTCAGGTAAACAATATCTTCAATAAAGACTACCAGGTACTCCGGCTGCGACCGATGCCGGGGAGAAATTATCAAATCAATCTAAACATAACAATATGAAAAGGATAAATCTTTTGATTTTCTGGATAGGTATTGGCCTATCGTTTTCTTGCAGTACTGATCCGGTAGACGTTCCCAAGGGGGAGTTCGAAAAGGGTGTATTGATTGTCAATGAAGGCGCCTTTGGGGCCAATGACGGTGAAGTTTATCATTATGATCCCCAGACGGGGGAAGTCCAACAGGATATCTTCGAAAAGGTTAACCACAGGCCTTTCGCTGGGCTTATTCAGGATATGGTGGCACATGCCGAAAACTTTTACATAGTAGCCAATACCGGGAAAGTGGAGGTGGTGCGTTCGTCCGATTTCCAAAGTCTGGGTGCTGTTTCAGGCAACGGCCTTGAAAATTGCCGCCATCTTGCTGTGGCAGGCGATAAGCTCTTTATCAGTGACTGGGGACCTTATGATAACGCGTGGGCAAATCCGGACTCCTTCCTGGCAGTGGTAGAGGGTCCCGAAGGAGGGGCCGTAAGCAATAAAATTTCGGTACCAAGCCGCCCGGAGGGCTTATTCGTTGCCAACGGTAAAATCCTGACGGCCTGTAGTGCTGCCGGAGTGTTCGCTGTGATTGACCCTGAAAAGGAAGAATTGGAATCGATCGTACCGGTGGATGGAGCCCCTTTTTCTTTTTTCGAGTACGAAACGGGTATCTATTTATATGCCAGAACCGATGAAGCCATTTATTTCCACCGGATCAATCCTAACGACTTTTCGATACTCAACACGGTGGAAACTGCGTTGACCAATACGATATACAACGGCAATTTTGCCCTTGGGGAAAACGGAGAGGTTTATGTGATCACCTCGGGAGGGACTTCCGACAAGGTCGTCGTAGTTTCCTTGATCAGCGGTGACATAATCAATGAGGCATTTTATTCAGGTGCTGATTTTTATGGTTTGGGATACCATAAAAGTGAAAAAACCTTATACATCGGAGAACACAACGGCTGGCAAGGCAATGGCTCTGTAAAAAAAATAAATGCTGAAGGAGAACTGACGGGCACCATTGCAGCGGGAAGGGGCCCATCAGGGTTTATATTCCGATAACGTCTGTCCATAAAAAACGCAGAAGGATGTCAGAAACAAAAATAGAAGTTTCTCTTAGCTGGTCAGGAGGCAAGGACAGCGCCCTTGCCCTCTGGTACTTACTGCAAAATGCAGATTATCAGGTTGTCGGTTTACACACCGTCTTTGGAGAGGAAACCCGACGGGTGGGGATGCATGGGATTCATGAGGATCTGATCGTAAAACAATCCCATGAGATAGGCCTGCCTCTTGATAAAATTTACCTTCCAGCCAGTGGGGATAATCAGGCCTATGAGAAAGCCATGACCGCTTATCTGGACAGGCTTGCCGGACAAAATATCCGTCATCTGGCCTATGGCGATATTTTCCTGGAGGATTTGAAAAAGTACAGGGAAGAGAAGTTGGCGCAAAAAGGTATGCGGGGGATTTTTCCTTTGTGGGGGAAGGATACAGGAAGGCTCTCTTCAGAATTCTTGGGATTAGGCTTTACTACGGTGATATGTGCCGCTGATGCCGACAAGATTCCACAGGAAAATCTGGGGGCCATCTACGGGCGGAATTTTCTTGGCAGTCTTCCCGCAGACGTGGATCCCTGCGGCGAAAATGGTGAGTTTCATACGTTTTGTTGTGAAGGTCCGATTTTCAAGAATCCCATTGCTGTTGTCTCCAAAGAACCTGTTAGACGAGCTTACACGTTTAAAGACAGTCTGGGGCAGGAGCAGGCAAAATATTTCTGGTTTTCGGAAATCGAGCTAGCTGAAGAGGGCTCAAAACAATAGTCCTATTTTATAGACCACATTGTTGAAGATGATTTTGTCTCTTTGCAGATAGCTCCAATCGTTGGGGTTGCCGGGATCGGGAGAGTCTCCCCAGGGGTCATTGATGGGCGATCCCATGTAGTAATTGGCTATTTGTCTTTTATAGCCTATGCTGAAAGTCCATTGGGTGCTGTTTTTGTTTTTGACCCTGAATCCCACAGCAGGGTGGTACATCAGTCCCCCTTCATACCATTCATGGACATTCCAATCATGCACCGCTTTTTTTTCCAGCATGGTGGAATTATAACCGATATCGATGGCGGTATAAAAGGAGAAACTGTTTTGGGGAGTCAATATCCCCCGCCAGCCCATTCCAAACGGCACAAGGGTTAAGGGATTGTAGTGGTCCAGCCCAATAACAAAGCCCATTTCATGGTGGGAATTGAAATGCACGCCATTAAATGTTTGAAATGAGAAGTTGGCCCTGTTGTTTCCATTTTCCCTTCCCATCAATAGCCCGATTTCTGTATGGTGCACAAAAGGCGACGCCTGGCCCCAACTTACTTGGGGACAGGCCAGCCATAGGAACAGTAGAAAAAGTAATCGTGGGACTTTCATTGTTTTTATCTAAAAGTCACGTTGATGCAGCTTAGTTTTTTGAGTTTTTCCGGATTGGTGTAGTCAAATTGACAGACACCATCGGGACCGATGACAATGAGTGACTTCGGGCCGGGGATGATATCCACGGAACGGAGGTCTTTAAGATGTTCTACCAGGTTGTCGCCAATCGCGAATACATTGGAGACATTGAAACTCTTAAGGCCATGTTTTCCTTCAGCAATGTAGAGATAATCGCCTGCAAGCCCCAGCCCGTGCGGGTTTTCCATCGGGTATTTTTTGAGCAGTACGGGTTGATAGGGATTGATGATGTCCAGCACATGCAGTTCATCGATTCCCATCCTGCAGCCTGTGCCGGATCTCAGCGTGACAAATGCATATTCATCGTTGACGACCACCGGATCACATGCCGTTATGTGCTGATATTCTGCCATTTTTTTAGGATCGGAGGGAGTGGAGGCGTCATAGATGTGCATGCCGGTCATGGAGCCGATAAATAATTTGTCTTTAAAAGGAAAAATCGTTTCAATGCCCCAGCCCAACAAAATTTCGGAAGTGAACTTGGGATCATCCGGTAACTCGACATTAAAGATCCTTAAATGATTATCATCTACTGCATATAGGTGTCCCCCAAGAAGGGTAAATCTTGCCATAGACCCGCCCTGTCCGTAGTTTTGTGACACGGCTCTTGATTCCATTCCGGAGGCATTTGCAAAAAAATCCAGCCTCGTGGCAGGTCTCCCCCAGTGTCCTAAATGCATGTTGGCCTGTGTGGAGGTAATCAACGTGTCTTTATAGACCACGATGGTCCCAGTCTCCTCGTTGGAGTATAGATTGGGGAACACATCTTCTTCCCGCTTGAGCAATTTGATGTCTTTTGGGTTGGTGATATCAAAAGCCAGAAGGTCCACATAATTGTCTGCATACAGCACGTTGGAGTTGATGGCCAGATCCATTGTACCTGGTATATTGATGAAATTGATGTTTTTAGGAGTAGCGGGGTTGGTGTTGTCCAATATATGGATGCCTTTGTCGGGTTCACTGATAAGAAGATAATCGCCATAGATGTAAATTTTTCCCGGATTGTCCAGTGGCTTGCCTGGCTCAATGAGTATGTCTGCTTCCCTAAAGGTATTGACCTCCAAAAATAAGGGAACCTGAGTGCGGTACGTGTAGGTGGTTTCCACTTCATCTTCACAGGAGGTGAAAGAAAGCACCACTAAAACGGGCAGAAACAAAAATGCTGTCCATCTGGAAAGGGGGAGTAATTTTGTTTTCATGGCAACTGGTTTTGCGTTTCAGGTAATTGACTGCGTGTTTAGACTAAGGTTTTATACCCTGACGAAATATTTGGTAAGAATGCTACATGAGGATAAAAAAATAAAGAAATATTTATTTCAAGGGATTTACAGGTCTTCCTCCAATTTTCTCTCCATATGCGCCTCAAAATTTTCAAGCAGGTGAACGAATTTCACCAGAATGGATTCAGTGAGGGCTTCCAGGTAATCGCCGGGATAAAGGGGATTGTATTTGATCCTGAAGATGATCATGTCCAGCCACCCTTGCCCATTATCAATCAGGTCTTCGTTAAAAGCTTCGACCGTGGCATCCCTGGACCCCGAAAACGGGGGTCTTCCTTGCTTTTTGAAATATTCACCAATGGTATTGATGGCAAGGTCGTGAGTAAGTTCAAAACTACGTACCATTTTGGCTTTGAGTTTGTCATTCATGCCGCGGCTCTTGCCTTCTTGTATCAGATCCTTAAGTTCCGCAAGTGATTCCTTGAAATCTCCAAAACATTTTTCGCAGTTGATTTCGGGCTTTGTCATCTTCTATAAGGTTTTGAGGTTGCGTGTTATGTTACAAGGGTATAACCCAATATAGGTATTTAAACAGTTAAAAAATACCTCCCAAACAGGATTATTTTTTTATTCTGTCCGGGTTTTCGGCCAGGAAGGATTTCCAGCCTTCTTTTCTTCCGCTGGACTGTAACCTGCCTTCGTGAAAGTGATGACAGACTGCCACCGCCAACGCATCGGTGGCGTCCAATAATTTGGGGATTTCCTTTAAGGTCAAAAGGGTTTTCAGCATTTCGGCCACCTGCTCCTTGGAGGCGTTGCCGTTTCCTGTGACGGACTGTTTTACCTTTTTTGGAGAGTATTCCGTAATGGGGATTTCCCTGGCCAATGCCGCCGCCATGGCCACTCCCTGAGCCCTTCCCAGTTTCAACATAGACTGTACATTTTGTCCATAAAAGGGAGCTTCCAAAGCCACCGCGTCCGGGCCGAATTCTTCAATAATGTGGCTTACCCTTTCATATATTTTTTTTAGTTTCAGTGCATGGTCGCTGTATTTTTTAAGGTGTATCACGCCATATTGAAGGATTTGGAACATGTTTCCCTTCACCAGGATAAGTCCATATCCCATGATATTGGTGCCGGGGTCAATGCCCAAAATGATTTTTTCTTTTGTGTTTATTTTCGCTTCTTTACCCATTGCCGCAATTTACTATAATTCCTGCTATGCACGGATTGCATTTTATACTTTTGTATTTTTCGTGGGGTCTCCCTCTCTTATACAGCTTTGTATTGGGGTCGTATGTATTGCTTTTATTCCTTCTTGATTACAGGTGGAAACGCTTTAGCCACAGGCCGTCGGGAATCGCCGGGGACAGAAATTTTTCCCTGGTTGTTCCCTTCAGAGATGAACTGGGGCATTTACCCAGGCTTTTGGACGAAATCAGGGAGAAGGCTTTGGAGGGGGAGGTTATCCTGGTGGATGATGAGAGCACAGATGGTTCTTTTGAATGGTGCACAGCTTACATAAACCGTAACAAACTGGCCAAATGGAAATGCATTAAAAGTAGGGGAGAGGGTAAGAAAGCAGCATTGCACACGGGTATTTCATCAAGCAGGGGGGGGATCATTGTGACTACCGACGCAGACGTTGTCTTTCCACCTGAATGGCCCCGCATTTTACTGGCTTCATTTGACAAGGCTTCGGTGAAACTGGTGGCAGGTCCTGTAATTTCTATTGAGGGACGGGGTCTCTTCGGTGCTTTTGAGCAGATTGAATGGGCCAGTATATTATTGGTAACCGGAGCCTCCTTTGACCTTCAAAAGCCCCTGATGTGCAGTGGGGCAAATATGGCCTTCAGAAAAGATGCTTTCTTTGAAGTGGGGGGCTACAAGGGGAATGAACACCACCTTTCAGGAGACGATGAATTTTTGTTAAAAAAAATATATACACGTTACGGGAAAGAAGCGGCTGTTTATCAAAAGGGTGCCGATGCCCTGGTGCGCACTTTCGCGTGGAATGATCCCATGGCCTGGATCAACCAACGTGCCAGATGGGCCAGCAAGTGGCGGTTACACCGGTCTCACAGCCATGCATTTTCAGCAGCCATCTTGTTTTTATACAGTGTTTTTCATCTAGGTACGGCGGTATTGCTTTTTGAAGGCCCCTTTCTCCTCCTGTTCTTTTTATTGTATTGGATCGGAAAGACAGGAGGAGAAAAGCGGGTTCTCGGAAGAATCCTGGCGTATTATGGGATAAAGCAAAAAACAGGAAATTATGTGGCAGCGGGTTTCATTCAGCCCGTCATGGTGATTTTAGCGGGTATTCTGGCAATTTTCGGAAAATTCAAATGGAAAGGCCGAAAAAACAAGTCAAAACATTAATTTTGTTTTTCAATCAATGGTAATGATGATGTCAGACGATGAGTTTGATTTATTGGACGAACTTTATTTCCTTCAATCTTTCCAGTACCTTAAAGAAACCTTGGATTGGGAAGATGAGCGGCTTTTGCGTACCTTGCAAAGACTGCTCGAAAAGGGATGGATAAAATGTTTTCAATCACCGGATAAAGAAGTATTTGGAGCCATTGACCTGAGCGACCAGGGATTGCATCTGTATTACCTGGCCACCAAAGCAGGCCTGTTGAAACATAACACCATTTGAATTAACCCATGTGACATTGACTACCGAAACCGTTAAATATCAGCGAAAAGAGTTAGAGCTTAAGGCCCTCTTGGAAATCACCCAGGCCATAAATGAAAATGAGAACGAGGAGGTCCTGTTGAACATTTTCAAATTTACCTGCTTGGTTCATCTGAATATCAGGTCCTTATTGCTGTACGTTTTTGACGAAAAAAACGGTCATTTCGTACAGAGGATTTCCCACAATGTGAAGGGCAACATACCCCGCGGGATTCCACAGGAAGATGTCAGCGAAAACAGGGCAATTGGGAAATTAAGTCTTAACCTGTCAGCGGAGTTTTCTTTTTCTGAAGTCAACATATATGTACCGGTCTACCATAAGGATAAAATGCTCGCCATTCTGTTACTCAGGACCAAGGACGAAGACAAAGAACTGGACCTGAATTTCACCCAGGCACTGGCCAATATTCTGGTGGTCGCGTTGGAGAATAAAAGATTTGCGCGGAAACAACTGGAGCAGGAAAGGTTAAGAAAAGAGCTTGAGATTGCCAGCAATGTGCAGCGGATGTTGTTTCCCGAGAAGCTTCCCCAAAATGAAAGGTTAAAGGCAAAAGTAACTTATTATCCCCATAGTACCGTGGGAGGGGATTATTATGACCTTATCCAGAAATCTGACGACGAGGTGTTTTTCTGCGTGGCGGATGTTTCGGGAAAGGGCATGCCGGCTTCATTATTGATGTCCAATTTTCAGGCGGCCCTGCGCACCTTACTGAGAAGCAGTTCCGATTTGAAAATGATAGTGGAGCAGCTCAATTTCACGATTTTCGATAATACCAGGGGAGAGCGCTTTATCACTTTTTTTCTTGGGTATTATAATTACAAACAGGAGAAACTTACTTATGTCAATGCCGGTCATAATCCCCCCGTGCTCTGTTGGGAAGGTGAGGGCAAAACCGAATTGCTGGAAGCCGGAACCACCATTCTCGGGGCATTTGAGCACCTTCCTTTTTTAGAACTGGGCGAACGCACGGCCTTAAAGGATTTCACCATTCATCTTTATACAGATGGGCTTACAGAAACTTTTAACATTGAAAATGAAGAGTATGGGGAAGAAAGGTTTGTGGATTTCATTAAAAATGAATCCTGTCCCTCTCCTCAGGTGTTTCACGAGCAATTTTTCGGGAATTTGAAAAACTTCTCCCAAGGTGTCCCCAGAAAGGATGACATTACCCTTCTGAGCCTTAAATTCTGCTAGGAATGTTTTTATATAAGGTGCCTGATATCGTAAACTGGTTTTATCCTGATTACATATGGCATAAAGAACGGACATCGTCCCGTATATACCTTACTTTTGATGACGGCCCGGTACCTGGGGCTACCGATTTTGTGCTGGAGGAACTGGGAAAGAGGGGGATGAAGGCTACTTTTTTTATGGTGGGCGAAAATGTATCCAGACATCCTGATCTGGCCCGGGAGGTACGGAAGGAGGGACACCGCATCGGTAACCATACCCAACACCATTTGAATGGCGCCAAGACGACGACCAAGGACTATTTGAGAGATACCTATGACTGTCAAGAGACGCTCATAGATATAGTGGGGGTAAATCCCATGATTTTCCGCCCTCCGTACGGAAGACTGAGAACACCGCAAAAGAAAGCCTTGCTGTCAAAGTACGATATTGTTTTCTGGGACGTCTTGGCAGGGGACTTTAGAAAAGGGCTTTTGCCCGCGAAAAGCCTGCGTAAGATAATGCAAAAAACCCAAAATGGATCTGTGATTCTGTTTCACGATCAGACCAAAACATCTCCTTTTATCAGAAAAATGCTGCCGGACTTTTTAGATTATATTGCATCCAGTGGTTACCAAACGGGCTTGTTGTGATATGTGGTGGGAATATTTTTGTTTAATAGGCGTCACTTGGAGTATTATCCAATATGGCTTTTTGTATCTTCTGTTAACATTGGGGTTCAAAAAACACGGACGGGATTCAGGAAGAGGCGACATAAGCCGAGCAGATGAAAAAAGACAGGGGGGCTTTGAAAAAGAGGAGTACGAAGGGCAAAACGATTGGCCTTCCGTAGCCGTGTTGGTACCCGCGAGGAATGAGGAATCCGTATTATCGGATTGTCTTCGGTCTTTTGAGGAACTGGACTATCCGGAAGATAAGATAACTTTTTTTTTGGCGGATGACCAAAGTGAAGACAGCACGGGGAGCATCATAGAAACATGGGTCAGGGGAGGAGCCAACCGGCAGCAAATCAAAGTGATCCCCGCAAAAGACCCAGGTATTAATGGTAAAGCCAATGCACTGGCACAGATGGTGGACCGAACAGACGCTGGGTTTTTGCTTTTTACGGATGCGGATTGCAAGGTGCCTGCTACTTGGGTAAAATCCATGGTGGGCGCATGCGGGCCGGCTTGCGGGGTGGTGACCGGAATGACCAAAGTAGAGGCCAAAGAATTTCTGGGGAGGATGCAGGCTTTGGACTGGTGGCTGACATTGGGCCTGGTCAAAGTGACATCCGATCTGGGGTTCAGCCTGACGGCTATGGGAAACAATATGCTGGTGAGCCGTGAAGCATACAAAGCGGCCGGAGGGTTTGACCGGGTAAAGCATCATCTTACCGAGGATTTGGCGTTGTCCGCTGCGATATCCGGAAAAGGATACCATCCTATCCATCATGTCGACCGGAGCTGTCTGGTCACCACCCAGCCGCAAAAATCCTTTTCGGAATTGATGGGACAGCGAAAAAGATGGGTAGACGGCGTGTTTTTACTGCCGCTGTACTGGCAGGCACTCCTTATGGTACAGGTGGGCTTTTATCCGGTATTGATAGCGCTCATGGTCGCCATGCCGTTGACGGGACTTCTTTTATGGATGGCCAAATTATCTCTCCAATCGGTTTTTATCGTCACATTTGCGTCGAAAGTGGAAACTAAAATCCCTGCGTTGGACTTATTAAGCTTTGAGTTTTATTATTGTTGTACAAGTTGGTCAACGGTAGGTTATTATTTTTGGCCTGGAAAAACAAACTGGAAAAAAAGAAAATACGGATGAATCTGATAGAAACCCACGCCCATATTTATTCAAAAAAGTTTGATGCTGACAGAAAGGAAGTGATCCTTCGGAGTGCGGAAAATGGGGTCAGAAAGATCTATATGCCCAATATAGACCTGTCTTCTATTGATGCCATGCTGCGTGTGGAAGAGGATTTCCCCGATATATGTGTTCCTATGATGGGACTGCATCCATGCGACGTGGACGCCGATTTTGAAAAGACTTTGTACGTGATGGAAGATTGGTTGAATAAGCGTCCGTTCGCCGCTGTGGGAGAGACGGGGATAGACCTGTATTGGGACAAGACGTACTTTGAACAGCAGCAGGAATCCCTTAAAATTCATATCCAATGGGCTAAAGAAAGGGCTTTGCCGGTGGTGCTGCATTGCCGGGAATCCATGAAGGAGACCATTGATTTAGTGAAAAATATCAATGACGATAAGTTATCGGGTATTTTTCATTGTTTCTCCGGAACTTTGGAACAGGCCAGGGAGATTATAGACATGGGTTTTTATCTTGGAATAGGGGGCACAGTGACCTACAGGAACAGCAATATAGGGGAAGTGCTTGCAGCAATCGGGTTGGAGAAGGTGGTTTTGGAAACCGACAGTCCTTACTTGGCTCCGGTACCGTTCAGGGGAAAAAGGAACTCACCTGAATATATTCCGCATATTGCAGGGAAAATAGCGGAGCACACATCCCTGTCCGTAGGGGAAGTGGCGGATATTACTACCCGCAACGCCATGAGAATCTTTAACCTTTCAGCAGATGAATTATAAAATCGTAAGGCTCAACACAGCGGCGAAAACAGAAATAGAACATGCTGTTTTGATCATATACACCGGTGGTACTTTAGGGATGGCTTATGACGAAAGCGGGGCATTGGTGCCGTTCAATTTTGGGAAAATACTGGAAAAAATCCCCAACCTGAATAACCTGAATATCAGCGTAACGGTGATTTCTTTCCCCGAGCCCATAGATTCATCCAACATCAACCCCCAACACTGGGTGGACATGGCATACATCATTTATGAAAATTATGACACCTATGATGGGTTTATTGTGCTTCATGGGACGGATACCATGGCCTACTCTGCCTCCATGTTGAGTTTTATGCTTAGGGGATTGAACAAGCCGGTGATATTTACCGGAGCCCAGCTTCCCATCAGTGCCATGCGTTCAGATGCCAGGGAAAACCTGATGACCGCGCTGGAAATCGCCATATCAAAAGCCAACGGCAAACCGATTGTGCCGGAAGTGTGCATTTTTTTTAACCATATGCTGCTAAGGGGCAACCGTGCCAAAAAGGTACAGAGCGTCCATTTTGATGCATTTGAGTCCGAGAACCATCCGGCTTTGGCGGAATCCGGAATCATAATAGATTATAATTATGCGGCCATACGACCTTTTGAAGAAGGAAAAAAGCTCAGATACCACAATAAACTGGACAACAACGTGATGGTGCTGAAGCTGTTTCCGGGCATTACCAAGCGGGTGATAGAGAGCTGCCTGCAGATAAAAGGGTTGAAAGGAGTTGTATTGGAGACGTATGGCTCGGGCAACAGCCCGAGTGAATCCTGGTTTATAGGTCTCATGGAAAAGGCGGTGGAAAGAGGGATACTTATTCTGAATGTTTCACAGTGCAACGGGGGCAGGGTCATACAGGGGCGCTATCAGACCAGTATGGACCTGAAAAGAGTCGGCGTGCTGAGTGGAGGGGATATTACCACAGAGGCGGCTATCACAAAAATGATGTTTCTACTGGCAAACGAATCGGAGGATAGCGAAATCAAAAGGAAATTGATCATGCCATTGGCAGGAGAAATGTCCGTATTGAGTCAATAAGGCCAAAAAATAGAAGGATTTGAGACCCACTTCGATACGCGGATCAATAAGGAAAAATTGTTTTGTTTATAGCATTTTTTGAATAATAAAGCACTCATTTATTTGCATGGGGTGAATTTTATAATTTTATTTGTCGCTACAAAAGATTTCGATCTGCCCATTAGAGAGGTGTCCGAGCGGTCGAAGGAGCACGCCTGGAAAGCGTGTATACCCCTAAAGGGTATCGAGGGTTCGAATCCCTTCCTCTCTGCATTTCAGTTCCATCTGTGGTTCCACAGTTCTTTGAATGAGGAATTTTGTATCCTGTCATAAGGGTTAAGTTATAATCACCCGCCCAAATGACACTATTTCCTTTCACATAAAACAAATTACAGAATCGTAGGGGGGAAAGTAGATTGAATTCTTGTTTGAGTTTGTAAGGGTTTCCAGGATTTCTTTATAAATTATGAGAGCATCCCTTGCAATTTGAGCTGAAAAAATTATAACTTTAAAAACTTAATTCGAAATTAGAAACCGTTCAACCTTTAAAAGTCTATTAAAAACTACATTATGAAAAAGTTAATCGCTTTATTCATGCTTTTCGGAATATTGTTTTCTCCGATGATTTCAAAAGCACAAGAAGAAACAGAAGAGGCTGATACTGTAGAGGCAGCTCCACCAGCCCAAGACCCAACACCGGTAATGGCTGATGATGATATTATCGATGAAGATCTCAGCTTTCACCAAGTCATCAAAGACAAGTTCATCGAAGGTGATCCTACCTTTATGACCCCTGTATTGCTTTGTTTGATTTTAGGTCTGGCGGTTTCTTTGGAAAGAATCATTACTTTGAACCTATCCACCACCAATACCAAAAAATTGTTGGCTAAAGTAGAGGATGCACTGGAAACCGGAGGCATAGAAGCAGCCAAAGATGTGACCAAAAATACCAGAGGTCCAGTGGCTTCTATATTTACGCAAGGTTTGATGCGATACTCAGAGGGGATCGATATGGTGGAGAAATCCATTATTGCATATGGTTCGGTAGAAATGGGCAGATTGGAAAAAGGATTGGTGTGGATCTCCCTGTTCATCTCCTTGGCACCAATGCTTGGTTTCATGGGTACGGTTATCGGTATGATCGGTGCCTTTGACTCCATCGAAGCAGCCGGTGATATCTCTCCATCCCTTGTGGCAGGTGGTATTAAAATCGCCCTTTTGACGACAGTTGCCGGTTTGATCGTAGCCATCATCCTTCAATTGTTCTACAACTACTGTGTTGCCAAGATCGACTCTCTGGTAAACGACATGGAAGATGCTTCTATCAGTCTAGTAGACATTTTGGTAAAGCACAAACTGACCAGATAAAACCCGGTCAAATTGTGTTGATGTAAAGATTTCGTTAACTTTATAAACAGAAAAAAATGGATACTACTGATATATTCTTATATACAGGGTACTTACTGATTATCATAGGGGCCGTTCTCGCTCTGCTGATGCCGTTGATCAAATCCATTGGTAATCCCAAAAGTTTGCTCAAAACGGTAGTAGGGGTGATTGCCATCGGAGCGTTGTTCTTTATCGCTTATTCCATCGCGGATAGCGAAGTAGCAGCCAAGTATGCGGCGGATCCTTTTAATATCACGCCGGCCGGTGCTAAAATGGTGGGCGGGGTATTGATAACAGTATATTGCCTGTTTATCCTTGCGATAGTAGGGATCGTATTTACAGAGTTAAATAAATTGATTAAATAAGATGGCTAGGAAGAGAGGAAGAATGAGTCAGGAGGTAAATGCAGGGTCGATGGCGGACATCGCTTTCTTGCTTCTTATCTTCTTTCTCGTGACCACAACCATTGCTTCGGATAAGGGTATTTTGAATATCCTGCCTCCCAAGCAAGACCCGAATCAGCCGCCTCCAGAGGTGGAGCTGAATGAAAGAAACATATTTAACATACTGATCAATGCTAATGATCAGTTGTTGATAGAAGGTGATTTTCGGAATACTACCGAGGGTCTTTCAGATGAAATCAAAAGGTTTATCTTGAATTTCGGGAATCCTGATGAAGCGGCTATGGCCTTATTCAATAGCCTTCCGGCTTCTTTAAGGGCACTGGCAGAGAGATCATCGTCCTCTTCTGACCACCCTATGACTGGCGGGGCTGTTGTTTCCATTAAAACAAACAGAGGTACCAGCTATGAAACTTATTTGGAGGTGCTTGACTTGGTAAAGAGGGCTTATTTTGAAATCTATGCCGAAAGAGTAGGGCTTACCGCTGATCAGTATAGGGCGCTTACAGGCCAGACAGCCGCCGAAAAAGAGCTCCTGGACAGAGGAAAAGAAGATATTCCCATGGCGATCTCTATTGCGGAACCTGATAAAATTGGAAGCTAATCATGTCAAAATTTAAAAAGAAATCCAAAGCGGATACCAATATTCCGACATCCGCATTGCCGGACATTATCTTCATGCTGCTTTTCTTCTTTATGGTGACAACCGTACTGAGAGAGCAGGAAATATTGGTGGAACAAAAAATCCCCCAAGCGACCCAGCTTCAGAAATTGCAGAAGAAAACCTTGATTTCCTATCTTTATGTGGGAAAACCCAAGAATACAGCGTTGTATGGTTCTGAACCCAGGATACAAGCTAATGATGTGCTGATCAACACGTCTGATATTGTCCTTTGGGTTACCCAGGAAAAAGACAAACTGTCTGAGGCAGAGCGGGATCAGATTACCATATCGCTTAAAGCAGACAGGGAAGTGAAAATGGGACCGATCAGTGACATCCAATTCGAACTTAGAGAGGTAGACGCAAGAAAACTGATGTATGCTTCTGTGGGGAGGGTTGAAAACTGATAGTTAACATCAAATACAAAACAAAAAAGACCGCTGGCATGAGCGGTTTTTTTTTGCGCTCTTTTTATGTGTCCACAATCCTTTAAATCCATAATTTTCATTTTTATATTTATGGTATGCAAAAAATCCTTTCCGGTATAGATGTCAAAAAGCTGGACCAACAGTACATAAAAGGCGAGGGCATTACCTCTTTTCAGTTGATGGAAAGAGCCGCCAGCACTTTTTGCGATTGGTTTGTCTCTATGTTTCCTTCCAATACCCTGGATATAGCTGTTTTTTGCGGCATAGGCAACAATGGGGGAGATGGTCTTGCCATCTCCAGACTGTTGGCTGAAAGAGGCTACCTTGTAGCTGTTTATGTTATTGGGAATTCAGAAAAAGGATCCGCGGATTTTAAAAATAATCTTGAATTTTTGCCCGAAACTGTTCTTTTGACTGACTGGGAACCCGGCCTTGATTTTCATGCCGAAATTATAATCGACGGCATTTTTGGGGTAGGGATTAACAGGCCGTTAGAAGGAGGCTATCAGCAACTGGTGCTGGAATTAAATGAGCATAAAGGCACTAAAATCAGTATAGATGTCCCCTCTGGGCTGCCAACGGATGGGGTGTTGTCAGGTACGGCTTTCAAAGCTGATTACACCCTTAGCTTTCAATTTCCTAAGCTGTCCTTGTTGATTCCGGAACATGCGGTTTTCACTGGTGAACTTATCGTGAAAAGTATTGGGATCGATTCGTTCTATTTTGATGCATTTGACAGTCCATATTTCTTTTTTAACGGGGATGGGATTACTGAACGGCATAGAAAATTCCATAGATTCAGCCATAAGGGAGATTTTGGCCGGGTGATGTTGGTAGGAGGCAGCTATGGCAAAATCGGGGCGATGCTGATGGCTTCTGCAGCAGCCCTCAGAACAGGTAGTGGTCTTGTATTTGCTCATGTGCCCAAATGTGGGGTAGGTATCCTGCAAACCAGTATACCTGAATTGATGGTGTCCCCCTCAGAATTTGAGGAAGAGGTGGGCGGTAAGTTTTCTTTTCCCGGATTAGACGCCCTCGGCGTGGGACCTGGGATGGGCAAGGGCCAGCGGGCAGCAGCGCTTTTGCATGACATTCTTCGGAATTTTGAAGGGCCTTTGGTGCTCGACGCGGATGCATTGAACCTCTTGTCTGATAATCCCGATTGGTATGATTTGTTGGGTGAAAACACCGTGCTTACACCACATCTTAAAGAATTTGAACGCTTGGTGGGCCCTTGTGCGGATCACTTCGATAGAATGGAAAAAGCCCGGTTGTTTTGTCGGAATTATGGTTGCACTCTTATTTTGAAAGGGGCAAATACGCTTATCACCTTTCCTGACGGAAAGCAGGTGTTCAATGCGTCAGGATCGAAATACATGGCCAGTGGGGGTTCCGGTGACGTGTTGACCGGGATGGTTACCTCTTTTCTCGGGCAGGGGTATGAAATTAAGAATGCGGTCCTATGCGGCGTATTCCATCATGGCCATGCGGGCGAATTGGCGTCATCCGAAAAAAGGAGAGGGACTGTTGCTACAGATATCATTGAAGCAATTCCCAAAAGTTTTCTACATTTTGATGTCGGTTAGAAAACTTCAGGGAATTGCCTTAAGCTTGAAGTGTGGTACAAAATCGGGTTTATCCTGAATAAGAGATTCTGTATATAACTCCGGCCAGATCATCCGACACGAGAAGACTGCCGTCCTTCAGTTGGAGTACGTCCACGGGCCGGCCCCACACCTCCTGCGTGGATTCATCCAGCCAGCCCTCCGCGAAATTTTCAAGAGCCCCAACCTCAGAAGTCCCATTCAGATGGGCAGTCCTGATTTTATACCCCACTTTTTTGCTTCGGTTCCAAGAACCGTGTTCTGCAATAAATATGGATTTATCATATTTTTCGGGAAACATATTTCCTGTGTAAAACCTCATGCCGAGAGGGGCTACATGTGCTCCTAATCTGGCTGCGGGGAATTCATAGGCCTCCATTTTCTTACCCTTGTCGCCAAATTCAGGATCTTTTACGTCTCCTGCATGCCAATAGGGATATCCAAAATGCAGACCTTGTTCAGATGCGTGGTTCAGGGTACAGTCCGGCAGATCATCTCCCATCATGTCGCGGTTATTGTCTGTAAACCACAGTTCTTTGGTGTCAGGATGCCAGTCAAATCCCACGGTATTTCTGACTCCATGCGCAAATATTTCAGGCTGTATATGATCACCATTGATATTGATCCTGGTGATAGAAGCAAAAATTTCGTCTTCTGATTCACAGATATTGCATGGAGCCCCCACAGGTACATACAGGTATCCATCCGGACCAAAGGCTATAAACTTCCAACCATGATGCCCTTCGGTAGGGTACTGGTCATATATTACTTCATAAGTGGGGTTGACCAGATTATTGCGGATATCGCTGAATCTCAGGATGCGGTTGATCTCTGCCACATATAAATCCCCATCCTTATAGGCAACGCCATTTGGCGTGTTGAGGTCAGTAGCCAACGTGTACCTGTAGTCTGCTTTACCGTCACCGTCTTCATCTACTACGGCATATACGTTGTTTTCTCTCCTGTTTCCCACGAAGACAATGCCATCTTCTGATTGTGCGAGAGAACGTGCATTGGGAATATCCGATGCCCATATCGTTATTTCAAATCCTTGGGGCAAATTGATGGTGGACAACGGCAGGTCGGTTTCAATGGCGGCAATCGCTACCCTGTTTTTGCCGTCCTGAAGGACCAGTTTGTTTTCTGATCCGGATTCACATGAAAGCGCTGCTCCCATAATAATGATGCCCATCAGATAGTTGATGCGGTGATATTTCATTGTTTTGGTTTTTTGTCTATTCAAATATTATTCTCAGGATTTTATCATCGTGTATTCTAAGGGAAGCCCTTCCATCGGTGTTGCTGGTAGTGGCATAGAGATGGCCGTCCGGCCCTATGGTTACATCCCTGAATCTGCCGTAGATTCCTCTGGAGGGGGCATAGGAAAACCATCTTTCTATTTTTTTTATTTCATATTCATTTTTTTTGTCAAATATGATTCTGAGCAAAGCCTGTCCCCCAAGAGAGGCTACAAAAAGATCACCCTTGTAAAAAACCATTCCCGCGGGAGGCACTGCAGCTTTGTTCCACATGACGATGGGGTCTTCATAATCAGGTATACCCGGTGCTCCTACCACGATGGGCCATCCATAATTCCCTCCTTTTTTAACTTTGTTGATTTCATCCCTGAACCGGATACTTCCTTCCACTTCCGCCCCGGATGGACCGTGTTCGGAATTAAACATCTCTCCCGTTTCGGGATCCCAGGCAAATCCCTGCACCACACGATGTCCATAAGAATATACAGGCGAATTTTTAAATGGGTTGTCTGCCGGAATATCTCCTTCATCAGTGATACGAAGGATTTTAGAAGCCAGTGAATTTAAATCCTGGGCAATATAAGGCTGTGACATATCACCGGTGCCTATATATAACATGCCGTCGGGGCCAAAAGCTATCCTGCCACCTAAATGGATGGCATACGCGGGAATATTGTCCAGGATCACTTTGTCAACGGCGGCCGTTTCCCCTTGGTGATGGAGCCGTACGACCTTACTAAGTAGCTCGTCCTGCTCATTACGGTAGGCATGCATGATGTAAAGCCAGTTGTTTTTTTCAAATTCAGGATGAAGGGCCATACCCATTAATCCTGCGTCGATTTCATGTACAGCTCCGGGGACTTCCATATAAGGGACCTGGTTGTTTGAGCCTTGGGGTATTCTGACGATGCTTCCTGGTCTTTGAGCGACCAAAGCATCTCCGTTGGGTAAAAAACGCAGGGTCCATGGAATGGAGAGGCTGTCCACCCATATCTGTACCGTGACCCCTTCTACCTCTGGCAAAAAGATGTCCTCCACCTTTTGCGGGACCTCGCCCAAAATCGGGTGTGCGATCTTCACCTCTTCCTGGGCTATAACGTGGTAGCTTAAGAGCAGTAAAATCAATAACAGAGAAGGATTTAGTGGGTTCATAGGTACTGTACAGACATCGTGTAAAGGAAGATGCGGTTAAAGTAAATCCAACATAAGTTGCTCAGGAAGAAGGCGGAAAGTCTTTCGATGGAGAGGGCAGGGCCCTAATTTTGCCAATGCTTTTCTGTGGGCAGGTGTAGGGTATCCTACGTTCTTTTCCCAGCCATAGCCAGGATACTTACGCGCCCATTTTTCCATCAATTCATCCCGGTACACTTTGGCGATAATGGATGCCGCAGCAATGCTCGCAAATTTCGTGTCCCCCTTTATTATACAATTAAAAGGGATACCGTTTACTGTTTTAAACCGATTGCCATCAATCAGGAGATGTTCCGGTCTGAGAGACAGGTGCATCACAGCCCGGTTCATGGCAAGATAGGAGGCATTGAGGATATTGATCCTGTCTATTTCTTCAACTGTAGCACTTCCAATAGCCCAGGACAAGGCTTCCTGTTTGATCTCTGTTACGAGATCATTTCTGCGTAATTTAGTAAGCTTCTTGGAATCGTTGATGAATTCGTTGGCATAGTCGGGAGGTAGGATAACGGCAGCAGCCACTACCGGACCGCTTAGGCATCCTCTACCCACTTCATCACAGCCGGCTTCTATCCTATCAGCTTCTAAATAAGGTAGCAACATTCGGGTGGTTTTCTTTGGTTTTATAGTATTTATGGATCATATCAGCCACCAAACCAGTCCATCCGGTCTGATGCGAAGCACCAAGTCCCCTTCCATTGTCTCCGTGAAAATATTCATAAAACAAGATCAGGTCTTGAAAATGAGGATCTTTCTGCATTTTCTCACAGTTTTCATATATGGGTCTGTTGCCGTCTTTGTCCTTTCTGAAAAGGTTGATACAACGAAGGGAAAGCTCTTTTGCTATAAGGTCCAAGGTAAGAAATTTGCCTGACCCGGTAGGATATTCTATGGAGAAATTACCTCCGTAATAGAAATCAAACTTCTTAAGCGATTCTATGATAAGGTAGTTAATGGGAAACCACACCGGTCCGCGCCAATTGCTGTTTCCGCCAAACATGGTGGTTTCCGATTCTCCAGGAGCATATTTGATGGAGAATTTGGTGCCGTTGATTTGGACGGAGTAGGGGTTTTCTTCGTGGGATTTGGATACAGAACGGATTCCGTAGGGCGAGAGGAATTCACTTTCATCCAGCATTTTATGGAGGATGCTTTTCATCCGGTAGCCTCTTAATAAAGAGAAAAGCCTTCTTTTATCATGCCCGGGATGGATCCAGTTGGACACCAGTGCTGCCAGTTTTGGTTTTTCTTTCAGAAAGAAGTCCATCCTTTTTTTGAATTCAGGAAGATTTTCGAATAGGTCTTCCCGAATGGGCTCTACGGCAAATAAAGGAATGATTCCTACAATGGATTTTACCTTCATCACTTTGGGATCTTTTCCAGAAAGGTGGAGCACATCGTAAAAAAAGCTGTCTTCTTCATCCCAAAGGCTGATGTTCTCTCCGGAGATGTTGCTCATGGCTCCTGCGATGTAGAGGAAATGTTCCAGGAATTTATTTGCGGTATGTTGATAGACTTTGTTGAATTCGCAGAGATCCAGCGATATTCTCAGCATGTTGAGAGAAAACATGGCCATCCAGGAGGTGGCATCTGCCTGTTCGAGTTTGCCATACAGCTGACCCACGTGGCTCCTGTCAAAAACACTGATATTATCCAATCCCAAAAAGCCTCCTTCAAAGATGTTTTTCCCTTCATCATCCTTTTGGTTTACCCACCAGGTAAAATTCAGCAGGAGTTTATGAAAAGCCCTTTCCAGGTATTCCTGATCCCCTTTGCCTCCATTGGCTTTTTTATCGATTTGATACACTCTCTGCACCGCATAGGCATGGACCGGAGGGTTCACATCGTTGAAATTCCATTCATAGGCAGGCATCTGGCCATTAGGGTGCATGTACCAGTCATTCAATAGAAGTACCAGTTGATTTTTGGCAAAATCGGGATCCAGCCTGGCCAAAGGGATGCAATGAAAAGCAAGATCCCAGGCCGCATACCAAGGATACTCCCATTTGTCCGGCATGGAAATGATATCGTAATTCTGCAAATGTCTCCAATTACTGTTTCTCCCTTCTTTTCTCTCTGCGGGAGGAAGGTATCTTCCCGGATCCCCCTCCAGCCATCTTTCCACATTGTAATAGTAAAACTGCTTGGACCAAAGCATGCCGGCATAAGCCTGTCTTTGGATCATCCGCATTTCCTTATCCAATACCCTTTCCTGTAAGTCGGCATAAAAATCATCGGTGTCCTTTAACCGGTCGTCAAATATCTTATCGATCTCGAAAAGCGGATCAGCGGTGTCATGATGCTGCATACGGAAAACCACTTCCGCCTTTTCTCCCGGCGGGATGGTCAGTTTGTACACGGCCGCCGCTTTTGTGCCGGTATGTTTGGGGTTCAGATGCGTGTCATCACCATGGATGATAAAATCATTGATGGCATCCTTTAGGTATTTTTTTTGGTTACCTATATGGTACAAGCGCTCCCTGTTGGTTTCGTTGTCGCAAAACAGAAGTTCTGGATTCCCTTTAAACGTAAAATGATAATTACCCGATTTGGGTGAAAAGGCTTTCAGTTTGTTTTCCCCGGTTTTTCGGAGGGAGGGCATAAAAGGTTCATCTCCGGTGAACCATGTTTTTCGAAACCATATGGTCGGCATCACCCAGATATCAGCGGCCTTCTTTCCTCTGTTGTAGATAATGGCCCTTCCTGAAATGTCTTCTATATCGGCTTTGGCATACTCTATGAAAATGTCAAAATAGGCATCATCATCAAAAATACCGGTATCCAGAATTTCGTATTCACGGTCTTTTTTGCTACGGTTTTGGTTTTCCTCTAATAAATCGTGATAGGGAAACTCACTTTGAGGATATTTGTAGAGCATTTTCAGATAACTGTGAGTAGGAGAAGAGTCCAGATAATAGTACAATTCTTTAACGTCCTCCCCATGGTTGCCCTGATTCCCGGTAAGCCCAAAAAGTCTCTCCTTCAACATGGTGTCTTTTCCGTTCCAAAAGGCCCAGGCAATACACAGTCTTTGCCGGTGATCGCAGATGCCTCCTATTCCCTCCTCTCCCCAGCGGTATGCCTTGCTCCGGGCATCATCATGGGTGACATTTTCCCATGCTGCTCCATCGGGACTATAATCCTCTCTGACGGTACCCCATTGTCTTTCAGTAAGATAGGGGCCCCATTTTTTCCAGTGCTTTATCCTTTCCTTATCTTCTTGTAATCGTTGTATCTCAATGTTCATCAACCTGATTTCAATAATTGTAAAGGGCTAATTTAATGCATTTAGCCTACTTATCCCCAAAACTGACAAGATGTATTTTTCTTATTTTTTTGTTGGAAAGACCCGTTTCATATTAAATCACCGACAGAATAAAAAAGCCGTTATAATCATATAAAACATTTACATGGATGAAAAAAAGAAAAACGGGTATGAATAGAGTTATTGGTTTTTTTGTTTTTTATGAACTGGAAAGGGATTGGCAGGCGAATCCCCTGAATCTTCAAGAGAATCCAAAAAAAAATTGATCTTTTTATCCAAAGTGTGCTGCCATGCCTTGAACTTGACACCGTCCTGGTTTTTATGGGTATTGGTGGCTAGATAATGATGGAGTTTATGCAGGTCAAAGTTTTGGGAAAGGATTCCTGCCCCGGCAAGTGAGGCATCCAGGGCATTGCATTGCTGCTCATAATGACCCGAAACCGGGACCATCATGGATTGTTTTCCTAGATAAAGTGCTTCACAGATGGTTTCGAACCCAGCAGTAGTCAGCAGCCCTTTGCATGCGGCCATCTTTTCCAAAAATAGCCGGTCATTGATTTGGTGAAAAATAAGATTGGGCAAGGGGCGATAGGGATCAGGCATGTCCTTTTGATCCCAAAATGCGACTATATTGAGGTCGGGATTTTTTTCAGCCTCTGAGAGGATTTCTGAAAAATAACCGGGATTTACAATATAGGCCAAGTAGAAATTGTGGGAAGTTGATTTGACCTCTTTGATTTCGCCCCTTAATAAAGGCGGCCAAACCAGGAATTTAGGAGTTGCTGATGGCGTATAGGGGGTAAGGGAAAGGGCGATGACTTTACCGGCTCCCCAGGAGGTCATTCTTGTATTGAGGAGAAAGAGACTTTTTTGCAGCTTGCCTTTTGCAAACTTAAAATTTGGATGAAATGCCAGGTATTGGTGACCGATAGCCACAAAGCGGGCTTCAGGCCGGTATATTCCATTGTACAGACCGCCCAGCATATCATAAAAGTTGATGATGACATCCGGTTTGAAGTGGGTGTTTAACTGGTCCAATTTTTTTAAGCTATCATAGTAGGTGCCTATCTTTTTTAGGTTGTAAATAATTGTTTGCCAAACCAGTATGGATTTTTGCTGATCGTCAGTAACAAAATTCGGGCTTTTGATGGGATGGATAGGGCAATGGATTTGCTCAAAAAAATAATCGGGAATTTTTCTCCTTTTACTGATGCCTACTGCCACGCAACAGACCTCATGACCTTTTTGGGTGAGTATATTAAACAGGGAAATGGCCTGTGTCATATGCCCTCTCCCTTCTCCCTGCACTATAAATACGAACCGCATGTGGACCAACTATGAAATCTGAACTGCGTGGGACGATTGATTTTGCATGCGCACAACATTGTCCCTCTTTTCCTTAAAATCCATTTCATTGTAATAGATAAGCTGCCAGTTGCCACAGTGATCTTCAGCCAAAGCACTGAGCGATTCCACCCAGTCCCCTGAGTTGAAATAGGAAATGCCGTCAATTTCCCGCAGTTCTGCCTTATGGATATGTCCACAGATGATGCCGTCGCAGCCCCTGGCTTTAGCGATTTTGGTTAATTCCTTTTCGTAATCATCAATATAGGAGACGGCCGATTTTACTTTTGATTTGATATATTGAGAGAGGGAATAATAGGGCAGCCCTTTCTTTCTTCTAAAATGATTGACACGGGCATTCAGCCATAAGAGGAAGGTATAACCCATGTCACCTATGTAAGCGATCCATCTCAGGTTGCTGGTTATGCTATCAAAAATATCCCCGTGGGCTACAAAATACCTTTTACCGTGACTTTCGTAAATCATATCTTTTCGGATGGAGAGGTTGCCGATTTCCAAAGGAAGCACCTGATCCAGAAAGTCGTCATGATTTCCTCTCAGATAGAAAACCTTGGTACAATCAGTGTCCATCATTTTCAGGATGCGGTTAAAAACCCGTGTATGCTTTCTTTTCCAACTTCCGGATTTTTTGAGCTGCCATCCATCAATGATGTCGCCGTTCAGGATAAGATTCTGACAGCGGTATTGCTTCAGAAATCTCAGCACTTCCTTTGCTTTGGCCCCTTTTGTGCCTAGATGCACATCGGAAATGACAATGGTTTTAAAATTTGTTTCCAAGACAGTCTGTGTTTTGGAAACAAGATACGCTTGGCATATGAACTGATAATGAACAGGTTGTTAAGGAATCAATACCTTTGGGAGGAGGGGATATTGTGATCACAGAATTAACATAACAGCCATGAGGGGCTGGCGGGTGTTTATGCGTTGAAGATAAGTTTGAAGACCGTTCCACGCCCTAAAGTAGACCTGACCTGTATATTGCCTTTGTGTCTTCTCATGATCTGTTTGGAAAGGCTTAGGCCTATCCCGGATCCTTTTTTCTTTGTGGTGAAGAAAGGGATGAATATTTTATTAAGTGCCTCCTCTTCAATGCCTTTTCCTGTGTCTTCTATTTCAATGATGATTTTTCCATTCTCATCAATAAACCCGCCGAGGGTGATGCTCTTTACATCCGTGTCTTCCACGGCATGGATGGCATTTTGAGTTAAATTGATAAGGACTTGTTCGATAAGGGAGATGTCTGCAAACAACAAAAGATCCTGGGGAATGATTCTTTTCTTTAAAGTAACCTGTCCGGTTTCCAGCTGATGGTGCAGAAGCAGTTCCACTCTTTCAAACAGGTCTTTGATGGTGATGGCGGTAAACTTCGGAGAAGGGATGTGAGCCAGGCTTCGGAAATCACTGACGAAATTGATCAATCCGTCACTCCTTTTTTCTATCGTAGAGATCCCCATGAGGTAATCTTCAAGATCCTGAACCGGAATCTCCCCTTTCTGTTCTATTTTATGTCTGATTTCACCACTGATCGTAGCAGCGAGGGAAGATATCGGCGCAATGGAATTCATGATTTCATGGGTAAGTACCCTGATGAGGTTCTGCCAGGCCTCCATTTCTTTTTCTTCCAGCTCACTTTGTATGTTTTGTAAGGAAACGAGTTTGAATTTCATATCCCTCAGCACCAACTCGATCGCATACACAGACAACTGCATGATACCGTCGGGATGGGCTATTTTTATCAGTTCGCTACCCCCGGTGCGAAGGTTCTGTATGGCATGATGTAGTTCTTTATTGATCTTTGAAATCTCGGATATGTGGTTCAGCTTTTCTATGTTGAGCATCCGCTTGGCCGCTGTATTGAGAATCTGAACGCTGCCATCCGCCTCAAAGGTGATGAGACCTATGCTGAGATGCTGGAAGACGGTACGGAAATACTGGTAATTGGCTTCTTTTTCCAGCTGGTCCTCCTTAAGCTTGGCCAAAATGGCATTGAATTCTATATGAAGATCATCTGTTTCGGTGCCGTCAAATTTTACCGGATAAACCGTTGAATAATTGCTTTGTTTTATATTGTCCAAAAACTGTCTGACTTTCTTAAAGCTGCTCTCCGAATACCTTATGAGAAATACCACCTGAGCCACAGCCAGTATGATGAATAAAGAGATTGCAAAAACCCCGGATTCATGAAAAATTGTGTAAGCCAGTAGAAAAATCGTGATGCCAAGGACGATGACTCTACCCAATAAACCTATTTTATAATCCATACTTTTCCAACCTTCTGTACAAAGAAGCCCGGGTAAGTCCCAGCTCTTTGGCCGCTTTCGATATATTTCCCCCGTTTTTGTCTATGGCTTTTTGAATGACATTTTTCTCTACTTCATCCAGGTTGAAGGTGGAGTTGTTGATTTTTTCATTAGTAGGCTTGGCAGAAAGAAAAAAGAAATCCCTGCTGTCCAATTCATCACCTTCGGCCATAATGATGGCCCTTTCAATGGCATGCTGAAGCTCACGGATGTTTCCTGGCCAGCTGTACCTTTGTAGCAGTTGGATGGCGTTTTCCCTGAAACCTTTGAAATTCTTCCGGTATTTGTTGGAATATATTTTCAGGAAATGATTGGCGAGTATAGGGATGTCATCTTGTCGATCTCTAAGCGGAGGCAGGAAGATTTCAACCGTGTTGATTCTGTAGAGTAAATCCTGTCTGAAGGTACTGTCCATGATCATGTCATGAAGAGGCATGTTGGTCGCGCAGATCAGGCGGATATCTACAGGAATAGGCTTGTTGGTGCCGATACGTGTTACTTCCCTCCTTTGAAGGACGGTCAGCAGCTTAGACTGCAAAGGCATGCTCAGATTCCCGATTTCATCCAAAAAGAGGGTGCCTTTGTCTGCTACTTCAAACCGCCCTGCCCGGTCCTCTTTGGCATCGGTATAAGCGCCCTTTTTATGGCCGAAAAGCTCGCTTTCAAAAAGGCTTTCGGTAATGGCGCCCATATCCACACCCACAAATATTTCATCTTTCCTTTCAGACCGGTCATGAATGGCCCTGGCAATAAGTTCTTTACCGGTTCCGTTTTCCCCCAGAATCAATACATTTGCATCCGTTTTTGCCACTTTGTCAATGATGGAAAAAACGTTTTTCATGGTGGCACTTTGGCCTATTATGTCTGAAAAAGGTTTTTTGATATCCGCTTGCAGCTGTTTCTGTTTGTTCGACAAGCGGTCCACCTGCTCATAGCTTTCTCTTAATTTCACCGCAGCCGAAAGGGTGGCCAGCAATTTTTCATTCTGCCAGGGTTTTAGAATAAAATCGGTGGCTCCTTCTTTCAGGGCCTGCACTGCCATTTCCACGTCTCCAAAAGCAGTGATCAATATCACCACTGCCTGCGGGTCGATTTCCTTGATTTGTTTTAGCCAGTGAAAACCTTCTTTGCCCGAGGTAGTATCCTCTGTGAAATTCATATCCAACAGAATGACATCATAACTGTTGTTGTTGACAAGAAAAGGGATCCGCCGGGGATCTTTTTCTATGGTTACTTCACGGGCATGTTTTTTCAACAACATTTTTGCCGCAAAGAGCAGGTCTTCATTGTCATCCACTATAAGGATTTTGCCAAGCGTATTTTCTTCCATATTGATTTTTTAGAATGTATACCTGAAATGATGCCATTTTTATTTTGTCCCAATTTAAGGAATATAAACTACTTAGCGGCAATTTTATGTACGGAAATGAACAAAAAAGGGACGCCTGCGAACACTTTGGCAATGAACTTGGACAGGGCTTTTAATAGCCTTTAAAATTTGTTATCTTTAAACTTAAATCAAAAAATTACAATTTATGTCTGCAGCAACTAAAGGAAATACCGTAAAGGTACATTACACAGGAAAATTAAAAGACGGAACTATATTTGATTCTTCTCAAGACAGGGAGCCTTTGGAGTTTGTGTTGGGGGACGGCAAAATGATCAAAGGTTTTGATGCGGCGGTCCACGGTATGGAAGTGGGAGACGACAAAAGTATCACCATCCCTGCCGGAGATGCATACGGCGAAAAGAGAGATGATATGATGCTGGATGTACCTTTGGATCAGGTTCCGGCTGAAATCAAACCGGAAGTGGGGATGGACCTATCCATACAGAACCAGATGGGACAGCCCACTCCTGTAAAAGTGGTTCATGTGGATGAAGAAAAGATAACGTTGGATGCTAACCATCCCCTTGCCGGAGAGGACCTGGTATTTGACATTAAATTGGTGGGGATTCAATAATTTCGAATAACGTATAATAGATGGTGTTTAAGAAAAAGCCCGGTTTTGCCGGGCTTTTATCTTTCCAGGGTGTTTTTGTCTGTATCCCTGCTGCCTTGCGGGTCAGCGTAGATGCTTTTGGTTTTGTTGTACTTTGAATTGCCTACCTCTACTACAAAGAGCTTGCTGCTTATGTGGGAAAAATCATAATACTTATGTATACCATCTTCCGGTCTGATTTTATCATGCAATATCAGATTACCAAGAATATCATATATTTTGACATCAGTAAGCTGAGGGGTTTTTCTGTCCAAGGTTATCCTGAATTTCTTATTACCGGTGGATTGCAAGTTAAAATTAACATTCGGACTACTGATATCCCTTGGAAAAGATAACTCCGTTTCTATTGGCCTGTTGACATTTTGCCCCATTACAACCCATTCCGTCATAGGCAACAACACGACCATTAGGACAATCTTATATATATATCGTAAAAATACCGTAAATTTTTTCGCATCCATCAATCTGCAAATTGCAAATATTAATCCAAAATTTGTAAATTATTCACATTTAGTTAATATTTTTTAACAAAAATATAAATAAAAAAATAATCTAAATACGCCATTCATATAAAAAAATCAGACCATCCGCTAAATGGTTTAGAACTAAGCAGATTGAATTTTGTAATGGGATATTTAAAGATCAGAGGGTCGCACAAAAATATCCACCTGCCCTTTTTTACTTAATATTACACGATCCTTTGAAAGGGCAAGCGAGCCATAGGATGCATCGGGAAGCGCAATTTCCAAGCTGTCGCCTGTAAGGTAATTGGTCTTCAGTATATGGCCGCTATGAATGCCATACATATGATTGTTTTCAATGACTTTAGGGTTTTTCAACGGCATTCCGGTTTGTTTGATGAAGTTACCCTGATTATCAAATATGTAAACCCCTTCATTCCTGACCTGAAGAAACAACATGTTCTTTCTTTCAGACATGTCCACGATTTCCAGACTGCTCCCCGGCAAAACCAAACCTAATGGCTGTTCCTGCACAATCTGATTTCTTCGGTAGTCCATTTTCTTCAGACTCATCCCGGTTTCATCAAAAAACCATAACATATGGTTGTTGCCCAAAGTGACTGCTTTGATAATCCCTGAGGAAGGGAATTGGATCTGCTGACTGCTTAATGGGTTAAGAAACCTGTCCAATAATTCGTACCGTTGCAGGTCTGCAGAGAAAAGGAAGATATTAACCGTCCAGTGGCATTCCAATTTATCCAGCTTTGAGGTGAATGCTGGGGAATATATGTTGAGGGAGTCGCCATTAGGATCGAATTGGCGCAATATGCCTTTTCCATCGCTGATATAGATATTGCCTCTTCCATCAGTGCTGATAAGATCCGGGTTATCGATATCAATACGGCGTATATGTTCCCATTGGGTGTTTTGGGCAAAGACAACATTTGATGAAAGCAAAAAAAGAAAACACCAAGTCAGGATATATTTGACGCTAACTGATTGCATACCCGTTATATTGTTTCAGGTGAAAGGAGGTGCCATTAAATTCCCCGTAATAACATTGGTTGACCCATTCCCCCAGGTTGAAATAGGTAGCATTTTTAGCTATCTCCAGGGTCAGCGGAAGGTGACGGTGGCCAAAGATATAATAGTCAAAATGCATTTTGCTCTCTATTTCTTTACAGTAAAGGTATAGCCATTCCTGGTTCTCTCCTTTGAATTCACCTTCATTTTTGAGGTCATTGGTGATTCTGCTGTTTCGGGACCATCTGTGGGCTATGGCCATGCCAATATCCGGATGTATCCATTTGAAAAGCCATTGGCATGCTTTGTTGGTGAATATTTTTTTCAGGATTTTGTATTTATGATCTCCCGGACCCAAACCGTCCCCATGTCCCACCAGGAATTTTTTCTGATTGATTTCCATCTCTATGGGATTATGGAATACCGGAATATCCAATTCTTTTGTAAAATAATCTTTCATCCAAAGGTCGTGATTCCCGGTAAAGAAAAACAAGGGGATCCCATTACACCTTAATTGGGTGATTTTGGATAAGAAACGCATGAAACCCTTGGGGATCACTTTGTCATATTCAAACCAAAAATCAAATATGTCTCCTACAAAAAAAATGGCTGCCGCCTGGGTTTCAATATCTCCAAGCCATTTTATGATTTTCTCTTCTCTCTGCTTGCTGGAAACCTCATCCGGAGTGCCCAGATGGAAATCTGAAACGAAAAAAACTTTTTGGTTTTCTTTGAGCGTGATGTTCATACCGGGTTAAATATAACAGCTAAGTTAATAATCTTTATATTGAAATGCCTTTTTTCCGGTCCCGTGTAAAAAAATGGCTGTCAGGCGTTGGACATGAATAGATGAGAACACGAGACATGATGTTTTCAACTAACTTTCATTTTTTAGGACCGGAAAAAAAAGGGGTAAGAAATTACCCCCTTTTTTGCAATGTCAAACTCAGTTGCTGTCAATCTTTGTTTTCTATGATGTCTTCCTTCGGTTCCTCTGTTTCGGAGGGTGTTTCCTCTTCTTTCGTTTTATCTTTTGTGTCTATCAACTTGGTGAATTTTTCATAAGTTGTTTCTTTGTCAAAAGGCCTTTTTCCTATGATTTTCTCCAAGTCAGTCTGGAAGAGTATTTCCTTCTCCAACAATGCCTTTGCGATTTTTTCCAGCTCACCTTTCCTTTCACTGAGGAGTTTTTTGGTTTTATGATAGGCAAATTCGATCAATTTACGGACCTCTTCATCTATGGTTTGCGCAGTGGCCTCGGAATAAGGTTTGTCAAATTTGTATTCACCCCCCTTGCTGTCGTAGAAGGAAACGTTCCCTATTTTTTCATTCATACCATACACCGATACGATGGAATAGGCCATTTTGGTGATCCGCTCAAGGTCACTCAGGGCGCCGGTCGAAATTTTCCCGAAAACGATTTCTTCCGCTGCTCTACCGCCCAGCGCCATACACATCTCGTCAATCAATTGTTCCGTCTGATAGAGAAACTGTTCTTTAGGCAGGTATTGGGCATAGCCGAGGGCGGCGATACCTCTTGGTACGATACTTACTTTAACCAATGGATCCGCATGTTCCAAGAACCACCCGGCCACGGCATGACCGGCTTCGTGGTAGGCTACAATCATTTTTTCCTCAGGAGAAATGATCTTATTTTTCTTTTCCAAGCCGCCGATTACCCGGTCAATAGCATCCTGAAAATCCTGCATATCCACCGCGTTTTTATTTCTTCTGGCGGCTATTAAAGCGGCCTCATTACACACGTTGGCAATTTCGGCGCCGGCGAAACCGGGCGTCTGTGCGGCTAATTTTTTGGGTTCCACATCTTTAGCGGTCTTGATAGGACCGAGGTGTACCCTGAAAATCGCTTCCCTGCCCACAATGTCAGGTTTGTCGATGCTGATCTGCCTGTCGAACCTACCGGCACGTAGAAGGGCAGAATCCAATACGTCCGGACGGTTAGTGGCCGCTAAGACGATAACACCCGAATCTGTTCCGAAGCCGTCCATTTCCACCAGCAGCGAGTTGAGAGTGTTTTCACGCTCGTCATTGGATCCGGGCATCTGGCCTTTTCCTCTGGAACGGCCAATGGCATCTATTTCGTCAATGAAGATGATACAAGGGGCCTTTTCCTTGGCTTGTTTGAAAAGGTCCCTTACCCGGGCAGCGCCCACTCCGACAAACATTTCCACAAAGTCGGATCCCGACAGGGTGAAGAACGGTACGCCGGCCTCTCCTGCCACGGCTTTGGCCAAGAGGGTTTTGCCTGTACCGGGAGGTCCGATCAACAGGGCTCCTTTTGGGATTTTTCCTCCCAGTTTTGTGAATTTTGAGGGGTTTTTAAGAAACTCCACAATCTCTTCCACTTCTTCTTTGGCCTCATCCAACCCCGCTACGTTATCAAAGGTGATTTTTACCTTGTTTTCTGCGTCGAACAGCTGGGCTTTGGATTTACCCACATTGAAAATCTGCCCTCCAGGACCGCTGGGCCCGGACATCCTTCTCATCATGATCCAGAAAAGGAAAAATATCAGAATCAGAAAGCCAAAGCTTGAAATCCAATTGCCCCAGCTTTCTTCCTTCTTGGCCGTATAACCTATTCTCTGGTCTTCAGGAAGCCTTTCTTCCAGAGAATTGAAAGTTTCAATAAAGTTATCCACAGAGGCCACATTGATTTTATAGTGGGGGCCGGATAGATTATAGAAACGGTTTTGGGATTCAAGTTCATCCCTGTATCGTTGGTTTTCTAAAGCTTCTTCCTTCAGCGTCACCTCTACATAGTTCTGATTATAGATCACCACCACTTTTTTCACATCATTGCTCAGCACCATGTCTTCAAAACGCTTCATCGTGATCTCCACTACTGCCGTGTTTTGGTTGAACCAGGTTACCCCTATCAACACAATCACCGCGGTGATGATCAACCAAAGCTGGAAGTTTGGTTTTTGGGGAGGTTTTGGTACAAATTTTTTCGATTTATTTTTATCACTCATCTCGGTATTATTATTTCAATAAACTTTTTGTAAAACGAAATTAAAAAATGAAAGTTTAAATTAACTTTCTTACGTGCTTATCTTGGTGACTTTTGCGTCTCCCCATAGTTCCTCCAACTGATAGAATTCCCGCTTATCCTTCATAAATATGTGGGCTACGACATTGACATAATCCATCAATATCCACTGGCGGTTAGTTTTTCCCTCACTTCTCCATGGGCTTTCCTTGTTGGCTTTCAGGACTTCTTCTTCTATCGAATTGGAAATGGCTTCTAATTGCGTATCCGATGAGCCCGAACAGATTACAAAAAAATCAGTCACGGTACTTTTGATTTCCCTGAGGTCCATGACCACAATATCGGAAGCTTTCTTTTCTTCCATCCCTTTTACTATAACTTTACTCAGCTCCTCTGCCGTCATATATATAATTTACTATTTTTGTTTTGATCTACCATTTTACTCCAGACGTTATGGATTTTAAATATCCTGATTATGGGGTAAAATAACTAATGAAAGATGCATAAAATCCTTGCCAATACTGCTTTTTTGGGGAAAGAAATCATAAATATGACAGAGTGTCATTCAACTAATGACACGGCCATATCGCTTTTCCGCTCCGGGGCGGCCCGGGAAGGAACGATAGTGATCACCGCCAGGCAAACAAAAGGGAAAGGGCAACGGGGAAACAAATGGTACAGCGAACCCGGAAAAAACCTGACCTTTTCCTTAGTGCTTACCCCGCTTTTTCTTGACGCTACCGAGCAGTTTGGCTTGAATATGGCGCTTTCCGGAGGGATCCACGAGGCGATATCCGAATTCGTCCCTGACATTAAGATTAAATGGCCCAATGATTTTATGCATGATCAAAGGGGGAAAATAGGGGGGATGCTGATAGAAAACAGCGTCAGTTCACACGGCATAGAAAGCTCAGTGGTGGGTCTGGGGCTCAATGTAAATCAAATCGGGTTCCCCTTTCCCAATGCTGTTTCTTTAGCCATGTTGGCAGGGGCCGAGCTTGATATAGATGAAGTTTTCAGATCCCTGGTCACTCAGATCGAAAAATGGTATCTGAAATTGAAGAGAGGGTCGTTGGACGAAATCAAAGATTATTATCTCCATTTCTTGTACCGTTTTGATGTTTGGGCCTGGTATCAGGATGAGAAGGCGCTTTTTTGGGGAAAAATCACCGGGATTGACCCCATGGGAAACCTTTTGGTGATGAAACAAAACGATAGGATTCAAAGTTATGGGTTCAAGGAAATAAGATTCGTATAGAGTCCAAAATTTTCTTTTGTCTAGTTGAATTAGTAATTTTGAATACTAACTCTTTTAAACCATATTTTGATTAAAGATGACTACAATTAAATCGGAAAAATACATCAAATATAAGGTCAAGGATATCTCCTTGGCATCATATGGAAGAAAGGAAATCCGGCTTGCAGAAAGTGAGATGCCGGGCCTGATGGCTTTGAGGGAAGAGTATGGCACATCACAACCCCTTAAGGGGGCAAGGATAGCGGGTTGTCTACACATGACCATTCAGACTGCGGTGCTTATAGAGACTTTAATTGCCCTGGGAGCGGAGGTGACCTGGTCTTCCTGCAACATTTTTTCCACCCAGGACCATGCCGCGGCGGCCATGGCTGAGGCAGGGATCAGTGTTTATGCCTGGAAGGGTATGACAGCGGAAGAATTTGATTGGTGTATTGAACAGACCTTGTTTTTTGGGGAAGATAGAAAGCCGTTGAACATGATATTGGATGACGGCGGGGACCTGACCAATATGGTATTGGATAAATATCCGGAATTGGTGTCGGGCATCAAGGGCTTGTCGGAGGAGACAACCACCGGGGTTCACAGGCTGTATGAAAGGATGAAAAACGGCACATTGCCATTGCCGGCGTTTAATGTAAATGACTCGGTAACCAAATCAAAATTTGACAACAAATACGGTTGTAAGGAATCCCTCGTGGATGCGATAAGAAGGGCAACGGATGTGATGATGGCGGGAAAAGTAGCCGTCGTTGCTGGATACGGTGATGTGGGGAAGGGTTCTGCGGCTTCTTTAAGAGGGGCAGGAGCCAGGGTGATTGTTACTGAAATAGATCCTATCTGTGCGTTGCAGGCTTCAATGGATGGATTTGCCGTGAAGAAAATGGTGGATGCCGTGAAGGAGGCCGATATTGTTGTCACAGCCACCGGCAACAAGGACATCATTGGTGAAAGACATTTCCGCCTTATGAAAGACAAGGCGATCGTTTGCAACATCGGACATTTCGATAACGAAATCGACATGGCCTGGTTGAACAAAAACTACGGACATACCAGAGACGAGATCAAACCTCAGGTGGACCTCTATAACGTAGAAGGCAAGGATATCATTATCCTGGCAGAGGGAAGGTTGGTAAACCTGGGTTGTGCCACGGGACACCCTTCTTTTGTCATGTCCAATTCCTTTACCAACCAGACACTGGCCCAGATAGAACTTTGGAAAAATACAGATAAATACCAAGCAGGCGTATATGTATTGCCGAAACACCTGGATGAGAAGGTGGCTGCTTTGCATCTGCAGAAGCTAGGTGCGGAACTGGATGAATTGAGTGAAGATCAGGCTGCCTACATAGGTGTAAAAACCCAAGGGCCGTTCAAGCCGGATTATTACCGATACTGATTGACTGCTGACGGTGTCAAGCCAATAAGCGGTTTATAACCTTAACTACCATAGGGGCGTTCACTGAAAATCATACTCCTATGGTATTTTTATATTCAGGAAACGGGGGAACAGGGAATCGGACGGAAACTCCTGTTCTCTTTTCCCTATTCACTATTAACTCAGTATTCAGGAAATAGGGAACAGGGATCCGGGGAACCCGGTCCCCATTCACCCACTGTACTCATGGCCTTTTTTCCATTTGCACCCCTTCTGAGAGAAAAATAATTGACCGTGTTTCGCAACCCTCATCACTGGAATAAACCAGTCTATGGACGACATCGGGTACTTCTGTCCTTTCCACGGTCCACCTTTCCTCTCCTGCAACCGGCCGGAATTTCTTTTGATCCCAGCAGGTTTTTACCATATGTTTAGGCTGTGAGATATCCATGCTTATTGTTTTGCCTGTCCAGTTTCTGCCCGATAAGTTTCCTGTGCTCACCGATTCGGTAAGGATTCTGTCTTTGATGGCCAATTCATGCTCAAAGGCAAAACTCACCCTGCTGCTTGATCCCACGTCATTTTCTATAATGATATCCTCTGCCATATCCGAAAACAACTGTCTGTTTCTTCCATTGGCGAGTAGATTCAGCATCCTGCTGCCTGTGATTTCAACTCCATTCACACTATATCCTTCGTAGGATATTTTCACGCTGTCTTTTTCGGTGGAAGGTGACTTTCCAAAGGTCAGCACGATCCGCCCGCGTCTGGTTGCAGGCGCGCCCTCACAATTGGGGAGAATGTAGTCCAAATGCACCTTTCGGTCATTTTCATCCACATCTTCATTTTCGATGATATTCACCACCGGGCAATCCGCCAAGGTGGCAGTAAAAAGGGTGTCCCGGTATTTTTCATAGGAATGGAAAGCCAATAGCAGGTGTTCATCCAATACATTGGAAATGAGATATATCTCTTCCCCTTCAAATGACTGGTCTACCTGTAACCTTCTTAATTCGTCCGTATTACAGGCTGAAAGCAGCATGAACCCGATGAAGCATCGACGGCCGGCTGCACCGTTGAGAAAATACTTTTTTACAAACTTCCCCATGGAGTGGATATTAAACGTTTAAAATTAGTTAAATAAGCGGCAATATTTTTAATATTCTTTAACATGGGTTATTTTTTGTAATTTGAGTGGTAACTGTTACCGTGTTTACCGAAAAAAACAATTATCATGAATCATGCCGAAGGGATGTTGGTCAAAGATGCCCTGAAAAATAAAACCATTCTCGTCACTGGTGGGGGAACCGGATTGGGAAAATCCATGGCAGCCTGCTTTCTCTCTCTCGGTGCCAATGTGGTGATAAGCAGCCGAAAACTCAGTGTACTCGAAGCTACTGCCGAAGAACTGAGAAAATCTTCAGGAAGAAGTATTTTACCGTTAGCCTGTGACATACGTGACTATGGGCAGGTAAAGGGGATGTTTGATGCGGCTACATCTCATTTTGGACAAGTGCATGCCGTAGTCAACAATGCAGCAGCCAACTTCATCAGTCCGACGGAGAGGTTGTCGGCGAATGCTTTTCATACCATACTGGACATCGTCTTAAAAGGGACCGCCAATGTGACGCTTGTGGCCGGGAAGCGCTGGATCGATGAAAAGACAGGCGGTAACTTTTTAAGTGTTGTGACGACTTATGCTTTTACCGGTTCAGGCTATGTGGTTCCCAGTGCGGCCGCAAAAGCGGGTGTGCTGGCCATGACCCGTTCACTTGCTGTGGAATGGGCACCTTATCAAATCCGTTCTAATGCCATCGCCCCCGGTCCCTTTCCCACAGAAGGAGCACTGGAAAGGCTTTTGCCAGGAGAGCTTGCTGACAAATTTGATCCCGCCAAGCGGGTACCCTTGGGCCGGGTGGGGAAACACCATGAATTAGCCAACCTGGCAGCGTATCTCCTGTCTGATTTTTCCGCCTTTATCAATGGAGAGGTCATTACCATTGACGGAGGGGAATGGCTCCTGGGAGCAGGGGAATTCAATGACCTAAGGGCCTTGGAGAAAACATGGTGGGACAGGATGGAGGCTGCCAGGAAAAACAAATGATGTTTTAAGGTTCGTGCTCCTTAAAAACCGGCGGCCTTTTAAAGGGCAAGGTCAAACTGTGATTCCAAAGAGGTAAGACTTTGGTGATGTTTCTTTCATCCAATGAAGTGGTTTCAATAAAATACCAGTTCTGCCGGTTATGCGTGCCTACGGCTATCAGGTTTCCCTCTGTGATCAACGTACCTCCCGGAACGGCAGTCGTGGTGACAATGGGGACGATGGCATGGATTTCATCTTTTACCCTGACAGACTGTATAGGGTCGGAGATTTTAAGGGAGGTAAGCTGCTGTCCGTTTGCTTTTTGTGTTTCATGGATTTGCGCAAGCATGTTTTTCATGGCACTGCGGCCCCCTATCTTTTCGATTAGAACGGGGTAGGTGAAATCCAACAGCACTTCGTGGTCACCATGAATCTGTGCGTAAGCATAAATCTGTCCAGCTGTTTTGATCTCTTCTTCTATTTGCGCAATGGTCGTTTTTGTTGTTGCTGTCCCCAAAACAAGACAGCATAAAAGTAGTTTTTTTATCATCATCAAAGAATGGTTTAGAAACTAAAAATAAGGTCTTGGATCCTAAAAAACAGCAAAAAGACAGCAAAAAATTCACTGATCTATGCCACTTGCAAAAAAGGAGTGAAGATCGCCGTTTTCGATGCTGTAACTGATTTGGATGGGATTACAACAAACTTCACAATCCTCTATATTTCCTGATGCGGCACACTGGGGTCCAAAAGCACGGATATTTCAGCCAGACAGTAGGGGCAATGAAAGTGATGTTCAATTTCCATGGGAATTCGGATTGCCGGTGTTTGATATTAACCTGAGATTGACGGGGGTACAATAATTTCACCCGCTATGCGTGTTTTACTTACGTTAAAATCTTCGATAGTTAGCGTCGAATTCAGGTCATTAAGCCACTTCTCCGGGTTCTCCGAATACGCCTACCATGTTCATCAGCACGAGAATGATGACGACAGGGCAGATCCATTTGATGAAAAATATCCAGGCCCTTTTTGGAAATCCCTGAAAGCCCGGGGCGCCCATGCTGAGTTCGCTGGCATAGTCGCCGATCTTTTTTGCCCACCCGGTATACAGGCTGAGCATCAGACAGATCAACACCACGGCCAACGTACCAAAGAAGAAATCCATCATGTCAAAGAAACCGAATATATCCCTGCCAAAGAAATTAAAATGGAAACGGTTGAAAACATTGCCTTGGACAGCCGCCAGCGAGGACGGGATGCTTAGGAGCATGGCCGCCACACCGATAATCCAGGTGGCTTTTCTCCGGCTCCACTTCCTTTCATCTATAAAGTAGGCCACAGGCACTTCCAGCATAGAGATGCTCGAGGTGAGGGCGGCGACAAACAGCAGCACAAAAAACATGGAGCCTATGATATTCCCGAAGGGCTCAATTTGGTCAAATACCCGGGGGAGCACATTAAAGACCAATGCAGGTCCTTCATCGGGACTCACTCCAGGCAATAAAGCAAATAATGCGGGAAAAATCATCAGACCTCCCATTAAAGCTACAATACTGTCCATCCCGGCTATCCAGCCTGATGACTGGATGATGTTGCCCTCTTTAGGCAGATAGGAGCCAAATGTGATCATCAACCCCCAGCCCACCGACATACTGAAAAAGGCCTGGCCCAAGGCAGAAAGGACCACCCGGCCGTTGATTTTGGAAAAATCCGGTGATAGATAATATTCTATACCCGCCCCGGCTCCGGGAAGCGTGACAGAACGGGCCGCAATGAGCACGATGATGATAAACAGGATGGGCATCAGGAATTTGGCAGCTTTTTCAATACCTCCCGATACACCTCCCAAGACCACCGCTATGGTGAGTAAAATAAAGAGCATACATAGCGGCACCACATACAGGGGAGTCTGAACAAAAACCGCAAAGTCTACGGGGATATTGATCAGCTCAGTGAAAATATAGCCAATGGTCCATCCTGCGATGACGGAGTAGTAACTGAGCACCGCAAAACATACCAGCACGCAGAGGACGCCACTGCTTTGCCAGAACCTGTTTCCGCCGGTTACCTTAATGGCACCAACCGGGTTTTTTCCTGATTTTCTGCCTAAAGCAATTTCGTTGAGCAGAAGGGGCAGGCCTATTAACAGCACACAGATAACATATACAAATACAAAAGCACCGCCGCCATTCTGACCAGTGATATAGGGAAACCTCCAGATATTCCCCAATCCCACTGCCGAACCCGCCGCTGCCATGATAAAACCAAATGTTGAACCCCACTGGCCCCTCGAAGGTGTTTTTACTCCTTTCTGCATGATAGGTTGATGGATTATATTAATATTAGTCTGAAAAAAGAAATTTTAATTATTGTGATCGGCTAATTTAAGCTGTTTTGCCAAAATATCAATTCCTTCGGTGAAACTTCTCGGCTCAAACCCCAATACATTATTCGCCTTGTTGATGATCAAACCGGTTTTCAAGGGCCTGGCAGCCACTTGCGTGAATTTAGAAGAATCCGTTTTCTTTATTTTTTTCTTGTCGAGGCCAAAATAATCCGCGGTCAGGATTCCCATGTCATAGGGAGTAAGCAGGTCCTTTCCGGATATGTTGAAGATACCTGTGGCTTTTTGAGCGACGACCTGCAAACATCCTGTAGCAAGGTCTTCCGCCAGCGTGGGCGTACGGAACTGGTCATCCACCATCTCAATTTCCTGTCCCAACTCCAACCTTTTTTTTACCCAGAGGATAATGTTGGAACGGTGAAGCTCATGGGCAATCCCATACACCAGGTTGGTGCGGACAATCGCATGGGGAATGCCACTGTTTTGCACAGCCCTTTCGGCTTCCAGCTTGGTGGTTCCATAATAATTGACCGGATGAGGCTTGGACTGCTCGTCGTAGGGGCCCTCTTTGCCATCAAATATAAAATCAGTCGAAACAAAAATCAGGTGGCAACGGAATCGCTGGCATGCCGCAATGATGTTGAGGGTACCGTTGACATTTTGGTCATAACAGGTGTCTTTAACCACTTCACACCTGTCCACATCGGTCATGGAAGCTGCGTGGATAACAAAATGCGGACGGGTAGTTTCAAAAACCTCCATTACTTCATCACGGTCAGTGATGTCCATGGTGTAATATTCATGACCATACCAGTCTGAAGGAAGCCTGCTGTTGCCTTTCCCAGTGGCTACAGCACGGTATTCATTTTCCTGAAGGATACTTTCAATAATTTTTTGACCTAAAAGCCCGTTCGCACCTGTTACAAGAATCTTTGATTTATTGCTTTTCGGGATATTGGTAACCATATTGATGTGTAATTTCTTTTTTGTTGATGAGTTCCACCGCAACTTTCATGTAGACCGGTGATTTAGGTTTGTCCATTGGATCTGTTTCTTCTGCGGCAATTTTTTCCATAACATCCAATCCCTCAATGACTTTACCAAAGACCGTATAGGTGTCATCCAGGTGAGGGGTTCCTCCTACCGTGGTATAGGCTTCGATTTGATTTGCTCTCTTGTTGCTGGATAAATCAAGATTGAAGAAGGATTCCAATTCGTCTTTTTTTGACAGCATCAAACCATTGATGCTGTCAAATTCTTTCCTTTCATACAAATCCATATATTTTTCCCTCAGGTCTTTGTTGCGGTCCAATTGTACAAATTTACCGAAAGCTTCCTGAAGTTTCCGAATATCAGTCAGCAGGGCATCTTTTTCATACACCTGACCCTGGACAATGTAAAACTGGCACCCACTTGATCTTCTTTCAGGATTGATGTTTTCCCCCTGCCTGGCAGCGGCGATGCTTCCTTTTTCATGGATACGGTTCTTATTGAATTCTGCCGGAAGGGTGTACCATTCTTCCTGAGGCAAGTTTTCTTTGGAAAAAACGTCACCACCCTGGACCATGAAATTTTCTATGATCCGGTGAAATTCTGTGGAATCGTAACGGCCATCCTGAGCGAGCTTGACGAAATTTTCCTTATGCTTAGGAGTTTCATCATAAAGGATGGCATACATATTTCCGTATTTTGTTTCTATGGTAACCAGGTAATCCTTTTCGGTCGAACAGGCCGCTAAAGTTATAAGCAGAAGTAAGCCACACGTGATTTTTAACATGCTGATTTTTTATTTAATGTGCTTTCTGATTTCTTTTAAAATGCTGTCCCCTCCTTTGGCCAGTACGGATTCGGCCAATGCTTGGCCGATTGACCTGGCTTCCTCAAGGGAGTCACTTACCTGTTCGGAAATGATCTTTTTCCCATCAAGACTGATGATTCCTCCTTTGAGGGTGATTTTTGTGTCCGACGAAAACTGGGCAAGGGCAAATACCGGAATGCTGCAGCCTCCTTCCAACACCTTAAGAAAGCTCCGTTCTGCCTCAAGACAATACCCTGTGGCGGGATGATGGACAACCCGCGTGATTTCTTTCCGTAAGTCGGGGGCCAGTCTATCAGAAGCTTCCACGGCGATGGAACCTTGCCCCACCGCCGGGGTGAATGTTTCCAGAGGAAGTTCCTTTATAATCATATGGTCATAACCCATTCTATGGACACCGGCATAAGCCAATAACAGGGCATCACACGCGCCATTTTCCATTTTGGAGATCCTTGTTTGGAGATTTCCCCTTACTTCTGTGGTTTTGATGTGGGGGTAATAATGCAGCAGCGTGGCTACCCTCCGGGTTGAAGAAGTACCGAAAACCAGTCGGCTCTGACTGTCTGTGAAATCCGGAAGGTCCTTTTTGTGGCTGATGATGACATCATTCACCTTTTCTCTTTCCGTAAAAGCGATGATTTCAAATCCATCAGGAAGTCTCGAAGGAAGATCCTTCGCGCTGTGAACGGCGATGTCTATTGCTCCGCTTTTTAGCTGGTCTTCCAATTCCTCAGTGAAAACCCCTTTGCTGCCAATTTTGGAGATGGAAACATCAAGGATTTTATCCCCTTTGGTGTCAATGGTGACGATTTCATATTCCAGTCCCTGTAAACTCAGTAAATCTGCCACATGATTTGCCTGATACAATGCCAGCTTACTTCCTCTTGTCCCGATGCGGATTGGCTTCATGAGTTATTTGTTTTTCGTTTGATGGTTTTTTTTAATACGGATTGTTCGATGAATTCCACAATTTTTCCGGCGATATTGACACCTGTGGCTTTTTCAATTCCTTCCAATCCCGGAGAGCTGTTCACTTCCAGGATCAGCGGACCCCTTGATGATTGCAGCATGTCCACACCCGCAATGGAGAGCCCTAAGGCTTTGGCCGCATTCAGTGCAGCCATCCTCTCATCCCGGCTGAGTTTGATGACTTCGGCTTTTCCGCCCCGGTGGAGGTTGGAGCGGAATTCTCCCTCGGCTCCTTGCCGTTTCATAGCCCCCACCACCTTGTTATTAACGATGAACGCCCGGATATCTGCGCCTTTCGCCTCTTTGATGAATTCCTGCACGATGATTCTGGCTTTCAGTCCATGAAAAGCCTCTATCACGGATTGGCCTGCTTTTCTTGTTTCTGCCAGCACCACTCCCAGACCTTGGGTGCCTTCCAGTAACTTGATGATCAAAGGCGCACCGCCCACCATCTCAACGAGTTGCTTTTCACCTCCTTTGGAGAAATTGGTAAAAGCCGTTTTTGGCATTCCCAGCCCTTCTCTGGAAAGAATCTGCAAGCTTCGGAGCTTATCACGGCTTCTGACTATCGCCTGGGATTCGATCGCGGAAAACACCCCCATCAATTCAAATTGCCTGACCACGGCGGTACCGTAGAAAGTTACCGAGGCACCGATTCTGGGAATGATCGCATCTATTTCATGGAGTTTTTCCCCTTTGTAAATAATGGAAGGCCCGTTTTGTTCTATGACCAGGTCACATGCGGAATGATCCACCACCATGGCTTGATGTCCTGCCTCTTGGATGGCCTGCATCAGCCTCCTGGTAGAATAGAGGTGTTGGTTTCTGGATAATATGGCGATTTTCATCGAAAATTGAGTGTTATTTGTTTTTTTGCGCCTTGGCTGTATATGATTTATCCACATCTACCAAAAACCTTCCCTTCAAAACCCTTCTTCCCAAAAGCACCGCATTTTTCATTTCGGACCTGTCGGAAAGGGTAAATCCCGCTTCGAATTCCTCACCAAAGATACTGATGGTGGTCTTGATCAAAAAGCGTTTTTCCATATGTCCGAATGAATTCTTGACTTTTTTGACCGTATAGCGGCCGGTTCTGAGTTTTTTATCTTTAAAAAACGGATGCCGGGGATCCAATATTTGAAAATAAAGCACCTTTTCTCCGTTTTCAATCATTTCTTCTGCGTACATCGAATGGATGGCGCCGTTATAAGCGCCGGTATCCACTTTGGCGGTTATTTCCTGGATATTCCATTCTGGGAACGATATTTTTTCTTTCCTTCCAATGATCCGTTTCATATGATTATAATTTTTCTCAATAGGCCACATGCTTGCGTGCCGTAATGCACTTCAGCATGCAGGCATGGAATCTCGCATGATAGATAATCATCCCAGTTTGTGACGGTTCCGTCATGCTCGATTTCATCTGTTTATAATTGTTTTTCAATGGTCAGATGGAACCTCGCATGTTTTCCCCCCCGATAGCTATCGGGGCTATCGGGGCATCCCTCTGTGTGTCGCTTGCGTCATGTTTGGTTTCATATGATTATAATATGTTTTTCAATGGCCGCGTCGCATGATATATAATCATCCCCGTGTGTGTCGTTTTTGTCACGCCCGGTTTCATGATTGAGGCTGACTTTTGAGAATTTTGGCGAGGTTAAAGGACAGGTCAAGAAACAGGATCTTTGTGTTGGCATTTCTTTCAAGGTGATAATGGGCCTCATTGAGCTTCTGGTAAATCTGCATGATTTTTTTCTCATTGAGCACATGGGTGCTGAGTTTGCCGATAAATTCCCTGTCTTCAATGCTGCTGCGCATCAGGTGCTCCGTCTGTGCCTTGTTCAAAAGGCATTCCCTCATGGTATTGATTCCCGTCAGAATCAACGTTTTCTGGACTTCCTTATTCATGTCCGCCAAAGCTTCTGATTGAGACAGGATATTGTTGATATCCACTGAGAAGCAAAGCCTAAGCCAATCCCTAAACAGGACGGTATTTCTGTCCTCCACTCCCCCGGACAAGATGTAGGCTTCTCTCATATTGCCATCTGCCAGGGGGGATATCTGCCCGGCGGCTTCTTTGCTGCACATTCCCTGAGCTACCAGATGGGACTGTATTTCCTCATCTGTAAATCCCCTGACCATGATTTTTTGTGTGCGGGACTGTATCGTCGTAAGCAGGTTTTCCGGTTGATGGGAAACCATCAGAAAGAGGGTTTTGGCAGGTGGCTCTTCCAGAATTTTGAGGATGGCATTTGCTGCAGCCACATGCATGGTTTCCGGTGCCCATATCAGCATCATCTTATATCCCCCTTCGAATGATTTCAAAGAAAGGGTTTTTATGATTTGTTTTGCGGCCCCTTTGGAAATGGCCATCTGCTTTTCGAAACCCGAGTGAACACTCCAGTCATACAGATTGCCATAGGTCTTTCCCAAGGCAAACGAACGCCATAAAGCCAGGGTGTCTATTTGTTTTTTATTTTCCGTATCATCCTCCTTAACCAGGCTGCTCGGGATAGGGAAGGAAAAATTCACATCAGGATGGACCAGCTTTTCCATTTTCTGACAGGAACTACAGCTACCGCAGGCATCGTTTTCCCCTTTTTGCTCACAGTTGATGTAGGTGGCCAACGCCAGCGCCAGCGCCAGGTTCGCACTGCCTTCCCTGCCATGAAACAACAGGGCATGGGCCAGATGATCTTTTTGTATGGCATGGACCAGCTTTTCTTTGGTTTCCTGCAAGCCCGGTATGGATGAAAACAGCATTTTTTGGTAACCTTTGTTAAAATTCTTTATCCCAGATTCTGTAAGGTCTCGTGATTTCGAAAATCTTTTGTAAAATGGACCTGTCCGTTTCGTCAAAGACTTTTCCTTTGAACTCCATGGCCTTGCTGGCCGTCTCTTCAAATTCCCTAAGCTTAAAGGTGCTGAATCCTGCCGCCCCTCCCCAGGCAAATGAAGATACAAATTTGCGGGGGAAGCCTTCGCCAAACACATTGGCCCCGACTCCCACTACTGTACCGGTATTGAGGATGGTTCCTATGCCAAATTTAGCATGATCACCTACTATCGAACCACAAAACTGAAGCCCGGTATCCGAAAAACCTCCCTTTGTGTAATCCCATACTTTCACCGGTCTGTGGTTGTTTTTCAAGTTGGAAGTCACCGTGTTGGCGCCGAAATTGCACCATTCACCGACCACACTGTTTCCCATATAACCATCGTGGGATTTATTGCTGAAGCCGAAGAAAACGGAATTGGATACCTCACCGCCAACTTTGCACCCTGGGCCTACCGTAATATCTCCCCTCATCTTGGCCCCCATACTGATAGAAGAACCTTCACACAGCGCAAATGGTCCCCGGATCACCGAGCCCTCCATGATCTCCGTGTTCTTCTCGATGTATATAGGCCCGTTTTCGGCATTTAATATGGCTGCTTTTATTTTGGCGCCTTTTTCTATGAAGATATCCCGTTCATTGTACATGTGGGTATAAGGGTCCTCCGTCCCCCATGATACCCGTCTTTTGGTGAGCAGGTCATAGTCTTTCCTTATTTCACTGCCGTTGTATTGGAAAATATGCCAGCTTTTTGTCACCAGAGTAGCTTGATCCAACAGGGTAACTGTTTTTTGCGGAATATGGGTGGTTTTCAGATACGAGGGGTCATCAAGGTAAGTCGCCAGCAGGGTATCATTGTGCCAAAGGGACCCATTTTTTTCCAATTGGGAAATGGCCCGCAATACCGCCTCATCCGGGCAAAGCGCACCATTGATATACAGTGAAGGGCCTGTTCTGGCAGAAAACTTCGCGCCCAAATATTCCTGAGTGTGAAAACCGACGGGGCTTTGCAGATGCTTCTCCCATTTTTCACTGATTTTTAGTATCCCGACCCGGATATCAGCCACAGGCCTTGTAAAAGTCAAGGGCAACAGGTTGCCTCTTATTTTAGGATCATCAAACAGAATAACGTTATCCATGGCACAAAAATAAAAAAGTCTACCGGAAATAAACTTTCGGTAGACCTAATCTCTGTCAGAAAAGGAAAAATCTTATTTTTTCTTATATCTTCTGTTGAATTTCTCAACCCTACCCGCAGTGTCCAGAAGCATTTTCTTACCGGTATAGAATGGGTGAGAAGCAGAACTAACCTCAACCTTCACCAAAGGATAATCTTTTCCATCCTCCCAAGTGATGCTGTCACTGGTTTCTATGGTGGATTTGGTTATGAATTTATAATCGCTGGAAGTGTCATAGAATACCACTTCTCTGTAATTAGGATGAATGTCTTTTTTCATTGTATTGCCTGTTATTTTCTCCCATTTCAAATTGAGGCACAAATTTACCCCTTTTTATCATTCCCTCCAAAACTTTGCGTTCTAAATGTGAATAACTTGAGTAACTTTGCCCTCTTTATCGATAGAATGGTCCTCATTGGCCATAAACATCATCGAAAAAGACTATATTGGCCGCTGTATTTTCAAATAACTTGTCAAAAATTTCTTGAAGCATGAGGTTATTTTTTGTGCTGGGCTTAGTCATTTTAACGGGGATGGTCCACGTTCGGGCACAGAGTGCATATATCCCCTATAACAGGGATTATTATCATCTTATTGATCGTTATGAGATCCTCAATGGAAGCTTCTCGGGAACCTTTCATACGGGGACCAAGCCTTATAGAAGAGATCAGTTAGCGGATTTTTTGAAGAATTTTGAGGAAAACCTATTTATGGAGAGCCGGTCGGACCTTTTTAATCTCCGGTACCTCCGCCAGGACAGCTGGGAATTTCATGAAGAAGAGGCCCCGGTTGCAAAAAAAAGCTTGGGAAAGAACTTTTACAAAACCCCGTCAGATTTTTTTTATTACCGGGACAGCGTTTTTGATGTGCATGTAAACCCCGTAATTTATTTCCAGGGAGGTGTCGAGACTGGAAGGGATTGGAGGTTTAGAAATACAAGAGGGGTAGAAGTCAGGGGCAGCATTGACAGAAAGGTCGGCTTCTATACTTTTCTGACATCCACGGATCTGGTATACCCCGGCTGGGTCAGGGAGTACGCGGTCTACAATGGCGCTGTGCCGGGAGAGGGTTTTTGGAAGCGCTACGGCAACGAGGGATACAGTTATTTTTCAGCCATGGCCTATGTGGACTTTCAGGCGACCAGGCACATCCATGTACAGATGGGGCAGGACCGGAACTTTATCGGCGAAGGGTACAGGTCATTGATTCTATCTGATTTCTCCAATCCCTACATGTTTCTGAAAGTCAACACCAAAGTATGGAAACTTGATTTCACCAACCTCTGGGCCCAGATGAATGCGGACATTATTTATGAGAGGGGTTTTCCCACCGATGGCAGGTATCCCCAAAAATGGTTTTCCCTTCACAGACTGGGCATGAATCTCGGCAAAAGATTGAATATAGGCCTGTTTGAATCCGTAATGGCCAACCGGTTGGACTGGAATTATTTGAACCCTTTGATTTTCTATCGATGGGTAGAACACCAGTTGGGGACCCCGGATAAGGTCATGATGGGTGCGGATTTAAAATGGAACCTGGCCAGGAATATGCAGGTGTACGGTCAGTTTGTTTTGGACGAATTCGTTTTTGATGAGTTTTTCAGGATAACCGGCCGCGGGTCGAGGAGAAACAAGCATGGCGTTCAATTGGGGTATAAATACATAAATGTGGCAGGGATCAACAATCTTGATTGGCAGCTGGAGTATAACCAGGTCAGGCCCTTTACCTATCAGGAAAAATTTGAATATCAATCGTTCAGCAATTACAGGACCCCTCTGACTCATCCACTTGGAGCGAATTTCAGGGAAGCAGTGACCATCATCCGCTACCAGCCCATTCCCAGGCTGAGTTTTCAGGGAACCTTTATGTATCAATATTTCGGCACGGACCCTTCCCAGGAGGACAATTATGGAGGCGATGTTCTCAAAAACAGGCTGGATAACAGCACAGCACTTTTCGGGAATTATATAGGTCAGGGGGATAAAAACCACGTTGCCATGGGTTCTGTACGCTCCAGTTATATGCTGAAGCACAATCTTTTTTTAGAATTTTCCCAGGCCATCCGGGCGCTAAAAAGGCCGGCGGAGGATGGGATGGAAACCACTGGGTTTGGTCAGGTGTCTTTGCGGCTCAACATGGCCAGGTTTGATCACCATTTTTAAGGGATTGAAGATGGCTTTCGTTACATTATGCATAAGTAAGGATAGGTGCGGATGGGGATAGCCATAAAAAGTCATAAATTGCGGCTTGATTCTGAAGCTTTCTTATGGAAACTTATTTAAGGATACTTTCCTACGCCAGACCTTACAGAAGGTATTTCCCGTTTTATGTGGTATACGCGTTGTTGTCGATCATTTTCGGCTTGTTGAATTTCACCTTGCTCAAACCGCTTTTTGACGTGATCTTTGAACAAGTGGGGCCTGGGGAGCTTGAGCAGTACAGCCAGAAACCTGAGTTTTCCCTTTCCATACAATATTTCCTCCACCTTTTTAACCATTATTTTCTCCAGGTGGCCGCTCTTTATGGGAAATTCGGAACGCTGGTATATGTCTGCTCCATCATTGTGGTGTCCGTCTTTCTTTCCAACCTATTTGCCTATTTATCCGGCGTGGTTTTGGCAAAGGTCCGGGCAGACATTATTAAAGGGATGCGGATGAACATTTTTGACACGGTGTCAAACATGCACATGGGTTATTTTTCCGATGAGCGGAAAGGCGATCTGATATCAAAAATGACCAACGATATCCAAGAGGTGGAAAACAGCATAGTCCAATCTTTGAGGGTGGTTTTCAAAGAGCCGGTAACGGTTATCCTTTATTTTTCCGTTTTGTTTTTCATGTCGGTCAAACTTACGGTGTTTACGATCCTACTTATTCCCGTCTCCGGTGCCATCATCGGGTACGTCACTAAGCGCCTGAGGAAAACAGCGGTACAAAGCCAGGAATCATTAGGTAGAATCGTGAATATCCTTGATGAAACCATTTCCGGGATGCGGGTGATAAAAGCCTTTGGGGCAAAAGAGTATATTAAGGATAAATTTGATCAGGAAACGGGCTACTATGCCGCGGTAAACATCTCCATGGCCAGAAAGAATGAGTTGGCCTCCCCGATCAGCCAGTTTTTGGGGGTGTCAGTGGTAGCCGGAATACTGCTTTATGGGGGGTATTTGGTACTGAACAACGAATCGGCATTAAGTGCAAGTGAATTTATCGCCTATATCATTCTTTTTACCCAGGTATTGAATCCCGCTAAGGAAATTTCACGGGCGCTGAGCAGCATACAACGTGGCCTGGCTTCGGCCGAGAGGATATTTGCCGTGGCGGACTCAAAACCCAAAATAGTGTCTTCTCCCCAGGCGAAATCACTGAAGTCCTTTGAAAAATCCATCACTTTTGATCAGGTAGGTTTTGCTTACCAGGATAAAACGGTATTAAAAGGCATAAACTTTGTGTTGGAAAAGGGCAGGACCATTGCATTGGTCGGTCCCTCGGGCGGAGGTAAATCAACCATTGTGGACCTGGTCCCGCGTTTTTATGATCCCAATACGGGAAGTGTAAAGATAGATGGCGTGGATATAAAGGAATACAGACTGGATGACCTAAGGAAGTTGATGGGAATTGTAACACAAGAGTCTATTTTGTTCAATGACACGGTATTCAACAACATCGCTTTTGGCATGCCGGAAGCCTCGGAGGAAAGCGTTGTGGCTGCCGCGAAGGTGGCCAATGCGCATGAATTTATCATGGAGTTGGAAAATGGCTACCACACCAATATAGGCGAGCGGGGGACCAAGCTTTCGGGAGGGCAGCGGCAGCGGCTGAGCATAGCCCGGGCGGTTTTGAAGAATCCCGCCATCCTGATATTGGATGAGGCTACGTCTGCCCTTGATTCTGCCTCGGAGCGACTGGTTCAGGAGGCGCTGGGCAAGCTGATGGCCAACCGGACATCCCTGGTAATAGCCCACAGGTTGAGCACCATACAGCATGCCGATGAAATCCTTGTAATCGATGGCGGAAAAATCGTGGAAAGGGGTAATCATCATGAGTTGATGGACAAAAACGGATTGTATAAGAAACTTTCCCTAATCCAGTCTTTTTAGTATATTTAGGAGAGCTAAACCCTGATAGATATGAAAAAGTTGAACAATATATTCCAGCTATTAACGGCCTTGTTTTTTGGTGTAGGGTTGGTTTATTTCCTCACTTATGAAAGAATGTGGGGAGGGTACCCGGAGTCGGCCCATGTGGTGACCTGGTTGCTGGTCGGTTTGGTGATATTTTTGGCGGCTTGGGGTTTGAGTATGTGGTATATGAGTAATTTGAGTAAAAAAATCAAACAACTCGAGTTGGATAAGAAAGAACTGAAGGCCATGGTGTTTGATTTGGAGCGAGGCGTAAAAATGGGGCAGATAGATAAAAAAATAGAAACCCCGCCGGATGACAAAGAGTCTTCATCCATCAAACCCAGGGAAAATTTTAAATAATGTTTGGAAATCGGTGAAGGCTTGACCAAATATTATGTATATTCAACATTGTTTTAATGCTATATTGTTTGATTTAAAATTTTAGTAATGGTCGCTAAAACTTTTGGCAGCGCGGTATCCGGTGTGGATGCCAAGCTTATCACCATTGAAGTAAATGTAGGTCAGGGGACCAGTTTTTATATGGTAGGTCTTCCTGACAGCGCGGTTAAAGAAAGCCAGCAGAGGGTTGAATCTTCCCTCAAATTTTTTGGATACAGAATGCCGAGACAAAAAGTTGTCATCAATCTGGCCCCTGCGGATATCAGAAAGGAAGGGTCTTCATACGATCTCCCCATTGCCATGGGAATTCTGCAAGCCTCAGAACAGGTGTTTTTCCCTGCTTTGGAGGATTACATCATTATGGGGGAGCTGGCCTTGGATGGGAGACTCAGGCCTATTAAGGGCGTATTGCCTATAGCCATAGAAGCGAGGAAGAAGGGATTTAGGGGATTCATACTCCCCATGGAAAATGCCAGAGAAGCTTCTATTGTCAATAACCTTGATATAATAGGTGTGGATACCCTGGAGCAGGCCATCCATTTTTTGGAAGGAAAGACGGAGATCGCCCCGATGGTCACCGATACCCGGAACGTGTTTTATGATTCGCTGCAGGATTATGCTTTTGACTTTGCGGATGTACAGGGTCAGGAAAACATCAAAAGGGCCATGGAGATCGCAGCCGCCGGCGGCCATAATGTGATCATGATCGGTCCGCCGGGTGCGGGCAAAACGATGCTCGCAAAAAGGCTGCCGTCTATATTACCTCCATTAAGCCTCCATGAGGCGTTGGAAACCACAAAAATCCATTCCGTAGCGGGGAAGCTGGGGCCGCAGGATTCACTGATAGCCCAGCGCCCTTTCCGGTCGCCCCATCATACGATCAGTGACGTGGCATTGGTAGGAGGAGGAGGGAACCCACAGCCTGGAGAAATATCCCTTTCCCATAATGGAGTACTTTTTTTGGATGAGCTGCCGGAATTCAAAAGAACCGTGCTGGAGGTGATGCGGCAACCTTTGGAAGAAAGAAAAGTGACCATATCAAGGGCTAAAGTCTCCGTAGACTTTCCAGCCAACTTCATGTTGATCGCCAGTATGAACCCCTGTCCCTGCGGTTATTATAACCACCCCGAGAAGGAATGTGTATGTGGGCCGGGAGTGGTTCAAAAATACCTCAATAAGGTCAGCGGACCCTTATTGGATAGAATTGACCTTCATGTGGAGGTCACTCCTGTTAAATTTGAGGAAATGACTTCCGATAGAAAATCAGAGTCCAGCAGTTCAATCAGGGAGAGAGTGGCCTTAGCCAGGGAAAATCAGGTGGATAGATTTGCTGAAAGCCCCGCCATTTATTGCAATGCCATGATGCCTTCCCACATGGTAAAAGAGGTATGCAAAATCAATGCAGCTGGAAAAACATTGTTGAAGACAGCCATGGAAAGACTGGGCTTGTCCGCCAGAGCATACGACAGAATCTTAAAAGTTTCGCGCACTATCGCGGACCTTGCGGCTTCTGAAGAAATCAAAGTAGAGCACCTTGCAGAAGCCATCCAATACAGGAGTTTGGACCGGGAAGGATGGGCTGGTTGAGATACGGCAGGAACAAACTGTATTTTTTCTTAAAAATATCCCAGAGGGTTGGAATAATCCCATAAAATTCTTTTATTAGGTATCAGAAAACCCTACTGCCCTGCTTCACTGGTTGCCGTCATTCATAGAATAATTTCCATCTTCAAAAACAACCTGTATGTCCATCAGGAATCAGGTGACCGGCAGTAACGCTCGGGAAATATTAGAAAAGTAATTTTATGTGGTCAAAAGAAAGAAAAATTCAGGAGGAAATGGAAATGGCCAGTGCTATGTCTGTATTTGCTGCGGGGCTTTGTGTCACGGGGAATATTGAGGCCAACGGAGATATCCGGATTGATGGGAATGTGATGGGAGATGTGATGGCGAAAAAGAAGGTGATCATAGGAATGGGCGGGTATATCAAAGGAGATATCCATGCTGCTGAAGTGTGCGTGATGGGGGAGGTTCTGGGGAATTTTTATGTCAGCGGGCTGGCAAGGTTTTCGGCAGAAGCAAAGGCAAAGGGGTTGATTTATTCGGAGAAAATAGAAATCGAAGCGGGTGCTGACATGGAAGTCTCCCTTCTGAAATTCAAAGACTTGGAAGATGCAAACGCCGGCAAGGAGCTTAAAATCGGCAAATATGGCGACAGGCCTGTCAAAGAACCTGCCGGGACGGGAGATAAAAAGCCGATACAATCTGATACAATAAAAAGCCGGTGAGATCCGGTTCAGCTGATTTTTTCAAATGCGCTTTCCATATCACTGATAAGGTCCTCGATGTTTTCCAAGCCGACAGAAAGCCGGATAAGATTAGGGAGGGTTTTGGATCCCGGCCCCTCTACTTTGGCCCTCCTTTCAATGAGACTTTCCACGCCTCCCAGGCTTGTGGCATTGGTGAAATATTGGAGATTGGCGATAAATTGATCTGTTTTATCAGCACTTCCTTTGAACAAGAATGACAGGACTCCCCCGAAACCTGACATCTGCATTTTGGCGGTGCGGTGGCCGGGATTGGAAGGTAAACCCGGGTAGTAAACTTCATCTATCCTGGGGTGGGATTCCAAAAAACCGGCCAGCCGCGTGGCATTTTCTTCATGGCCCTTCATGCGGTACGGAAGGGTTTTTATGCTTCTTACGAGCAGGTAACAGTCGAAAGGAGATGGAACGGCCCCACCAATGGATTGGATGGTTTTTATTTTTTCCCAGATTTTATTTTCTGTTTTGGTTACCAGGATACCTCCGATCACATCACTGTGTCCCCCTATAAATTTCGTATTGCTGTGCATGACCATGTCCGCTCCCCATGCAAGAGGGTTTTGGAATATGGGTGTGGCAAAAGTACTGTCACAGACCACCGGGATATTTTTCTTATGGGCAATATCCGACAATGCCCTGATGTCGGATATCTGTAAAAGTGGATTGGAAGGTGTTTCTATCCACAACAATCCTGTATGGGGCTTCAGGGATTTCTCCACGGTTTCCGGTTGTGTAAGATCCACAAAATCCACGCTGAGCTTGTCTTTGAATACTTCTGTGAGTAGCCGCCTGAGCCCATGGTACATGTCATTTGGGGCAATCACGTGGGTTCCTACCGGAAGTGCCTGAAAAACCGCCATACCGGCGGCGTTGCCGGAAGAAAATGCGGCTGCATCGGCTCCCGTTTCCAGCGAAGCCATCACTTTTTCAAGAGATTCTCTGTTGGGGTTTTCCAGCCTGCTATAGACCATGGACCCCTCATGATGCATAAAAGTGGTGGAAAGGGTAATGGGTTGGATTACGGGCTTCCTGGAATCCGTGATTTGGTTGCCGGCATGTATGGCCAAAGTTTCTGTTTTCATAATGAATACGTTTTTGTATAAAAATAGAGAAAAATAGGAGTTTGTCCCTTTCAGGCATCAATTAAATGATACGGGCAGCGATGATGATAGAAGCAATCAGCAAAAGCAAGGCCACGAAGTCTGCGATTCTTCTGATGGCAAGGAAAAGTAATTTTCTTTGTTTTTGCATGATTTTGCTATTATTTATACCATTTCAAATCTTTCCGCATATATGTTTCTCCAATCTATTCCTTTGTTTCTCAGGGCCAATTCTGCCACATCCATCATAATTTCCGGTCCGCAAATAAAATAATCATAGCTGTTGACTTCCTCCGGGAGGTATTTTCCGATAAGCTCTTTTGATATCAAGCCTTTTTCCCCTTCCCAGGATGCATGCGGTTTTTCCAGCACGTGGATTACTTTTAAGTGGATCATGGATTGAAGGTTTTCCAGTTTTTCCCTGAAAGGGATTTTCTCCCAATTTTCATTGCCATAGATCAGCGTACATTTTCTGAAATCCTTTTTGTCTTTCAATGTTTCCAGTATACTGATAGCGGGAGTTATGCCAATCCCTCCCATGATAAGAAAGCAAGGTTTGTCTTTCAGGGTAAACGACCCATAGGGCCCCTCCAAAAAAGCCCTGCATCCCGGTTCCAGCTTTTTCCAGGCGGAGGTAAAATCCCCCAAGGCTTTGGCAGTGAGTTTTATTTCAGGGTCTTCTGTGCTGGAAGAGATAGAAAAAGGATGCTGTTGCAAGGAAAACGGCGAATTTTTGATGGTGATCCACACAAACTGCCCCGGTTGGAAGGATAACCTTTCCTGTTGGTGAGGGACTAGAGAAAGGGTATAACAGGAGTCACGTTGCTCAACGACTTCTTTGATAAAATAGGCTCTCTTTTTGTTTTTGTACGGCCTGATAAGCCGGGTATGGGCCAGCAAATAAGCCAGCGTTCCAAAAAACAATACAAAGAGGATTTTTTTCCATAAAGGCTCCATATAATGGCCCACTTGGAAAGCATGGGTGATTCCTATAAAGATCATGAAAAACGCGAGAACCCCGTGGCCCAACCGCCATAATTCATAACTCATACCAAAACTCAATCTCCACAGACTGGTGGCAATGAGCAGGATCATCGCTACTGTTACTGCCGATAAGGCAAGTGCCCTGAGAAGATTTTCTGTAGGATCAAAATAAGAAATGAATTCCTGGTCAGCCAGAAGCAGCGTCGCCGGATGGGCCAAACAGAAAACAACGCCTATAATGCCCAATTCTTTGTGAAACTGAATGAGGTTGTCCACACCAAATGCCGGGGCCACGCTAACAAACCTTCCGGAGAACAAAAATTGCAAACCGGAAATGGAAAGCCCCAAAAAGCCCAGCACAACCCCGGTTTCCAGCAGGAACCCTCTATAATCAGGTAATTTACCCCCATATCCGATAACTACGGGGATCAGGGCTATTATAAAATAAAGGATTAACCAAAAAAATCCTCTTCTATAACCATATCTCATAAAAAGACATCAAGACGGTTCTTGATTTTTGGAAGTCAGGAACCAGTCGGTTATTGTGAAAACATGGGTGAATTACCTGATCCTGTCCACTGAACGGACCAGCATCTCATCTTTTCTGATGAACCTGTTGGCAATGATATTCATGATGAGCGCAAAAATGATGCTATAAAAACCGATGACATATGCCCCGCTTACTTTTGGGTTGAAATCCAGGTTCGCCTGATAGCTCACAAAAACAGCAAGCCCCAGGGTCGTTCCCATTACCAAGGCATTTATCATGTTGAGGAACAGCTGTCTCTTTCTGTTTCTGTACTGCATAAGGCTATAAAGGGCCAGTATTCCGGCGGCGATGGCCAATATGCCTATGTAATAATTTCCGGATTTCGATATGATTTCCCCATCAGGGACGCTTTTGACGGTCAGGTACCATGCGGTGAGGTCCATGGCTTGGGTTTGGCCAGGATTTACCTGAAACCATATGGGAAGGAAAACTACAGCGACCATGGCCAATGCCACTAAAAACAGGAAAATACTCTGAACACGTTGTATCATAATTTATAACTTTTGACAAATAAAACGGGTTATTTGATTTTTCGCAAGGAATAGTTGAAATGGCATTTTAATTTTGGACATAATCCTATCTTTGTGACCATCATGACTCATATGCGCAGATATTTTCTGGAAGTGGCCTATCAGGGTACCCGCTATCATGGCTGGCAGATCCAACAGAATGCCAGGTCAGTTCAGGAAGAGATACAAAATGCACTTTCCACTTTGTTGAGGTGTAGCATAGCAACGATGGGAAGCGGCAGGACAGATACAGGTGTTCATGCGCTGCAACAATTTTTACATTTTGATTATGGGGGAGAAATAGTGGGCGGAGACTTCATTAAGCGGATCAACGCCATATTGCCCCATGATATTGCCGTTTTGGATTTGCGGAAGGTAGTGCCGGAAGCCCATGCGAGATTTGATGCCCTGGCAAGGAAATATGAGTACCACATGGTCGCAAGAAAAGACCCTTTCTCCAAAAACCTGGCCTGGCACTGTTTTTACGAACTGGATGTGGAAGCGATGGACAAGGCTGCGGCCCTGCTCATGGAATACCGGGATTTTGAATGCTTCAGCAAGATGAAGACAGAAGTCAACCATTTCCATTGTGAAATAAAAGAGGCCTTTTGGGAACAAAATGAGGGCAGAATGATATTTCATATTATGGCCAACCGGTTTTTGAGAGGGATGGTGCGGGCGGTTGTAGGAACCCTGGTAGAGATCGGCAGAGGAAAAATGGAAGTGGAGGGAATCAGGGAAGTGATAGAGAGCCGGAGCAGGTCTAAAGCGGGACCTTCTGTTCCTCCAGACGGGTTGTATTTGAGTCAGGTAATTTATCCACAACGGATTTTTGTATAAAAAGACACAGTTTTGGGTTTAGAAAAAGAAAATGTGAAAAGCGGGGATATTTTGGATCTCCGGGTGCTTAGGAAACTTTATGAGTTTGTCAGCCCATACAAATTCAGGTTTTATTTCCTGGTATTTTTGACTGTGGCCCTTGCGGTGCTTGCCCCGACCAGGCCTCTGTTTATCCAAATTGCCATAGATGATTACGTGGCGGTCGGAGATAGGCAGGGATTGCTGTGGATGATTTACCTGCTTATCGGTTTGATGGTCCTTCACTCCGTCGTCCAGTTTGCCCATACGTATCTGTCAGGCTGGCTTGGTCAGGTGATCATCCGTGATATCCGGGTAAAGCTTTATAAACATTTGTTAAAGATGCGCCTGAAGTTTTTTGATAACACTCCTATCGGAAGGCTGGTGACCCGTAATATTTCTGATGTGGAGACTTTGTCAGATGTATTCAGTGAGGGCTTGGCCGCGATCATAGGCGACTTGTTGCAACTGGTCTCGATCTTGCTGGTGATGTTTTTAGTGGATTGGAAATTGACGCTGGTGAGCCTCTGCACGTTGCCTTTACTGATCATTTCCACTTATATTTTTAAAGAAAAAGTAAAGGTGGCATTCAATGATGTGAGAAATGCCGTATCCAATTTAAATGCGTTCCTGCAGGAACACATTACGGGGATGAGTATCATTCAGATATTCAACCGGGAAAAAAGGGAGTATGAAAAGTTCAAAAACATCAATAAAGAACACCGAAAAGCCCATTTAAAATCGGTACTTTATTATTCCATCTATTATCCCGTGGCGGAAATCATCCAAGCAATAGGTATTGGATTGGTTGTATGGTATGGTGCCACAGGGGTTTTTGATTTGGATATCAAGGTGGGTGTATTGATTTCATTTATCATGTATCTGCAATTGTTCTTCAGACCAATAAGGATGTTAGCGGACCGGTTCAATACGTTACAAATGGGTGTGGTGAGTTCATCAAGAATTTTTAAATTATTGGAGAATAAAGATCAGATCCCCAATGAAGGCAAGTTTGCTCCCGAAAAAATCCAGGGAAACATACAATTCCAGAACGTATGGTTTGCCTATGACAAGGAAGAGTGGGTACTGAAAGACATTAATTTTGAGGTAAAGCATGGGGAGACCATTGCGCTGGTCGGCGCCACGGGTGCAGGAAAATCTTCCATCATCAACCTTATCAGCAGGTTTTATGACATCAACAGCGGCAGTATAAAAGTGGATGGTACGGATGTCAAAGATTATGAACTGTCCACCTTGAGAAAACATGTAGGTGTGGTTTTGCAGGATGTTTTTTTGTTTTCAGATACCATATACCGTAACATTACTATGGGAAATCCCGCTATCACGAAAGAACAGGTTCACTATGCTGCTGAGCTTGTTGGGGCGGGGAGATTCATAGAAAAATTGCCTGGCGGGCTTGATTATGACGTTAAGGAAAGAGGGGCGACTTTGTCGGTAGGACAGCGGCAGCTGGTTTCTTTTGTCAGGGCAATGGTCTATAACCCTGAAATTATTATACTGGACGAAGCCACTTCTTCAGTGGATACCGAAACTGAAGAACTGATCCAAAAAGCCATTGAGAAAATGATGCAGGGCAGGACGTCAATCATTATCGCACATCGGCTTTCCACCATTCAAAAAGCGGATAAGATCATTGTATTGCATCAGGGGGAGATAAAAGAAATCGGTACCCATGAGGAATTGTTGAGGCAGGATGGGTATTATGCCCAGTTACATCAGATGCAGCTGAAATCCATGGTGATAGGATAATTTCGAAAAAGTTTCAGCTACTCTTCGCAACACGGGGGAGGTAGTATCCGTTCGTAAACCAAGTTATGGAAAATCTACTGAAGAATTTAATGAAACCATTGGTGTTTTTTATTTTACTCATGGCGCCACTGGCCGCCTTGGCCCAGCAACATCATCTGGGCATAAGGGCAGGCGAGCCTTTTGCCATTACGTATAAGACTTTTCTTGACGAGCAGTTTTCGGCTGAGGCCATGGTAGGAAGAGGTGGCCCTAACAGTACACAATATTATAGGAGGGCCTTTGAAAACAGCAGGCCGGTTAGTTCTGCCATATATACTGGTCAAAGCACCTCAGACGCATTATCCCTTCATGCCAGACTGGCTTACAATGAGGATATCAGCTCGGAATTCAATATCACCGAGGGGCAGCTTTTTGGGTATGCAGGAGTGGGTGCAATGCTGAGGAGTGTGCGGGTAAATTACGTATACCACACCCCAAGCCCTACCACAGAGGGGCAATTCAGAAATGATCACCGGACCAACATCGATTTTGGACCGGAAGCATTTATCGGGTCAGAGTATTATTTTGAGGATTTCCCTATCAGCGTGTTTGCGGAGGTGGGCATGTTTTTGGAGGTTGTGGACAGACCGGGCCATATCAAACTTCTGGGAGGTATAGGCGCCAGGTATTTATTTTGAAGATGAAGAGGACAGGAATACTTCTCGCCATAGTTGTTTTTGGAGGGTTAATGTTGCTTATTTATGGTTTTATGGGGGGATTTAAAGAAGTGGAGATCAGCCTGGAGAACTGTACAACGATCCGTCTTATGGGTGTGGACTATCACGGTACGCCACAGGATAAAGCACTTGGAGCTGCATTTAGGAAGGTGGAAGCTGCTGGATCTGAAGACAATCCTCTCCACACCGTATATTTTGTGGAGCCGGCGGGGAAAAGAGATACGCTCCATGTGTTTGTGGGAGTAGAAGCAAACGGTGCTTTAAATGATAAATCAGAATGGGATACCATCAGTTTTAGTTGTAATCAAGCAGTTTTGGCGACCATAGAGGCCCACAGGTTGGTGATGCCGGGGCCTGAAAATGTCAAAGAAAAGATGGCTGTTTTTGCCAGAGAGAACGGAGTTGAATTGCAGGGAATATATATTGACAAGATAATTGCTTCGGATAAGGTGGAAATATGGGCGCCTGTAAAATAAACGTTGGTATGATTTTTAGTGGATGACATTGCGTAAATATGTAGCACGAAAATAAAATTGGATATTATGAAAAAAAACAAAATGGGATTTTTGAATTTGACCATGATAGGCGTTGGTCTTTTTCTGATATTGAGTTGTGAAGGCCCTCCAGGCCCTCCCGGCGCTGACGGCGCGGATGGTGTCAACATCGTGGGTGATGTTTTCGAAATCGTGGGCACATTCAATGCCCAGGGTAATTTCGGCATATATGATGAGTTCGGGTTTGAAGTTTTGGAATCGGACAAGGTCCTGATCTATAGACTGGATGGCGTGGACGATGATCTGGATGTGTGGCGGCTTCTTCCCCAAATCGTGTTTCACCAAAACGGTATATTCAATTATTCCTTTGATTTCACACTGGTGGATTACACCGTATTTATCGAGGGTAATTTTGATCTGACCACTCTGGGACCGGAATGGACCGAAGACCAGGTTTTTCGTGTGTTGGTGGTGCCGGCAGACTTTATCAACGCCAGATTGGATCTGGCTGACCATGACGCCATGATCAAGTTGCTGGGGGTGGATACAAAAGATATCCCAAGAATCATGCTAAACTAGTAGGGGACAAATTCCCTACAGCCATAAAAGATAAAAAAAGCAGCTTATTATTGAAAATAGGCTGCTTTTTTTGGGTATAAAATATTGGAAAAGAAAAAATATCGCTTTATCTTTCAAAAGGTGGGATTCAATTAATAGACCATAACTTAATTTATATGAAAAAGATTTTACTATTGTTGTTTTTGGCCGGTATTTTCATGTTACCCGCCTGCGAAGGTCCGGAAGGACCCCAAGGACCTCCGGGTTTTGATGGGAGGGATGGTGAAGACGGTGAAGACGGTGAGGATGGGCTCACACTGCTGAATTTGGTATTTGAAGTAGAGGTTGATTTTACGGAGGAGAATGAGTATTCGGTTACTTTTCCTTTCGAGATATACCCCGACGACAATTTATTGGTTTTTCTGGAATGGGGGTTAAGCAATGGGAATTCTGTGTGGAGACCGTTGCCACAAACGGTTTTCTTCGGTGAAGGCGCGGTTTTGACCTATAATTACCAATACAGTTATGAGTTTTTGAGCATTTTTCTGGAGGCCAATTTTGATCCGACTGAACTGGAGGAGGAATGGACGCAAAGTCAATATCTGCGTATTGTCTATCTTCCCGGTTACTTTCTTGGAGAAAATGAGAGGGTGGATCTCAGCGACTTTGACGCTATAATGAATTATATAGGCAAGGGGGAAAAGGATATTGTGAAAATGGAGAAAAGAACCCGGTAAATCAGGATAAAATTTCAGAAGCATGAGAGTCCTTCAACTACGGTTAGGAGGGCTTTTTTATTTTTTTTCATATTCTTCATTTATATTTGTTTCATGCAAATCAAGAATGATTTACTCTTACGGGTAATAAAAGGAGAGAAAGTAGACCGGACGCCGGTGTGGTTGATGCGGCAAGCAGGCAGAATACTGCCGGAATACAGGGCGGTGAGGAACAGTGTGAGCGGATTTATTGAGTTGGCCAAAACCCCTGAACTGGCTGCTGAAGTCACCATACAGCCGGTGGATATCCTGGGGGTGGATGCGGCAATTATTTTTTCAGATATATTGGTGGTGCCCGAAGCGATGGGCCTTCCTTATGAAATGGTTGAAAAAAGGGGGCCTTGGTTTCCCAAGACCATAGCGGATGCCTCGGACTTAAAAAAAATCCGGATAGCTGATATTGAGGAGCTGTCCTATGTTTTGGAGGCCATCAAAATCACCAAAAAGGCCTTGAATGGCCGCGTACCTTTGATAGGCTTTGCGGGAGCTCCCTGGACCATTTTTGCCTACATGGTGGAAGGCTCAGGCAGCAAGACTTTTTCCAAGGCCAGGGCCATGTTGTACAGAAACCCGGCCCTTTCCCACAAGCTGCTGGAAATGATCACTGCCAGCACCATAAAGTATTTAAAAGCCCAGGTGGGCGCGGGGGCTAATCTGGTACAGATTTTTGACAGTTGGGCAGGCATCCTGCCGCCCTATCATTATCGGGAGTTTTCACTGAAATACATTGAAAAGATATGCAACGCCCTGACGGAAGCACCCGTAACGGTATTTGCAAAAGGGGCATTTTTTGCCTTAGAAGAAATCGGGCAACTTAACTGTGACACGGTAGGGCTTGATTGGAACATGGATGTGGATACCTCCCGGCAGCTGGTTGGAACGGATAAAGCTTTGCAGGGTAATCTCGACCCTGCAGTATTGTATGCTTCTGAAAAGGAAATCGTGCACTATACCCACCAAATGCTGAACCAGTTTAAAGGGAGCAGACACATTGCCAATCTGGGTCATGGGGTGTATCCTGATATTGACCCTGAGAAGGTGAAGCTTTTTGTGAAGACTGTACAAGGCATTTCCGCCACCTCTAAAGACTAAGCCTTTTGTCTTATGGCATGTAATTTGTTAAGAGATTTTTGAAATAAGCCTCAAGTCTATCGTTTTCGCTTTGGAAAGTTCTTTAAAGAATTTCTCAACTTGGGGCTGATTCTTTTAGGAATACACTTTCCAGGTGTTTCGCCAAATGAATTGAAAGAGAACGGGTCAAGTATGGGCTGCCAGGATTTTCGCAGATTTTTTCAAGGTCCTATGTTTGGGATGCAAAAAATAACCTGTCCAATATAGTGATGGTTGACTTTTGAGATAATAGTTATTGAGCAAAGTGGTTGTTTTAAATCTGCTTAGTTGAAAATAATTGCTTATTATTGTCAAGAAAATGTATTTCGTAAATACAAGCGAGGATAAATGAATAAATATGAATTATTTTTCATGATTTTTCCTCCAAGTTCGATCACGCTAATTAATGTTATAGTAGAAGAATGAATACGATATATTTTATATCCAGGGATGCAAATTGGCAGCATTATAGAAATGAAATTCTTAATTACCTCAGTATTGAAAAAGGGGTATATGTGGAAATACTCACGACGGGGCAACTTAAACCTTATCTTAAAGATTCCGGAAATTTAAAGTACAGGGTTTTTACTAATATCTTTTCGGATAAACGTAAGATTAATTTTTTCCCCTCTGCACTTTGGTATATTTGGAAAAACAGACCCGACTGTGTTATAGGCCAAAACGGAGCCCTTAATATCACTGAATATTTTGCACTTATTGTTTGTAAAATATTAAAAATCAGATATGTTTGGTGGACTCGAGCTTACGAACATAAACCGGTTAAAAACTTGCTTCTGCGTAAAATGCGGCAGCGTTATGTTAATTTTTTTCTGAGAAGGGCTGATGCAATTATAGTATATTCAAAAATAGGATATGAATTTTTGGTTCAAATAGGCTATTCTAGAAAACGTATTTATTTGGCTTATAATACTTTGGATACTCATAAACTGAAAAATATTAAGGATAGAACCCGCCAGCAATTGAATAAACAAAAATTTATAAAACTTGAATTTCCTGAAATATCTTATGAAAGTAAGTTTATACTTTTTTCGGGAAGAATTAATAGATTTAAAAAGGTTCATAATCTTGTTAAAGCGATGAAGTGCTTAGTGGGATGGGACATCAACATCCATTTAATTGTGATTGGAGAGGGAGAAGAGATGGGAAAATGTGTAGACTTAGCTACAAATCTGAACTTGGGAAGAAATATACATTTTAAGGGAGCGATTTACGATCAAGATGAATTAGGTAAATATTTCGAAATTGCTGATATATACTCCATTCCTGGTTCAGTCGGTTTAGGAATAGTACATGCATTTTCTTTTGGTTTGCCAATAATTACAGAAGATTTAGATTATCATAGCGCTGAGATTCAATATTTGAAAAATGATGTAAATGGATATTTTGTGCCGGAGGATGAGCCACAAAAGCTGGCTGAGGCCATTTTCAAGGTTTTAAATGATAGAACCCTGTTAAGGAAACTAAGTGAAAACGCCCTAAGAACCAGTGAGAATGAGGCAGGCGTAGATGTGATGATAAACGAATTTTACCGTGCCTTAACCGGTTCAGAAAAAGAAATTAGAGCGAAAGCCAGATAAAAATTCCATTTGACGTCATGAGTAAATTTAAGTTCTATATTAAAGATTTAAAATGGTTTTTAATAAAAGACAATTTTCTGGTGAATTATCTTTTTTACATTATTTACAAACTTAATATTTTTAAAAACGAACCGAAACCTAATAAATTCAAAGATTTCCCGCTCCTTAACAAGGAGGCAATCAAAGAATCGGAAAAGTTTATAAAGGCCCAATCTTTGTTTTATGTGAGGAGCTCTACAAGTGGTACTACTAATGCCCCCCTTAAGGTTTTCAGGTCCGTTGGCAATGTTATATTTGAAGAATATATTGTTAAGAGTTATTTATTTAATCAAAAGGTACCAATTAATCCCAAAATTGCAGTAATAAGGGGAGATCATTTATTTCACCCAGATAAAACGAGCGAGCCATTTTGGCTTAAAATGCCTTTTACAGGAAGATTATTAATGTCTTCTTATCACTTATCGGTGAATAATTCAAAGGGCTATTTGGATCGATTGGGTGAATTTAAACCGGATATAATAATGGCTTATCCAAGTTCGATTACCTTTCTTGCAAAAGTAGCTGAACAAATGGGATGGCGGGCCGAATGGGATATAAAAGGAGTATTTACGAGCAGTGAAACGTTTCCTGTCGACGATCAGAGAATGGTGAAAAAAATTTTTAAAAATGTATATGACCATTACGGACAAGCTGAAAGAGTAGCTGTTTTACAGCAGTGTAGGTTAGGTAATTACCATGTAAGGGAGGATTATTCCTTCGTAGAGTTTTTAATGTTTGAAGATGGGTGTAGGATTATTGGGTCTAATCCAAAGAACAAAGCCATGCCGTTGTTGAGATACGACACGGGCGACTATGTGGAAGGAGTAGCGAGCGGCCCTTGTTCCTGTGGTCTCAAAAGCAGATATGTTTCCAGAGTGATTGGAAGAGATGATGATAAATTAATTTTACCTGACGGGAGGGTTATCGGCAGGCTGAGTACTGTTTTTAGAGATATATCTGGGTTGGTTGAATGTCAGATTATTCAGGAAGAAAAGGATTCTCTAATAATTAAATTCGTACGTGAAAAGGGGGTGGAGTCCGGTGGCGTAGCCAAAGAGATTGAATCCGAATTGCGGAAGCGGGTTGGGGGGCAAGTGAATATGCTTTTTCAGCCTGTGGATACCATCTCGAGATCCAAGTCAGGAAAGTTTAGATCAGTTTTAAGCAAAATAAACTGACCTATTTTTTGACATCAAAAATCCTCGAATACCAGATTAGGGTTTTTTGAGAAGTATGGACACACTATCTTCGAAAATGACCGTTTTTCTTCATTTTTATATTGTCCGTGGTCATTTTTCGCGTTGTTCATTTGGAAGCGAAATCATATTTGTGTATACAGTATGAACGAACATTTTTTATTGTATTAATTCCTTCGAATTGCTTGCATATTATTCATATGCTAAATATATTTGTTAAAATGTATTTCAAATACATAAAAAAGTTTTACATTTTAGGTCTCTACGGTGATTACCCATTATGGAAAAGTTTTTAAAGAAAACGAATGAGAATACTTTTATCTCCAAAAATCTCAGTGGTTTCGTTACCCCTGCCGGTGAAGTTTTCTTGACTGATCCCTACAAATTATTGATTAAAAGAGGGGTGGATTTAGCCATTTCTTTGTTTCTCCTTGTTTTTGTGTTGTCATGGCTGTTCCCATTGCTGGCTGTACTCATAAAAATTTCTTCGCCGGGGCCGATTCTTTTCAAGCAGAACAGGCATGGAAAAGGAAATAAAATCTTTTTGTGCTACAAGTTCAGGACCATGCGCCTGAATCCTGATGCGGATGTGAAGCAGGCGTCAAAACATGACAGCAGGATCACAAAGATTGGAAGGTTCCTGAGACGGTCGAGCCTGGATGAATTGCCTCAGGTGATCAATGTGCTGAAGGGAGAAATGTCTTTAATTGGCCCCCGGCCGCACGCCGTACCGATGAACTACGCGTTTTCAAAGGAAATAGACAATTATATGTTCAGGCATGTCGTAAAACCCGGTATTACCGGGTTGGCACAATCGAAAGGATACAGGGGGGAAATCCGTCATTTTTTTGACATCTATGGCAGGGTAAAACTGGATCATTTTTATATAAAAAAATGGTGTCTGGCTTTGGACCTAAAGATTATTGTATGGACCATCCATACCTTGTTTTTTAAAAATAAAAAGGCTTATTAGTCCTTTGTCAAGTTTTACCCCAGCCCAAAAGGACGGAGAAAAAAATCAATGCCATTTCCATATAGGGAATAAAAGACAGAAAGTCAGGTTGAATTTTTAAAGCCGACGAAGCAGGATGAAATGTTAGCTTCATTTGTACTGCTTTCATTTCAATATTCCAGAAAATGGCGTTGAAATTCCTGTCGGTTTTTCTATAATTCAAAGGATAATTTTTATTAACCGAATATTATATTCTGTTTTTTTACTATGATCAATAATTAATTCTACAATAGAAGAGAAATGATAAAATAAACATTCCTATAATAAGTATATAAAAAAGTTTTTTACATACATAAAAATGATTTTTATTTTATTTTTTTGTTAATCCCTTGTTTGCTAAAACAGGTAGTCATATATTTGTAAAAATGTATTTTAGATATATAAAAATGCTTTTTAAATAAAATGTTAGGTTTGAAAATAGGAGTAAATGATTATTAGAAAATGGAAAATATTTTAACTATTCGAAAATCAAGCCGGTCTGTTCAAAGAAATAGCAATAGGAACACCATGAAAAATGTGGATCAGTTCCAGCCTAAAGATTTGAGCGGGGATTTTTCCAAAAGACTTTTAAAACGGCTTTTTGATCTGTTGTTTTCTTTGGTGACCGTCGTCTTTTTTCTCTCGTGGATGTTTCCGGTATTGGCTATCATGATCAAGCTGGATTCTAAGGGGCCGGTTTTTTTCAGGCAGTTAAGACATGGCAGGGGCAACCGGCACTTTTACTGTTATAAGTTCCGTACCATGGTTATCAATGATGAGGCGGATATCAAACAGGCCACCCAGGATGATTCAAGAGTGACGAGGATAGGCAAATTTCTTCGAAGGACAAGTATGGACGAACTGCCCCAGGTATTTAATGTAATTATCGGGAATATGTCGATTGTGGGACCGAGGCCACATGCTGTTCCGATGAACATCGAATTTGCCAAGGAGATAGACAATTTTATGGTCCGACATGCGGTAAAACCTGGAATTACCGGTTTGGCGCAGTCTAAAGGTTATAGGGGGGAGATAAAAAACTTCTTTGACATCTATTCCAGATTTAAACTGGATTGCTTCTATGTACGGAACTGGTGTCTCCTTCTGGATATAAAAATAGTAATAGAAACAGCTAATTCACTGATATACAATAATCACAAGGCTTATTAAAGGAGGGATCGGTATTGTCTCATACAGTTAAAGCGGAGGGGAAAATCAGGGGGGAAATAGGATAATGGGAACGGGGCAACTGGTCGGGTCACGGGAATGGAAGAGATGCATTAAGAACTGTTTCCTAGCTATTTTTTTGTTGTTTAGTATCAAATTTATGTGGATTTTTAAAAATCGGCATGGTGTTGGCTAGGTGGAGGAAAGTTCTTGGAGCTTATCTAATTCAGAAGCCGTATTTTGGGGCTTACGGGGCGAAGCTGTATCCGGGCCACGGTGATTTTTATAATTAAAAATACTTATTTTGAACATAAAAATATTTTGTTTGTATATTTATTTCTTTTATAAAGCAGTACTTATCGACGGGAATTGTCCCCAGGGACAGCCAGGTGGTATAAGGAAGTTTAACGGTTTTAAAATTCTTAATTTAACACATTTTAATTTTCGGATGATGAAAGCTCATTTTATTTTCTTTTTAGTGGTATGGATGTCTTTTGGCTGCGCCAAAAGAAACTTGGTTTATTTTAGTGACGTGGAAGGCCAATCTGATTATTCTGTCAAAGTACCTGAAATGATCCAGCCTAAGATACAGAAGGATGACCTTCTTAAAATCACGGTAAGCAGTTTAAGCCCCGAATCCAATCTTTTATTTAACGTGGGTGTCCTCAATGCGGGTACGGATGCAAGGAGTTCATCCAATGTCCAGCCATTGAATGAGGGTTATTTGGTAGACCAACATGGTGAAATCAATTTTCCGGTGCTTGGAAGAATTAGATTGGAAGGTATGACGAAGGCGGAGGCGGTTGAAGCGGTTACCGCCAGATTGCAGGAGTATGTAAAAGACCCTATAGTCAATATAAGGTTTGTCAATTTTAAAATCACGGTGGTCGGGGAAGTCAATCATCCTTCGACGTTCACCGTACCGACTGAAAAAATCAACATATTGGAAGCATTGGGACTCGCCGGTGATATGACCATGTACGGGAAAAGAGAGAACGTGCTGATCATCCGGGAGAGAGATGGTGTGAGGAGTGCAAAGCGACTCAATTTAAACAATAAGGATTTGTTGGCCTCCCCTTATTATTATTTGCAACAGAATGATGTGATTTATGTCGAACCGGACAAGATTAAAGCCGTACAGGCCAGTACGAATCAAAGGTCTTTGACACTTTTTGGAATAGCCACAAGTCTGGCAGTGTCACTGATGTTTAACCTTAGATGGTTCTTAGCGAGAAATTAAACTATGAAAAAATCTGATCTGTTATCTGATATGTTATTGGATGGATTTCGGGACGAGGAGTCCAGCCCTATCAATATTAAAGAAATTTTAGTACAGTACTTAAGATATTGGTGGCTATTTCTGATTTCCCTTATTGTAATTGTCGCTTTGGCAATCGTATACTTGTTTTTTGCCACGCCCTTATATAGTGTTTCCTCATCCATTTTGATAAAAGTCAATAAAAGCTCTGATTTTACACAAAACATAGTGATGAGCGATCTAGAAGCATTTGAAACTACTAAACAGGTCGAAAATGAGATTGAAGTTTTGGGTTCTTATAGTTTAATGCGGGACGCCATAGAGGATTTGCCGCTACACGCTTCATTTTACGTAGTCGATAGATTTTCAAGAGAGAAAGAGTTATATGGCAAACAGGTGCCAATTTCCGTGATTGTTCACGAGGAGGGCGATGGAAGTATTGTGCCGCCCGATGATAGGAGATTGAATGTCTATATACACGATGAAAATTTTGAAATAGAATCTTCCGAAAACAGCCGAAAGACTTTTGACTATGGAGAGAAGATTCAAAATTGGTATGGAATATTTTCCATTGAAAAACAGTTTGACTTTAACGAGGACACGCCCCGTCATTTAATTGTTGCCTTAAATAACAAAGACCAACTGGCAAGTCGTTATAACGGTAGATTAAGGGTAGCGGTATCTAATAAATTTGCTTCAGTCCTTAATCTGAGTCTAACTGATGCGGTTCCGGAAAAAGGTAAAGACATTTTGAACAGATTAATTGAGGAGTATAACCATCAGGCAGTTAAGGAGAAAAACATAACGGCTGAAAACACGATTGCTTTCATTGACCAACAACTATCAACTTTGATAAAAGAATTGGGGGAAGTGGAGGAGAAAATTGAAGCATATAAAAGGAACAACAGCATAACCAGTCCGGGCTCAGAGTATTCCTCATTTGTGGAGAACACCCGAAATTATGAAGCCCAGCTTTCCAGGAACAAAATCCAACTGGAAGTTTTGGAGTCTATTGAGTCCTACCTAAACAGTAGTTCTAATATGGGTGCTGAAGTTCCCAGTAATCTTTCCATTGAAGACGGCACGCTAGTGGCCTTAATCAGTCGGTTTAATCAGTTAAGGGCCGAAAAGGACAGGTTTTTGAGAACTACCCAGCCAAGTAACCCCCTTGTAGTGTCTCTCGACGAGCAATTGACTGCGCTCAAATCAGATATCAGAACCAATTTAACCAACATTAAGAACAGCTTGCGGATAGAAAACAGAAATCTTTCAGCGAGCATCAATCGGTTGGATGCAAGGTTATCAAGGGTACCTGAAATTGAAAGGGGGTTGCTCGAACTTACGCGGGAGCAGAACCGTAAGCAGGAACAATACCTTTATCTTCAGAATAAACGGGAAGAGTCTGAATTATCACTAGCAGCAACAACGATTTCCAATGCAAGGGTGATTGATACCGCGTCTGCCAGCAGTAGTCCGGTTAAACCCAATCAGGTGGTGATTCTGGGGATGGCGTTGATGCTTTCAATTGTATTTCCTATCGGATTTGTGTATATTAAAAGCAATATCAGTAATAAAATCCTAAAAAAAATTGAAGTTCAAAAAATTATTCCGTTTCCCATTATCGGAGAGGTTTCCCACTCAAAAGAAAAGAGTGCATTGGCTATGGGAAACAAAAAAAGGACTCCCATTGCTGAACAGTTCCGGTTGCTCAGGACAAATCTCAAATTTCTACATGAGGGGGAGCCAGACAGGGTCATTCTTGTGACATCCAGCATTGGCGGGGAAGGAAAAACTTTTTTCAGTCTAAATTTAGGCTCCAGTTTAAGTTTAGCGAACAAGAAAGTAGTTGTTTTGGAATTTGATTTAAGGAAGCCTGCGCTCCTGAGCAGTGTAAACCTTAAATCCAAAAGGGGTATTTCGGATTATCTGTCAAGGGAGAGCATTTCCTTAGATGAATTGATTATCGAAAGTGAAATAATTGATGGGTTGTCTTTCATTGGATGTGGAGCTATTCCCGAAGATCCTGCTGAGCTAATGTTAAGTCCGAAAGCAGGCTTTCTGATTAAATGTCTTAAAGAAAGGTTTGACTACATAATTATAGATACGGCTCCTGTTGGTACCGTCTCAGATGCCTTTAACTTATCACCTTATATAGATCTGGCTTTGGTCTTGGTTAGATATAATTATACCTCTAAAGATAATTTAATATTTCTTGAAGAGCTTAAGCTGAATAATAAACTTAAAAAAACCATGATAGTGATGAATGATGCCAAAATTGGAAACGGGTATTATGGTTACAATTATGGATATGGATACACTGAAAAAGACATTAAAAGACGACGCGTTTATTCTTGATTTTTCAAAGTTATTGTCTCAGGATTTTTAATCATTCAACATATTAGATGAATAAACAGCTTACCTCCCTTCTTACCCTTTCAAAAGCATATTTGCACAAGGGAAAGGGGAGAACAGTCAAGGCCAGAAAGAATATTTTAGGATCTATATTAATAAAGGGGGGGAGTATCGCCATTAGTTTAATTATGGTTCCCCTCACTATTGATTATGTTAATCCTACAAGGTATGGGATATGGTTGACCCTGAGCTCTATAGTAGGGTGGTTTAGTTTTTTCAATATAGGCCTAACACATGGATTGAGGAATAAGTTTGCGGAAGCCAAAGCCAAAGGAGATCATGCTGCCGCTCAAATGTACGTTAGTACTACTTACGCTATTTTAACAATAATTTTTTCAGGGGTTTGGCTAGTTTTTCTTTTCGTGAATCCTTTTTTGGATTGGGTATCTATTTTGAACGTTTCCTCGGAGATGCGATCTGAAGTATCTCTACTAGCCGTCATCGTATTCACCTATTTTTGCCTTCAGTTTGTTCTTAAAATCATCAATACTTTAATTACAGCTGATCAACAACCCGCCAAGGCTTCACTAATAGATTTATTCGGACAATTGATTTCGCTCTTGTTTATCGCCATATTGGTAAAAACAACGGAAGGCTCGTTACTTAAATTAGGAGTAGCCTTATGCCTGTCGCCAATTCTTATTTTGGGAATAGCCAACTTGATTTTTTTTAGGAGAAAATACTATAACTATCGACCCAAAATATCTAAAATTGACTTCAAGCATTCAAAGGGATTGTTTAATTTAGGACTGACTTTTTTTATAATTCAGGTTGCGGGCCTTATCCAATACCAATCTGCGAATATAATCATAGCGCAAAGTTTTGGTACCTATGAAGTTACTTCGTACAATATTGTTTACAAATACTTCAATATGTTGGGGATGGCTTTTGGGATCTTCTTATCCCCTTTTTGGTCTGCCTCTACTGACGCCTACTTTCAAAATGATATTGGTTGGATCCGGAAAGCGATCAAAAAATACCTCCAGCTAATTGTATTATTAGTGTGTGGGGGAGCAGTGATGCTGATTTTTTCTGATGAAGTCTACAGAATCTGGTTGAGAGGAAATGTTGAAATCGATTTTATCCTTTCATTCTGGGGTTTCATTTTTGTAAGCACTTATATGTTCGGGAATGTATTTGTTAATTTTTTAAATGGTATCAGCGCTTTGCGAATACAGTTTTGGGCCAGTCTTGTAAGCCCAATCATATATATTCTCGTAGCATTGGCCATGATTAAATATTTGGATATGGGAGTATACTCCTTATTCATTGCATCATTAATAGCCAACTTTAACGGGATTATCATTGCTCCAATTCAATATTATTTGATTATTTATAAAAATAAAAAAGGTATATGGATAAGGTAATACCTCCAAATAAAAATAAAGTAGTTCATTTACAGTTTGGATCCAGCCCTTCTGGAAATTACACCATCAGGTTACATGATGCGCTTTTAGAGCATGGCTTTGACTCTTTTGTTTTATCACTTAATTCTGATGTGAAAGGGAATCCTAGAATCCAAAATTTGGGAAAAAAAGGATTATTGATTAGAAAGATCAATCAAAGATTACAAGATTATGTGACCCGTAAAAAAAGCAAAATCCATGGGGCTTTTACTTTATCTTTTATGGGTTCGGATGTCAGTTCCCATCCTTTAGTTAAAGAGGCAGATTATATATATATACATTGGGTATTGGGTGGTTTTTTAAGTGTCAAAAGTTTAGACAAACTGGCGAATTTAGGAAAGCCGTTGATCATGGTAATGCATGATATGTGGTCATTGACCGGCGGGTGCTCCTACAGTTTTGACTGTGAAAAATTTCTTACGCACTGCGGTAAGTGTCCCTTGCTAATAAGTAGGAAAGAAAATGATGTTTCCTATAAGCAATTTGAAGAAAAGAAAAAATTTTATCGGAAACATGATAATATATATCTGGTTTCACCGAGTTCCTGGCTCTTTAACTTGGCAAAATCGGCACCTCTTACCCAAAACAAGCCGGTTTTCCAAATTCCTAATCCGATCGATGATACACTGTTCAAACCTTTTGACAAACATGTAGCCAAGAAAATATTAAATATGGAAAACTATGACCATATTATATGTTTTGGAGCGAATTTTATTAACAGTCCATATAAAGGATGGGGTTATCTGAAAGAGGCATTACATAATCTAAGGGATAAGCTGAGTGAAAAAAAAATAGGGGTATTGGTTTTTGGAAATGCTTCGCGTCAAGACTTGGCAAATGAAATACCGTTCGATTCAAAATTCATGGGATTTATCCGCGATGATTATACTACAAATTTAATATACAACGCAGCGGATGTCTTTGTGGCCCCCTCTCTGGCTGATAACCTCCCTACTACCATTATTGAAAGTATGTGCTGTGGCACTCCTGTCGTAGGTTTCAAAACAGGAGGCATCCCTGATATAATAGAACATGGGAGAAATGGTTATTTAGCTGATTATAAGGATGCGGCAGATTTTTCCAAAGGAATTGAATACTGTTTAACCAACGGTTTAAAAGGAAGGCTGCTACCACAGTTTGATAAAGCTATTATCCTTGAGAAACACAACGATTTGTTCTCTTTTATTAATCATCAAGCATAATTGTGCGAATCCGTGCCAAAGAAATACTAAAAAGTGTTTTGCATTATGACCGATTGGAATTGGTCACCCTTAACCTTTTCTGGATTGGTTTTATTATATATACTGCCAGTTGGACAATAATAAAAACAAGACAAGTCAATATTGTTTTTTTTCAGGCGTTTCAACTGTTGGGGATAATGATTTTTGTTCCCGCCTGGATAAGGCTTATAAAATTTAAATTTGATAATGAATATATCAAAATATTGTTCATTATATTTATGTTTTGGGCTTCTATTATTTTTTTGAGGGGGTTGTCCATGGATAAAGGAGATATGAAGACTACTATTTTGGATGCGTGGTTTGGTGGTTTTCTTTATTTCACTCCCCTGGTGATGTTGTTTCCCAAAAAACTGATTTACTATAAGAAGGTTTTTGCTGTTATCATCATTTTGAGTGTGTTTTATATCATATATGACATCATGTTTATCTCAAATTTAATGGAGAAGGAGAAAGATGTTTTGAGCCGTGAAATTGTAGAGTATTTTTCTAAAACGCTTGCAGTACCTATTGGTTTTATCCTCTTTACTTTTATATATCATTCTAAACCTAAAAACATGTATGCCCTTGGTGTGCTGCTTTTAACGATTTTTTTTGCCATGGTGAGAGCTAGACGGGGTCTATTGTTTATGACTGTTGGATCATTATTTATATTTTATGTTATTTTTTGGATAAAAAGTAAATCAAGGTTATTGATGACAATTTTATCATTGTCTGCTTTTTTTATTATTTCTGCCTTTGGGGCTTATTATATAAATTCACAGGAGATAGAAATATTGGAATACCTTGAAAAGAGAGGTATGGAAGATACCCGATCTGGAGTGGAAAGGTATTTTTACAAGGATATGCAGGGGCTTGACTGGGTGATCGGTAGGGGGATGAGGGGGCGATATTATTCACCTACGATGGGTGAGGGTAATCTTAGAGGGACTATTGAAACAGATTACCTGAATATGATCCTTAAAGGAGGAATAATAAATCTTACGTTATTGCTGTTGATATTGCTTCCTGCTATTTACAATGGTCTATTTCGGTCAAAAAATCTCCTGTCAAAAGCCTCAGCAATATGGATACTGTTTTGGCTGCTCAATACCCATCCGTCAACCGTCCAAGTTTTTACTTTGAATTATATGATCGTTTGGTTTGCAGTGGGTATTTGTTATTCGAATGTAATAAGGAATTTACCTGAAAACTTCTTGCTGGCTTATTTTAGGCCGTAAATAAAAATGAAATTAAATTATCAGAAAGCTATATATGTTAAAATTTGCACTAGTAACCAAACCTAGCAATGCCAGTCCAAAAGTTTTGGCCAATTGTTTGGCGGAATTCTTGTCAGAGCATGGACATGATGCCAAGGTTTTTTTTAAAATAAATGTTTTTAGACGATTACTGAATTACGCTGTTATCAAAAAAAAATATAATCGCTTTTCATGGTTTATCTATAAGGCCGTAAATTATTTTCACGACAAACAGTTTATAAAGAAATTAAAAGGATTTGACGCGGTAATAGTCATAGAAACCAGTCCTAGGTGTTTTTTGAAAGACCAATATGACCTTTTGAAGGTTAAGATGTACCTTGAAAATATTCCACTTATATATCATGGGGTATATTATTTAGGGAATGCGCCGACTATCATTGAGTTATTTAAAAAAGAAGGACATCATACTTCTGAATTATTCGATTGGCATCTTTCCGTCTCAGAAGTGACAGAAGTCCGTCAAAAGCCTTCTCCTCCCTGGAATCAGATAGGGATGTACCTTAAATGTACAGGCCTTAAACCTGAAGTAAAAAACGGTTTATTTGCCGTGGTGGACTTTGAGAGAAAGGGACATGAAAAAACCCGGAATGAGCAGATCAGTGTTTTGGAACAATTGCATATTCCCTATATCGCCTTATCAAAAAAATATTCTATTCAGGAAATCAGGGAAATCTATAAAAAAGCTACTTTTTATTTTATCCAATTTGGAGAGTCATTTGGAGTGCCAATCGCGGAATGCCTGAGTTGTGGAGCGTATGTTTTTACGCCTGATAGTTCCTGGGCGATGGCATGGAGGTTAGATGAAAATCCTTCTATACATGGACCGGGAACCCTCGCCGAGTGTTTTGTAGTATATGATAGCAGGAGGGATCTGGAAAAGAAGTTGAGGGATATGAAAGAAACTTATGATATGGCATCAACTCCTCAAAAAGTATTCGATATTTTTCACAACACTTATCCTACTTATTATGAGGGGAATAAGGCGGAGTTAAATGATTTTATACAACGGCTTGAGCTTAAGAAGATTTAATATACCCCATAACCAGGAATAATAAGAAAAAAACATAAACCAGTATATAATTTAATGAATCTACCGAAAGTATTGATAGTGGGCCAACCATTTAATAATGAAACGGGAGGGGGGATTACACTTTCCAACTTATTTTCTAAATGGGAAAAGGGCAAACTGGCGGTAGTTTGTTCCCCCTATTTGTTAAATGGGAACACAAATATGGAGGTATGTGAAAATTATTATCAGTTGGGGTATAAAGAACATGTATGGGCATTCCCTTTTAATGTTCTCAGTAAAAAATATCCTTCTGGGCCATTTGAATTTGAAAGTCAAAACCCGATTCCTTCAGAAAATCCTTCATTTAGGTCAAAATTTGTAAAAGGTTATCTTAATCCGTTCTTAAAGTGGACAGGGTTTTCCAACAGTATCGCAAAATATCAGTTATCTAAAGATTTGGGTAATTGGTTGGATAAGTTCCAACCGGACATAATTTATGCCCAGGCTCAAAGAAGGGATGCGGTCTTACTTTGTTCCAAAATCCAAAATTACCTACATAAACCAATGATTTTTCACATGATGGATGATTGGCCTGAACTGATTAAACATGAGGGGTTGTTAGGGAAATTTTGGTACAGAAAAATCGATTCTGAGTTTAGAAAGCTGTTAAGCCAGACAGCACTTCATCTGAGTATCAGCGAGTCAATGGCACAGGAATACGAGTCCAGATATGGCTATAAATGGTTAACTTTCCATAACCCAATTGATTTGGATTTTTGGAGCAGCTATCAAAGGAACAGTTACGATCTGCCTGAGAACCCTGTTGTCCTTTACGCTGGTAGGATGGGATTGGGAATTCAAAGTTCTTTGGAAATGATGGCGGACGTGATTGATTCATTGAATCAGGAGATGGGGTTTAGTTTGAAATTGGTCTTACAAGTGAGCCAAGTACCTAAATGGAGTCAGAAATATGCATGCGTAGTTGTTCGAGGGTTTGTTCCTTATGAACACCTGCCAAAGCATTTTGCCGAGGCGGATATTCTTTTTTTGCCCTATGATTTTTCAGATTCCTCTCTTGCATTTATAAAATATTCTATGCCTACCAAGGCTTCCGAATATATGATCAGTGGAACGCCAATTTTGGTCTTCGCTCCAAAAGATACAGCCATTGCTAGTTATGCTGAGAAATACTCATGGGCTAAAGTGGTCGCAGAAAATGACAAAGATTTGCTCAAGACTGCGCTGAAATCGATGTTACTTCATTTAGAGGAAAGAAGAATAATAGCCAACAACGCAATAAATATCGCTAAAGATAGACATGATGCGGAAACTGTCAGGGAGAAATTCAGAAACACGCTGTCTTCGTTAGTCGTTGACAAGACATTGAGTTGAATAAGGAAACAATGAAGAAGGTTTTTTTATATCCGGTAAAAAACAGAACCGATGGTAGTCCGAATCCCTATCTATATCATTTTCAGGAATCAATAAAAAGCAAGTATCATCTCGTAAACGAGAATATCCCCAACAGGGGGGTAATCAGTTTATTTTTATGCTTTTTCAAAGCAGACCTGTTTTTTTTAAACTGGATCGAGTTCTTAGCGGAAAAAAAGTTCGGGAGAATCCAAATACTTGGTTTCACCGTTTTCGCCTGGTTGTCGAATCTCATGGGAAAGAAGATCGTATGGATATTGCACAACAAGGGCTCCCATCACCGTCAGGACAATAAATTGACAGATTATATGTTTCAGGTGTTAATGAAGCGGGCAGACAGAATAATCACTCATTCAGAATCCGGATTGGATTTTGTAAGAGAAAATTATCCTGAAGCCGAATCCAAAACAGAAGTGATTATCCATCCAGTTGGAGAAGTATTTGACAATCCTACAAATTCCGAAAAACAGTATGATTTCTTAATATGGGGCACTGTTTTTCCATATAAAGGAATCGATAAATTTCTAAAATATATCAAAGAAAATTCCAGTTTGCATCATTTCAAAGTGCTCATTATTGGGAAGTGCCCGGACAAGGATTATAAAAATGAATTATTGAAAATGATGTCGGATAATGTCACTTTTTATGATAAGTTTTTTGAATTAAATGAGATTGCGACGTTTTCATCCCTATGTAAGTTTACTCTTTTTACATATAATTCCGTCACCGTGATAAGTTCAGGAACCTTGATTGATGCTATTCGAATGAATTCAATCATCATCGGCCCTAATCACGGAGCATTTAGAGATATAGGCAATCACTTCAGCTTTGTAAAAACGTATGATTCGTTTGATGACATTTTTGAGATTGCCAAAGTAACTTCGGAAAACACCCTTTCAGACGACGAAGAAAGAATGAATTTTTGTAAAACAAATAGTTGGCCGCTTTTTATCGATAAACTGCATAAAGTAATTACTTAAAACCGGATTTGTCTGAAGAAAGCCGGGCCGTATACATATCTAATAATTACCAGTCAATCATATTGGAGCTGTCACTGTCCAAATGACTCCTGGACAATACGCTCTTTATTAAATAATCAATATGAAAAAAATCATAGTATCAGCTTTTCAAAAATTATCGGATTATTGCGAGCTGCAAGAATTTAAAGGCTATGATCCTTATGACAGCCTAAACAGTAGATTTTTCAACAAAATCCCTGTGGTTTCGAAGATACCTGTGGTCAAGCTTGCTTGGACGCAGTTCTTTAAACGAGCCCCCATCAATCTGAGACCCTATGTAGGAATAGATAAAGAATACAATCCCAAAGCGTTAGGGTTGTTCCTGTCATCTTATTGCAACCTTTATCAACTGGATCCTTCTGAAGAATATAGAAACAAGATTGTATTTTTTGCCAATAAGTTGATCGAGCTTCAAAATCCAAACTGGAGCGGGAGCTGTTGGGGCTATAATTTTGATTGGCAATCCAGGGCCTTTTTCCAACCGAAACATACGCCTACTGTAGTGGCAACCACTTTCATAGGTTCCGCGCTGCTGGATGCCTATGAAGTAACGGGAAATGAGGCCTATCTGAAGACCGCACGCAGTGCCTGCGATTTCATCTTAAAGGATTTGAACAGGACTTATGATGAGGACCGGGATTTTTCTTTCTCCTATTCACCATTGGACAAGAGTGTGGTATTCAATGCTTCATTGTTGGGATCGAGAATTTTATCAAGGGTTTACAGCTATACCCTGGAAGATGAACTTGTAGAACAAGCTAAAAAATCCGTGGCCTTTGCTTGTAAACATCAGCGTGAGGATGGGGCTTGGGGGTACGGAACTTACGGTTTTCATCAATGGGTGGATAATTTTCATACCGGATATAATTTGGAATGCCTGGCTGATTATATGAAATATTCAGGCGATGATGAGTACAAAGAATACCTTGAAAAAGGATTTGCGTATTATATCAACACTTTTTTCACCGAAGAGGGAATTCCGAAATACTACAACAACAGCATTTATCCCATAGATATCCATGCCCCTACCCAACTTGTCATTACCCTCAATAAACTGGAACGGTTTCATCAACATAAGGAAATTGCCGAAAAGGTTTTGGTATGGACGATAGAAAACATGCAGGATCCAAGAGGTTATTTCTATTACCAGATCAATAGGCTTTTTACCTCTAAAATACCCTATATGCGATGGGCACAAGCGTGGATGTTTCTGGCCTTGAGCGTATATCTTGTTGAAATGAAGTCCAACGTGAAAAGCAGGAAGTATGAAAATATGGATTGATTTTATCAACTCGCCGCAGGTGAGTTTCTTTGATCCTTTGGTAAAGGAACTCACTGCTGAGGGTCACGAATTTGTCTTTACCTGTAGGGATTCGGCCAATACTGTCCAGTTGGTACAGCAACGGAACTGGGTCCACACCATTGTGGGAGACAGGGCCGAGCGGTCTTTCTTCAGGAAAGTGTTTGCTTTTCCCCTAAGGGTATTGTCACTTTACAGATTCTTAAAATCCATAAGGCCGGATATAGGGATATGCCAGAGCAGTTTCTACCTGCCAATCACGGCTAAATTATTGGGCTTCCCTTCTATATATACCAATGACAATGAGCATGCGTTGGGAAACATTCCAAGCTTTTACTTTGCTTCAAGGATATTCGTCCCTGAAAACATTTCTTTGGAAAAAATAGCGAAACAGGGAGCAAAAAAGAGAAAACTAAAACAATATCCGGGCATAAAAGAAGGTGTTTACCTGTGGGTAAAAGGTTTGGAAATCCAGGCATTGAGGCGGCATCCTGATTGCTGCAAGCGAATTTATGTCCGGCCTGAACCACAGACCGCGCAGTATTATTCCGGTAAGCTCAATTTTATGGACGATGTTTTAATTGAGCTCAGCCAGAAGTACCCCGTTACTGTACTCGTAAGAGACGAAGACCAACTTCGCCATTATTCCCATGAAAAATTTTCCAAGTTGGAGGTGCCTTTAGAGCCCATACCGTTTGACGAAGTCGCCACAAAATGCATGTTGTTCATTGGGGCAGGGGGGTCGATGACCAGGGAGATGGCAATGGTTGGCGTGCCTACCATCTCAGTTTACCAAGGAGAATTATTGGATGTGGATAGATTTCTGATCCAGGAAAATTTCCTGATTCATAAGCCGGATCTCAACGTTTCTTTTATCGAAAAGATGATTCAACAAAACCGGGAATTGGTCAATAGCGGAATTTTGATCGAAAAAGGAAAAGAAGCATATAAACTGTTTAAAACTGAACTGTTAAACTTTAAAAATAATGATTAGAGCTGGAATTATCGGCCTGGGGAAAATGGGGATTTCCCATTGTGCCATTTTGGGTGCCCACCCCGATGTTGACCTGGTGGGTGTTTGTGATACATCTGCTTTGGTGATGGATGTATTCAAAAAATATTCTCCCTATCCATTTTATGCAGATTACAAAAAGATGATCGAAAAGGCCAGGCTGGATTGTCTGGTCATAGCCTCACCCACGAAACACCATGCGGAAATGGTTGCTTACGCCTTGGACCACGGCATCCACGTTTTTTGTGAGAAGCCGTTTGTCTTGGATGTTGAAGAAGGCATTATGCTGGCAAAAAAAGCCGAATCGAAAGGTCTGGTTAACCAAGTAGGTTACCACAACAGATTTCTGGGTACTTTCAATGAGGTCAAGAGGTTATTAAATTCCGACCTTATCGGAGAGGTTTACCATTTTATGGCAGAATCCTATGGCCCGGTGGTGCTGCGGGAAAAAGGCGGTACCTGGAGATCCGAGAAGGGACAGGGAGGAGGGTGTCTGTATGACTACGCTTCCCACACAATTGATTTGGTTCACTTTTTATTAGGTAAATCCGATTCTGTATCGGGGACACTTTTGAAAAGTATTTATTCAAAAGGAGTAGAAGATGCGGTCTACAGTAGCATGGCTTTGGAATCAGGAATCACCGGGCAACTTTCGGTAAACTGGAGCGATGAGACACACCGGAAAATGAATACCCAGATAACCATCTTGGGTAAAAAGGGAAAGCTCATTGCCGATGCTACGGAAGTTAAAATATATCTAAAAGAAGAGCATTTAGGGGAAGGTTTGAGAAAGGGATGGACCGTAAAATACCTGACGGATTTGACGGAAAATGTGGATTATTATTTAAGGGGCGAGGAATACAGTTCCCAGTTGGATCACTTTATTGCCTGCGTGCAGGGCAAGGAGAAAGAAAACAAGAGTTCATTTGAAAGTGCCGGTTTCACCGATGCACTGATTACTAAATTATTAAGCGCTTAATTAACAAAATCATGGATAGAATACTATTTGGCGATAATCAATTTTTCGGCGTGAATCATAGTTCTGACGAAAAATCCAGGTCACAGACCATCAGATTTCAAGAGGATAAGGCCATTATGGATGTGCTGGATATTGCTATAGACGAAGGCATCAGTACATTTATGTGTACTACCCATGACCGGATAGCCAATATCTGCGACACCATAAGAAATGACAGCAAATACCAGGATTTTAAAATTTATCCCTGTATGCCTTATGCCCATAAGTATGCCAATGCTGTTACTGAATTGGGTTACATGGGCACTATTAAACAATTTGTGCCAGGGAACATTTTCAGCACCTTTGCCAAAGGTGGGCTGGCATTTGTAAAAAAGGATTTTTCCGCACTGGCAGAACTGATGATCGATGCGGAACTCAAAATGTTTCAGGGAATAAATACGCCGGTTATCTGGATGCAGAATGTCATAACCGATTTATTGCTGGGGTTGGGGATGACTGAGTTTTTGGTTACTTTTTATAACCATGTGAAGCATAAACACGGCGCCGAGCCTGGCTTCATCACGATGAATTTGCCCTTGTTATTGGACACCTTGGAAAAAGCAGGCATTGAAAACCCCACTGTTTGCGCTTCTATCAACAAAATCGGCTTTAGAATGTCAGGAGGCATCAAAGTATACGAGGAAGTGATTGCCCAAAAACGGTGTAAATTAGTGGCCATGCAGGTTTTGGCCGCGGGCGCCCTCAGGCCGGCGGAAGCTTTTGAATATGTATGTAACCTGGAAGGTGTGGATTCCATACTTTTCGGCGCTTCTTCCAGGGCCAATATCCACCAGTCTAAAGAATTGATAGAAGTATACAGTCGAAAGCTTTTATCTGTATGAGGGGATATTTGACTGCAAATCGACAAGCCATGTTAATGCCAAGAATTAATGGGTAAATCCAAGACTGATCTGTGGTGTATTTTTTTGAAGTTTCAAATATTTTATTTGTTTTTTTAAATATATAAAAGTGTAATTTGTTACCTTTATCATATATACCTAAAGCAGTTTTTACTATAACTTTGGTTGATTTGTGCGGAAAGCTATTATTACTTGTCGGATAGATTTCTTTAGAGTGATTATATGGAGGGACAAATGTCTAAAATTATGTCCATATTTCTGAATATGAGGTAGTTATGAAGTTGTTTGGATACGATAATCTTCATTTTGATGAAAATTCACTCCATGAATTTCATAAATTGAATGAGTCGCTTTTTATCAGATTATTGTTTCAGAACCTTGAAGATGTTATGGGAGAGGAGTTTAATGAATATGATTTTTTTATTTACTCCAATTTTAAAGGTGACACATATCCAGTTAGTATTTCATACAACTCCAAGCGCAAAAAAGTCCTCTTGTATTTTTCTGATGAATCGGGTTCAGACCCAAGCCCATATGTGAGGGATTATTATGCAGTTTTTAAAGCTTATATCGGCACTAGTGTAAAGTTTGACAATGTATTTCCCTTGCCTCTAGGTTATGTCAAGGACGTGCCGCAGCTGCCAATTATTCCTACTAAGGAGAGGAAGTTTAATGTGTTTTTTAGAGGAAATTTGAACAATAACCGAATTGATTTTTACCGTAATTTTTCAAAATGGAAACCAATATTGCCTTCCCAGACCTTTTTGAAAGAAAGGCTTTGGAACAAAACCACAAAATACAGAGCATTATTGTTAAAGCTGAGGACAGATTTTAGTGATTATTTTCCCGATTCAATCATAATGTTCAATAGTTCTTTTAAAACAGGTTTTTCACCCTATGAGTATGGAGAATTTCTTGCGGACAGTAAAATTGTATTATGTCCCAAAGGATTTGATATGACGGAATGTTTCAGACATTTCGAAGCCATGAGAGCAGGTTGTGTGATCATATCAGAAAAACTTCCGGAAACGGAATTTTATAAAAATTCACCTATCATCCAGATTGAGGATTGGGGGAAAGGCCTTGCTATTGCAAAAAATCTGATTGATGATTTGGACACGATGGCCGGGATTCAACAAAAAACCATAAAGTGGTGGGAGGAAAAGTGTTCGGAAAAGGGAACGGCTGCCTATATATACAGAAAGCTTCAGACTTTAGTCCCACATGTTGTTTAATATTTACAATAAACTGTTCTTTTTCCATAAATCCGGCGCAAAAGCCGTTTTAGGATCAGGGCTTTACTTTTTATATGTTGAGCTATGGACGGTCTGAAAATTCAGTGGATTTAAGATTTTTCACGTTAAAATTGGAACGGTTAACTTTCGGATAAACGTGAAGGTCCAATAGGAACATGGTGTAGCATAAAAAAGAGGCTGCCTTAAGTCAATTTGGGGCAGCCTCTTTTTTGGATGTTGGAGATTTTAAGGATTAACAATCAGTCTTTGTCTCTTGATTATGGTTTCTTTTTCTGTAATGCTCAATAAGAAAACACCCTGGGAGAGACCGTCGAGAGGGATTATGTATTTATTTCCTTCCAGGTGAATCCATTCCAGGTTGTATTGGCTTATAAGCCGGCCTCCGGTAGTATGTATCAAAACCTTTCCAAATTCAGTATCCATTGGCAATTCGATAAACACTTTTTCACTGGCAGGATTAGGAAATATTTTAACATCATCCATGCCGTCCGATTTCCGGTTATCGGGTTCTGTAGTGGATTCGGAAAAGTAGGTATCCGTTTCTCCATACCCTCTTAGGTGTGCAGTACCCAGTTGATTCTGTCCGCTTTCGTCGATAATAGCTATCCCCGAAATGACGGCATTATTAGCGGAGGCAACCATATCAATATTGACCACTCCATCATTTATTTCGATATTTTCAAAGATCAAAACGGTTTCTTTGTTCCCGTTTTCTACATACATGTCGAGATTTTTCCTGACGACTTTTCCTTCTATCAGAATATCGAAAACCCTTTGCCCCGCTCTTGCCGTTGGCCCGGTTTTGCCAAAGTAAGTTTCATTATGATAGGTTTTGACAGTATACGTGCCATTGGGTACGGGAATATGATACCTTAAATTAGATGCGAACTTTCCAGACTGGAACAATACCTCATTGCTGGCGGAGGGGTTGTTGCTGGTGTTCGCGTTCTCTGTCAGCAAATAATATTTAGGAGTGTTCTCAAAGGTGATGTTTTGAAAAGATACTTCCCTGTTGGATCCCGTGTTTAGAAATAATCCACTGGAAGCAGCAGTTCCGTCGCTTGATTGTCGTTCAATGGCAATACCTGAGATAATGGCGTTGTTAGCTGAAGCAATCATATCAATATTGAGAGAACCGTCTCTTACTTCTATATTTTTAAAGACAAGGATGGTTTCTTTGTTGTCATTTTCTAAAAACATATCAAAATCTTTTTTTACAAGATTGCCCTCCATTGAAATGTTGAACACCCGTTGTCCTGCCCTGGCAGCCGGTCCATTTTTGCCAAAGTAAGTTTCATTATGATACGTTTTGACGGTATAAGTACCATTGGGCACAGGAATGCCATATTTTAAATCGGCCGCAAATCTGCCCGACTGGAACAGCCGGTCTTTACTGGCTGAGCTATTGGAACTTATGTTGGAACTCGCCGTAAGCAGATAATCGTTGGGTAGTCTCTCAAAATCTGTATTAAGATAGGAGATATTGCCAATATTGCTGGTATTGAAAGATAACTTGAAATCGCTTCCCTTATCCTGACCAAGTTCCCCTGAGGTCTGGACAATTGCGATTCCGGAGATGGTGGCATTATTGGCAGAAGCCTGAAGGTTGATGTTCAGTTGACCGTTTTTGACTTCTATGTTTTGAAAGGTCAGAACTGTTTCTTTGTTGCCGCTTTCCGCATACATGTCAAAACCTTTCTTTACTACTTCGCCCTGGAGTGAAATATCGAATACCCTTTGTCCTGCCCTGTCAGCAGGCCCGTTTTTACCAAAATACGTTTCGTTGTGTAAGGTCTGAACGGTGTAAACCCCGTTGGGGACCGGTATAGTAATACCTAAACTTGACGCAAATCTGGCCGTTTGAAAGATGGGATGGTCACTGGCATTGGCATTTGAGCTTATTTTGCTTCCCGAACTGAAAAATGAAGTGTTCTCAGATTTAAAATTCTGATTTTGAAAGAAGACATTTTGATTGCTTCCAAAATTATAGAACTGAGATAGACCAGGGTTGCCCAGTCTATTCGGATCTATGATATCTGCAATAGGAGCGCTGACATCGAATGCGATTTCCTGGGAAACAGCCTGATTTCCTTTTACATCGTATACAGATGCCCATACGTAATGACTTCCACTAGGTATATTTTTCCATACGGCTTCGTAAGGTTCAGAAGCACGCGACGCTATCAATTCCAGGCCACAATAAAAATCCACCTTTTTAATTTCTGACCCATTGGTGGTAATTTTTCCTTTCAGTGTGATGTCATCTCCTTCTTTTAAATTGTTAGGATCTTCCGATAGCACCAGTTGAATTTCCGGTGCTTTAGTTTCTTCAATGATGGCAGGAGCCCCCTCATTTGATATGCGGATTAATATTACGGAACCATAGGACGGAATGGTAACAGATCCGCTGTATTCTTTTTTTGTGGCATCCACATAAGTGCCACCCAATGCGATCGTTTTTGGAGTACTACTTGTGTTATATTCAAATATTATTTCGTCGTCAGGATTCACCATGGTCACATCCGCTTCCATAATCTCCAAATCATCTATCCAATAAGTGAAATCGGTCTCTTGGGTCGCTATCATCAGTGAAACTTTTTCGATATCCGCAACGGGAGATAGAACGGTTTCATAGGTGGCTACTTTCCCGTTAAGTTCGAAAGAAGTCATTGTGGAAACAATTTGCCAAGGAGATTCAGAGTGTCGAAAATAGGTCCTGATATTCCCCTCTTTGCTAGCCAATGATTTAAATTTGACCAAGTAAGTTTTATCTTTCTTCAAACTTCCCACGTCAATTCTGACCGAAGAGCTACCTGGGGCTGTAACTTTCAATGTGCCCCCATTTATTTTTCCGGAATCCCAGCTGGATGAACAACTATTGCAGCCTTGGCCCAGAACATTTTTATCAAATGTTCCGTTGGCAAAAATATTTGACCCTATCTTTTTGTTGATCCTATACTGGTCTACTTCAACAATATTGTTTTTGGAATTCCTGTCTTTTCCGAATTCGTTTCTCCATAATTCTAAATTTTTTATTCCTTCAACATTGTTGCCTGACCCATTCACGTATCGGGTGCTGATAAAAAATTGATCCCCAAAGGGACGGAATAAATAATTTAGGTCAAAATCCGCCATCTGGCGAATATCATCTTTATGTGAGCGTATAGCATATGTATTCTGGTCTGCCCTTTTGGAGAAAAAGATGTTGTTCTTTACTGAGATGTTCCTAGCGTCCCCACCTATGGTACTATTGCCCAATGTTAATAATACATTAGAATCAAAAAGATTATTATTGTCCATCACTACATTGTAGGTATTGGACATTTTAATAGCGTTGTTTGTGATATGTGCTACGGTGTTTCCGTAAATTTCAATACCATTGGAATTATCATCCAAAAAAATGCCTTCAGCTAAAGGTCGGAAGTTAACCGCTGTGTTGTTGGGCAGTCCTCCCCTGCTTCCAATCCCGTTAATTACAATATTTCCGGTTATTTTTCTGCTGTGAGCGTCCGGATTGTTATGGCCGCCATAAGTGTAAATTCCTCCTCCATCACCTTTTATCAAGCAAAAAGTATTGACAAAATTATTTTTTATTACTGTATTGTTGCCATTGAAATTAATACCGTTAAACCCAGTGTTTTCAACTATATTGTTTTCCACGATGATGTTGTCTGATACTGCAAATATTCCTATTCCGTTACCGTCCCCATTTTCATTTCTGCCAGGTATCAATGCGGTGTTTTCTATTTTGTTACCTTTAACCCTTGCGCCCGCGTTTCCAAAGCGTAAAAACAGTCCGTTATTATAGCAATCCTTTATTCTGCTGTCTTCTATCAGTAGTTCGAGTACACTCAATGAAAGCAGACCATTTTCACCAGCATTTTCTACAAATATATTTCTAAACGTAATGTCTCTTCCCCCCGCAACGTTGATGGCATCTTTTGATGATCCGTTGAAATGTATATTTTCAATCAATAAATGGCTGGCATTATAAGATTTGGTTAATAAATGCGGGAGGGTGCTTGATTGAACGATTGTTCCGCTTGGGTTTTGGCTACCAAAGTAAATGTATAATTTTTTCTTTGAAACATCGAAATACCATTCCCCTGGCTCGTCAAGCGTGTTAAGGTGATTTTGAATAAAAAAGCCATATCCTTCTCTTGGGGTGTATTGACTACCCACTCTATCATAATTTACTGTACTGCCACTATGTGAGGTTATTTTATGCCGGTCTATAATCCATTGGTTTTTTTTAATTACAATTTCCCCTCCGGACCAGTTGGGAGACCCACTGAAACCGGTTCCCGTCACTGAATTGCCGCCGGTGGTACGCTCAATGGTGACATAACCTTCTATTCCTTCATTGGCATTGGGAAAGCGGCCCAGTTCTTTTTTCTCTCCATTAATCAGGACAATACCCACATCTTGGGTATTTAAAGTTTGGTTGCTTTCAAACCTGCCGTTTCCTACAGATTTCCACCCGACCAATGGCGTTAATGATGTGATGACAGGATTGTTTCCGGAGCCATATGCTCCAAATTTTATAGGGCTTCCCGGGCTTCCCGAGTTTTCAATGTGAATCGTCCCAAAATACGTTTCTCCCCTTCGAAAATAAACAGCATCTCCTGGTTTCAGGCTTTTAATTATAGAATTCAATTTATCAATTGATTTCCAAGGGGTGGATGGATTTTGTGCTTGATTAGCTGTCCTACTATCATCGCCCAAGTGGGTGGAAAAATAGTAATCAATCGCAATTGAATCATAACATGTAAATGACATTAATAATAACATCATTAGATTCGTAATTCTTTTTTTCATGGCATTTATTTACTTTACTTGTTATTTTTTACCCGGATAGATTAGGTTTTTATTATTCATGTTTTCGTCTATTGGTTTTCGGGTTTTATAGAGATAAAACAGTATTTTGATTTTTGGAATTTAATTTTTTGAATTTTGTATTGATCAATATGAAATTTTAAATTTCTCTTATTTTTTCTTAATAAAAAGTCAAAAATTATAAAAAACAAATTTTAAGAACCGGTAAATGCTGACGGATTTTGTTGATTTGACAAACTAAAATTGGATAAACGAATTGTGTTTTTTGTACTTATTATTTTGCTTTAAGCAATAAAAATGGGCAAAAATAAAATTTGATATTTTTTTAAGTAAATGTATTCAGACAAAGCATTCCTTATCATATGGTCTGATCTCGAGGGCTTAAAGTTGCAACAGAAAAGAGGAGAGCTGTGCTTTGCCAGCATTGAAAAAGTTTCGACGCAATAAAAAAGGCCGCCGGATGATCAATGATATCCAGGCAATAAGGTTGGAATTGCCTTGGCGGTCAATTCACCCTTCCGTAGTGAAATTATCATTGGCAGGAAAACATAATAAAAATCAGATAACCTATTTTAATAAGGAAATTAGTAACAATATTTATAACCAAGCGGTTTTTTTCTGTTCCCAATAGCAGCCCATTTTTTAAATCTATAGTCCTGACTTCGACAGTCGTCAGTCCCATTTTCGTATAAGTCATTGATAATGTTTGGTTTAATGATTTTCAGTTTGCTGTTTTGGGTGTCCCAGAAGGATTTTTGAGTATTTTAGAGACATGTTCGTC
>NZ_JBHSJJ010000009.1:0-223159 GCF_042652345.1 Negadavirga shengliensis
TTGCCAATTGGTTCATCACCAGTCTGGTCCCCATAATCCCCAAATTGACTGTAGAGAAAAGACTCAAACAAAAGCCCCATCATCAAATACTTTACGACCTGTTCTATGCTTAAGTTAACGGATATGGATATTCTATCGGGGCTATCGGGGCATCCCAGTTTGTGACGATTCCGTCATGCTTGGTTTCTGTACAGAATAATAGTGGATTAGGGTAATTCCGGGGGAGAATCCGGTTTTTCCCTCACCCCCGGCCCCTCTCCCAAACCGGAGAGGAGTGACAATATGGGAACGCTCGGTTTCACCTGCTTTATAATCTGTTTTTTATCGGTCATAACCTGTCCTGCATCAGGCCGGCATAGCCTGCCCGCAATTCCCGGGGCTATCGGGACATCCCAGTGTGGGTTCCGCACACTGTCGCCATAGCTTTAGCGTAAGCACCGAGCTGGCAGCTCATGCTCGGTTTCAGCAATGCTTTTCCATTATTTTTTGTTACGCTGGGGACAACACTGCCTCAAATAAAAATATAATTATTTAGTTATTATTATAATAATCTTAAAACAAACATAAAATAACCAATTTTTTCATTTTTACACACAAAAAAAATTTATTTGTATTTTATCGATTTAATGTTTTAAAAAAAAAAATAATTATATTGCATGAACCGAAACATAACCCAACGAACCAACTATAACTATGTATAAATACGACCTGCCCTTTAAACATGCGGATAGAACGGCCCTCTTCTATCTTAAAACCAGGCCTCCTGTTTAGATTCAGTTTCACTTACATATATATATATGTAAACTTTGTACTTGCTCTCTGTTTCAGATCCTTATAGAGGAGGGGATCATCAATCTGGTTTAGAAGGAATGCTTTTCCCTTATTTATAGATGCATGCCTATTGCCGTAAATAATGAAATCGGCCATGAATCTTAGGGATAAAAATGCTCCTAAAATTATTTATAAAATATTCGGCAATCTACGAACCAAGTTTAGATGGCATGAAAATGCTCCAGGGCATTCCATTCATAAAAACCAGCTTCGGAGAATGGAATGCAAGACAAGATTTGTTTTGGCTATTCCCTACTGTCATCACAAATAACATCTGTCACTATGAAAGAAATATTGATTATTGATAAAGAGAAGTCGAGTGCTTTGGCGTTGGAAAAACTGCTGGTTAACAATCATTATACGGTTACTATGACATCCACAGCAAAAGACGCACTCCGCTTGATTGAAAATAAGTTTTTCCACGTTATTCTTTGCGACACCCGGCTAAATGATATACCGGAACACGATCTACTGGAACAAACACTTCATATAAGACCGGGTTCGGTAGTGATTTTTATTTCCAGGTATGTCAATTTGAGATTGGCAGTTGATCTGGTTAAAAAAGGCGCTTATCAGTATATGGAAAAACCTCTGAACCCCAATGAACTGCTGGAAGTACTCAGCAAGTCTCTGATGGAAAAGGAGACGAAGCCTTCTGATTCCGCTCCCCGTCAGAAAAAATCCAACAACCGTTCCTTTCACTCGACCGATTACCTGACCGGAAACAGTGCGGAGGCAAAAAAAATGATGAGCCAGGTTAAAAAAGTCGGGTCAACTAACTTCACGGTGATTATTCAGGGGGAAACGGGCACGGGAAAAGAATCGCTGGCCAGAATGATCCACGATGAAAGCCCCAGGAGAAACAAGCCTTTTATGGCCATAGACTGTGGCTGTCTTTCCAAAGATTTGGCAGCGAGTGAACTATTTGGCCATGAAAAAGGAGCTTTTACGGGAGCATTCTCCAACAAAACAGGAGTGTTTGAAATGGCGGATGGCGGTACCGTTTTTCTCGATGAAATCGCTAATCTTTCCCTGGAAACACAAATGGCGCTGCTAAGGTCATTGCAGGAAAAAGTCATACGGAAAATAGGGGGTGTGAAAGAAATTCCTGTGGATGTGAGAATCATCACCGCCACCAACGAAGATTTATTTCTGAAATCAAACAAGGGCTATTTCCGGGAAGATCTTTATTTCAGGTTAAGCGAATTTATATTACCCGTTCCGCCCCTAAGAGAGCGCAAAGTAGACTTACCGCTCTTCATCAATTTCTTCCTTGAAAAAACAGCGGAGGAACTGGGGGTGGCTACGCCTACCCTTTCTGAAGAGGTAACCGCATATCTCCGGGATTATCCCTGGCCCGGCAATATCCGGGAATTAAAGAACGTTATCCGCAGAGCTTGTCTGTTCATTTCGGATGACAACTACATCTATATTAACGGTCTTCCGGAGAATGTCATTAAATACGTGGACAATACCTTACAGACAAGGGCTGCTGCAGTGGAAGAACTGCCCGAAGCCCCGGAAGAAGAAGCCCCGGACAATATGGCTCTTAAAACAGCAGCTCTGCAGGCCGAAACAAAAAAAATAATGGAAGTCCTGCAAGAAGTTCATTTCAATAAGACCAAAGCTGCCCAAAAATTAAAAATCAACAGAAAGACCCTGTACACCAAATTAAAAATGTTAAACATCCCTTATTAATCTCCCATATAGAAAATCGCCGGATCATCCTGGCGGTTTTTTTTACCTCAATGTTCTAAAACCAAATTTATCAGCAGCTGCCCGCCTTTTTAGGTTCCTTGGGGTAGGTTTTTTATAAAAGGGTTTGGCAACCCGTCCCTATTTATAACTTGTAACCTGAGTTTCTCATAATCAGCGAAGATTTTAAACACGGATAGAATTATTTTTATCCCATACATCATTTTCGATACCCACCCCCTCCCAACCCTCCGTGTCCTCTGTGGTGTTATTTGTAACCACAGAGGAATGGAGGGCACGGAGGAGGCGCGAAGTTTTTCCGGATCTTCCGGGAGTTTTTGCGATATGGTTTCCATTTTTATTCCGCCAATCACGCTCGACACCAAGCCCTTCCATTCCTCTGTATCCTCTGTGGTATACCCAAGGATGAAAATCCCCGGACCCTACGGAACAGATTTTACTGGATTTTGAGCAAGCTCAGATGAGGTCAAAGCTTTGATTTCCAACGCTGGATGTGAGGCAAACATGGTATCCGGAAATCTATAGGAATTCATCTTAGGATCACGCAACCGCCTGTACAACACAAAAGAGAACAAAAGCGGGTTTTTCCGGTATATTTCCCTTAAAGGCTTCACTTCCCCCCTATCCAGGTACTTTAATTTTTGAAGCAGATTCAAAGAGATAAGAGAGTTGATGGCCGGAAGAGGATAATCACTTCCGTATAAAAGCCGGTGATGGTGCTCTTTTTTATCAAATGTGGTTTGAAGAGGCTCCCCGCAACGGTTCACCTGGACCATGGCGGATACATCCCCGTACAAATGATGCTCATACCGGGGTTCATCCATCAACCTGTAAAAAAGTTTATAATTATCCACCGGTTTACCTTTGTCATCCAGATCCTTCCCTTTCCCTTTCCCGGCGCAATGCGCCAAAACAAGTTTGACACCGATCTCCAAGGGCAAGCGGAAAAGTAGCGGATTATTGAGTTCCTGAAATCGCCGGACCGGAATATTTTCCTCTTTCCCGGCATGTGAAAGTAAAACCATGTCCAGTTCCCTGATTCTTTGGTAAAAAGGTGCGCAACGGGGATGGGACGGATCCATGCCCATAGTGGCAGGTATCCATTTGATCATCTTCACACCCAGTTTGGCCCATTTATCCAGCTCTTGCAGGGCATCAGCCCTGTAGGGGTGAATGGAAACCACCGGAATCAGCTTGCCTGGCATCTGCATACAAACCCGGTAGACATATTCATTGGAAATATAAACTTTTGTGTCGGGATAGCTTACCTCGCCGTCGAGGTCATAACACTTATCCCAGGCAAACAAACAGTATTTGCCGGGGAAGGGGATGTCTTGGATAAATTTGATCAGTTGATCCAGGTATTGTTCATCCGCATTTTTTTTGGTTCTCACTCCTGAAGCGTTCAGAAAAATCTTTGCTTTGATCCAGTCCATCGGATGGGTCAGTGAAAATACAGAAGGGTTTACCCAGGTTTCAGGCCGGTTTTTTCCCAGCCCCAGTAAATGCATATGGTAATCATAGAACCCGTCCAAACCCCTGAACGCTTCGGTTACCAACGCTTCTGCCGCAGTTCCCAGGATGACTTTTGATGGATTCCTTTCATATTTTCCACCTATTTGTGTTAAAATTGGGTTTCTCATTGGAGTGAATTTTGTTTACAATGCCCTACCGAAGAAAGCCATCATAATCCAAGAAACAGTTCCCCGGAAGCACGAAGGCTCCAGGGGAACATATTCAAATAAACAATATAGGCTATTACTCTTTCAGTGCTTCTTCATTGATTTCGCTTTCGGCCAGTTCCGTCAGCAGCGCATCTGTTTTCTTTTCTTCTTCCAGAATGGAATGAAGCTGATCTGCGATTTCATCCTGGCCCATTTTTTTTGCCAAAGCCACCAGGCTTCCGTATGAAGCGATCTCATAGTGCTCCACCTTCTGACAGGCGATGATGATCCCTGCATCCCGGACCATTGTATCGGCTTTTGTGTCTTCCACCATTTCGGTTCCCTCTTCCAGTAATCCTTCTATTGCCTCACATTTCTTTCCACGTGCGGCCGTATCAATGGATGAAAACACCTTTTCCAATCTTTCTACATGCCCCTCTGTTTCCTGCAAATGCTTTTCGATAGCCGCTCCCAATTTTTCAGAAGTGGTGGCCTTTTTCATTTTTTGTAAACCTGACACCAAATGCTTTTCCGCATAATAGATGTCCTTTAATTGGTCTTGAAAGAGTTTGAAGAATTTGGATTTCTTAAACCCTTGCTGATTACTGCTTTGATTTGCCATGATAGTTGACTTTTTAGTGGTTGTAATTTGTTGAAATAAAAAACCTCTCTTATCCAAAAAGGATTACATCGTTGAGGATCAAATAATATTTAATCAATAATTATTCCTAAAATAGGTCTGGCACCTATCAATCGGCATCTTTAAAAAAAAGTTTAATAAAGCGCGCGGGTTTTTCCGCTTTGGGACTTTTAATATACAGTTTGTTACGTTCTTGCCAAGAATTGAGGGGATTCCTTTTGAAATCCTTTTTCTGCCGTGTTTCCGGCCGACAACCTCGACCACAGCCTGAGGTAAATGGGCAACACAATGTATACCGGCGGTTTATACCTGTAATTTTCCGCTGATCTCCGGAAAGCCCTCCCTCATATCAGAATAGCGGAAGCAGACCATGTTGCGTAAATGGTCTCCTTTTTCCCGGTGGAATAAAATTTGAGACATCTTGATAAATAGATCTGGCACCTAGATTCTCTATGCATTACTATAAACCAACTTATGATGAAAGACAAAAAACTCGATGGTGATTTTCTCACTACCAACCACGGTCAAAAGGTCAACCATACCGATGACAGTTTAAAAGCCGGTCCCAGAGGTCCCATCATTATGGACGACCACCACTTCAGGGAAAAAATGATGCATTTTGATCATGAAAGAATACCCGAAAGAGTGGTTCATGCCAGGGGGGCTGGAGCTTATGGTTATTTTCAGGTATATGAAAGCCTGCATGATTACACCAGTGCGACTTTTCTACAGGATCCTTCAAAAGTCACCAAAGTATTTGTCAGGTTTTCCACTGTGGTAGGATCCAGGGGATCTGCGGATACGGTCAGGGATGTGAGGGGGTTTGCAACCAAATTTTACACAGATGAGGGAAATTTTGACCTGGTGGGCAATAATATGCCGGTATTCTTTATTCAGGACGCGATAAAATTTCCCGATCTTGTCCATGCCATTAAACCCGAACCGGACAGGGAAATACCCCAGGCCTCCGCTGCTCATGATGCTTTTTGGGATTTTGTATCTTTGATGCCCGAATCCATGCATATGATCATGTGGGTGCTTTCCGACAGGGCCCTTCCACGCAGTTATTCCATGATGGAAGGCTTTGGTGTACACACCTTCCGTTTCGTAAACAGCAACGGAAAGAGTCATTTTGTCAAGTTTCATTGGAAACCTATAGCCGGAATAAGTTCCCTGGTATGGGATGAGTGTCAAAAAATTGCAGGAAAGGAGCCCGATTTCAACAGGAAAGATTTGTGGGAAGCCATTGAAATGGGAAGCTATCCGGAATTTGAATTAGGCGTTCAAATCTTACCGGAAGAAGACGAATTCAAATACGGGTTTGACATCCTGGACGCCACTAAGATTTGGCCGGAAGAACTTATTCCGGTCAGATTGATCGGCAAGATGACCCTGAACGAAAATCCCACTGATTTTTTTGCAGAAACCGAGCAGATTGCTTTCCATCCCGGCCACTTGGTCACTGGAATCGATTTCAGTAATGACCCGCTTTTGCAGGGAAGGCTTTTTTCATACTTGGATACGCAACTTACCAGATTGGGCGGGCCTAATTTTCAGGAAATCCCCATCAACAAGCCCATCGTAGAAGTCAATAATAATCAGAGAGATGGTTTTATGAGACAAAAGGTCGCTAAAAGACCTGTAAATTATTTTCCCAATTCCCGCGGAAACGGCTGTCCGATGATGGCGGGAAGGGAGGATATGGGATATATCCATTATCCCCAGGAGATTTCGGGAAATAAAGTAAGGGAGCGGGCAGAGGGATTTAAGGACCATTATTCCCAAGCCACCTTGTTTTGGAACAGCATGTCCGATATAGAAAAACAACATATCATAGAGGCGGCGTGGTTTGAATGGGGAAAAGTTGAGGATACCGGCATTAAGGAAAGATTGGTTTACCATTTTGCCCATATCAATGACTCCCTGGCCACAAAAGTCGCTGAGGGCATAGGGGTAAGGGTTCCGAATGATGGGGAAATGGAGGAGATCCGTACAAACCTGGACCGTATTGACAAAATATGGAAAGACAAAAGAAGGGTTGGGGAATCCCCCGCCCTAAGTATTGAAAACAATAAAAAAACGGATTCGATCAAGGGAAGGAAAATCGCCATCCTGGCAGAAGACGGCGCAGATATACAAACGGTCATCAAGATAAAAGATTGGTCGAAAAAACAGGCAGCAAAGGGAGAAGTATTGTCTTCCAAAGGAGGAAAACTCTCGGACAAATCGGAAGCTGTCAAAATCGACAAGACCTATCTGACGACGGCTTCCGTCGTTTATGACAGCATCATCGTGGTAAACGGCAAAGACAGCGTGGATAAGCAGCTGGAAAATGGAGACAGTCTGCACTTTCTAAATGAAGCCTACAAACACTGCAAGCCAATCGCACTGATTGGGGATGCTTTGGAACTTTTGGGTAAAACGCCTATGAGCGAATTGCCCTTTAAAAGGACCAACGGAGACCATCCGAGAATCCAGGAAATCAATGGGGTTGTGTTTTCCGAAGAGTCGGATCAGGATTTCTGGAATATCTATTTCGACGTTGTAGCCCAACACCGACATTGGACCAGGCAATTAAAAGAAAGAGTACCTGCTTAAGTGAAGCATTTTCGTGCCGAATTTTTTAGTATAAGGGGGATAATGAGGGCAAGTCGTCCCCCTTTTTCTTTGATTTTAAGTTGTTGAAAGTGTTTTTCAAAAAAATCAACCCCAATAAAAAATGGCAGACCTGGATGTCCACAAGCTTGCCACAATTTTTTTAAAAACAAAGTCATGCTTCGATAGTGGGAGATTAATTTATTTTGTACACCGGATGCTCTCTCTTTGGCAAACGCCGGATAATCAACCCCTTTTTCATTCAAAAGCCGGATTTCATCCCCAGCTAAATCGCAGGTAAGGTGAAGGCATCAATTTTTTTCATGAACCATATCCTCATCCAGCTTTCTTACTTCTCTGCGGATATCCGGATCAATTTCATCCATTCCCTCCTCTTCCTCTATTTCCCGCAGGTCTTCATCATATTCGATTTCTTCTTCATCCGGAAAATCCGTCGGCTCCTCCTCGGGAGGCCCTATTTCAGGATCGTCTTCAAGAGGAGGGTTCTGTAAGGTGGGATAATACCTTCCGGTCTGGAAACTGTAGAGGTGGATGATCTCATCGTCTACTTCATCATATTCATGCGTCGGGATTTGTTTGAGCAACAAATAACACCTTCCCAAATGGTCATACGCGAGACGTTTTATGGTCTCATCCTTCCCTTCGGAAACAGGCATGCCATGGGAATTATTAGGATAATTGAACAGTATCATGATTTTAAGTTTTGGGTGTGGTAAATTTTCTAAAGGTTAGTATTTTCCTGTAATTGATTTTTTTTTCGAGCATCCTTTAAACCTATCTAAAATATATGTCAATATATCGTTTGACGGTTAAGCTACGCGGTATATGGTTTTTGAAATTGAGATTCCCATAGCAATGAGACAATACAGCTGTTTTATTATTGACTGTTGCGTAATGGGATTATCATATAATAGGTATAAAAACCAGTCCAATTGGTCAAGACATCTTCACCAAAGACACCGTTTCCCCCAAAACCATCCGGTTATTTCCGGATTTAGGATTAAACATCGCTTGCGGAAGCAACAAATCGTGCCTGCAACCAAGAACAGCTAACGTAATTGAATGGGAAATAATGGTTTTACGGAAAAAACAACCCCAGCCACACGCCGGTACATTTACCACACTGTATCTTGAAAGCCCCACAATGTCTCCTCTTTTATACATTAAACAAAGATGACAAAGAAGAAGGCCTCTTCTTCCAGCCAAAAGTCTACTGGCGCATATTTTGGACAAGGAATTAAAAAGAGAATTCTATGAAAACGATAAACATGGCTGCCGGCATACTTCAATGGATGCTGTTTCTTTTGGTATTATTAAGCTGCAATCCCAGAAATGAAAAAATAATAAGCGATGACACTGAAGTTGATTCAGCCCGGGACCAAAGATTTGTAGAGCATGAGGTAGGTCCGGATGATTATACAAACCACACCACTGAAAATCATTTGGATGATGCCGTAATCTTGCGTGTGGACACCGTGTTCTCCAGTTCGGAGGAATTTGAAAACGTTTTAAAGGGGGTAGAGGATAAACTGATAGACGGCCAGGTCCACCCCAACGAATGGCTTTCTGAATATAAGAAACTGAACGCATTGTACTCCTACCAAATTTCCTACCGGTTAAAAGACAATGACCTATGGATACAAGCTTATTACATAGCAGACCCTGAAAAGGATGAAACCAGAGACAAGAAGCTGGTCACGCACGCTACTAAGGAGGATGCCGACTTTGCCAAGGTATGGCATGAAATGGAAACCAAAGCGTCAGAGATGGCCAAAACCCTTCAGCATTGATTGAAAAGCCGCCGCCTCATGTCCTTCCATAAAGTTCATTCAGTTTCTTTAACATCGGGGGAAATACGCTTAAAAACTGCTCTTCGGTCATTCTCCAGCGCCAGTAGTTGCCTGTAGAATTTGGCCTGTTCATAAGGTGGCCTTCACCCAGCCCGAGAATGTCCTGCATGGGAATGACCGCAATATCGGCCACAGACATCAGGGCCAGCCTGTGCATAACCTGGTGAACGTTTTTTGGATTTACTTTTTTACCCACATAGGCCGATAATCTCCTTTTCTCCTCTTTCCCGCTTGCGTTAAACCACCCAATCGTGGTATTGTTATCATGGGTACCGGTATACACCACGCCGTGGGAAACATGCAGGTGCGGGGAGTGGACATTAATGCCGACGTTTTCATCAAAAGCAAATTGCAAAACCCTCATGCCCGGAAATCCCGTGGCCGCGATCAAGGCATAAACATCCTCATCCAATGAACCAAGGTCCTCGGCTATGAGCGGTAAATCGCCGAGCTTCCTCTCCAACTCCTGAAACAAAGCCATATCCGGACCCGGCATCCAACTACCTTTTACCGCCGTTTCCTCTGCGGCATCTACTTCCCAAAATGCAGAAAATGCCCTGAAATGGTCCAACCTGAGTATATCGAACATGTTTAGATTATGCGCTATACGCCGGACCCACCAATCAAAATTATTTCTGGAGAGCGCTGCCCAATTGTAGGTGGGAAACCCCCATAACTGCCCTGTCTCACTGAAATAATCCGGGGGAACCCCGGCAATCTTACGGGGAAGCTTTTTCGAATTCAATTTAAAATAGCCCGGCGATGTCCAGCAGTCCGCGCTGTCATGATTAACATAAAAGGGAATATCCCCTATGATCTGAATCTGACGGGATGCCGCATAACGATGAAGTTTTTCAAACTGCCTGAAAAAAACATATTGGATGAATTTCTGCTTTTCAAGATGAACGGAATAGGTTTTAAGCAAAGAACGGAAGGTAGGCAAGTGCCTGTCCCTTATGTCTTTCGGCCAGGATGACCAGGAGGTTTTATACTTGCTTTTCAATACCACGTACAATGCATAATCCTCCAACCACAAAACATTCGCTTGGCAAAACAGTTCAAATTCCCCCTTGTCGGCCACACCGTGTCTAAACCGCCGAAAGGCTTTTTCCAGCGCAAAAGCCTTGTATTTGGATACAAATGAAAAATCGGCTCTGCCCTCGTTGTCCTTTTTGAAAGGCGCAACATCCTCCTCATCCAATAGGCCATCCCGGTAAAGCTCTTCCGTACTGATCAACATGGGATTTCCGGCAAAAGCAGAATAACAACTATAAGGAGAATAACCTTGTGAGGCATCTGTCGGGTTTAAAGGCAAGACCTGCCAGTAAGCATGTCCCGATTCAGCCAAAAAATCAATGAAGCCAAACGCTTCAGGTCCCAAATCCCCTACACCATAGTGAGAATGAAGCGAACTTATATGTAATAAAATACCACTGCCCCTTTTGAATCCCATAGGCTTAAAACGTTTGATTAAAAGACGATTTAAGCAGCGCCACAGGAAAAGCCATCAACAAATCATCCAGGTCAAGCCCACCAGCCGTCGTTATTTCCTTTCCGGTAAACACATTCAACCATTCAGTAGGTACACTTCCGTCTGGAAGGTCTACAAAGCATTTACCCAATTCAAGGTTTTGTAGAGGATAAGACAATGATCTTTTCACAATTCCAGCAGGAAGCAAAACGACAATGAGATACCAGATGTCATTTGACCGACGCAAAAAAGCCAATACTTTATTTTTTAATCTTTCAGCCATATTTATCGGTACATAATCACCCTGCGTAAATAGTGCTTGCTGCCATGCCCTTTCTCTCAAGGCACGCCATAGCGTAAACATCTTTATTTTACCATCCTGATAATTTTTCATCAACCGGAGTAGATATCCACCTTCATCTTTTTCCACGGCCTTCATTTCAGTAAGGTATTCTTGCCTCTGTTCATAATCCACCGCCCGTCTGTTATCCGGGTCCACATAGGAAAGGTCCCACAACTCCGTGCCCTGATAAATATCGGGGATACCGGGCGCGGTAACTTTTATCAAGGATTGTCCTAAAGACAATATGCTTCCGTAAAAACTGATCCTATGGCAAAACGGATCAAACGACTCCCGAAACCCCCTGTGATTCACAATGGCCGAAACAAAATCCATTACGGCTTGCTCATACTGGACATCTGGAGAAGACCAGCTTGAATGCAGCTTGGCTTCCCTTAATGATTTTTGAACGTAGGCCCGGCTTCTCTCCACAAAGGCTGCGTCCGCATTTAAATCAAACGGCATGCTCCCCAATAAAGCCTGATAAATAAAATATTCCTCGTTCTTGTCCGGGATGTCTTTGTCCTCCCTGATTTTTTGATTCAGGGAATGCCATTCGTCTACTTTTTGAAACCATTCGGAAGGCATTTCACTGAGTACATTGAGCCGTGCTCTTGCATCTTCTCCCCTTTTTGTGTCGTGGGTGGCCGTCGCATTCAACGAATGGGAAAGATACCTCATCCTTTCCTGCATACTTTTATGAAAAGTACTGTCCTCCGTTCCAAAACCACACGGCGAATCACCCACTTCATTGAGGGATAACAGCATGTTGTAATTGTAAAAGAGGGTGTCTTCCAGCCCTTTTGCCGCCAGAGGGCCTGTCAGTTGCTGGGCTCTCCTCACAAAATACACCATATGGGACGGGTGTAAATTTCCCTGCCCCTTAAATAAAGTCTGGAGAAAATCCAGTTCCCGCTTAAGTTCGGGCTCATACCGGAGCGCAGTCTCATAAGCAACACCAAGCTGATGCGACTGCTCAGAGGATAAGGGAAATGAATCAGGATAAATCCGGTATACTGGAAAAGCAGCCAGAAAGGATGTCAAAGCCTGTTTGACTTTTTGATCTTCAAACCAAGCGATGTGGTTGACGGTAAGCAGGTCATTAAGAATACTCCACAAATTCTCCAGTTCTCCTTTCATCCTGTAGTTGAGGATATACAGCTTTTTTTCATAAGCCTCCTTTTCACAGTCCACCGACCGGGAAATAAACTTCTGATACCCCTGTTTAAACACGTCACGGTGGTCAGGAGATACAAATAAATGATTGAGCAAGGCCATAAAATCGTACCCGGAAGTTCCTTGGACAGCCCATTTTTCAGGAAGGGTCTCTCCTAAATGTAAAATTTTCTCTACCAGGATATACATTTCCTCACCCACCGATTTCCGGAGCTCCTGAAGATATTGCGAAGGGTGAAACAATCCGTCTATGTGATCCACCCTCAGTCCCGAAAAAATCCCGGCAGCACATAATTCTCTAATGACTTTATGATAGGTTTCAAAAACATTCTGGTCCTCCATCCTCAATCCGATCAACTCATTGATGGTGAAAAACCGCCTGTAATTAATCCTGCTTTCAGTTTCTTTCCAATAGGCCGGGATATAATATTGGATATCAATCAGTTCTTTCAATTCATCAAAGGAAGAATTGATCCTCTTCAACGATTTTTCCACCTCCCCCAGCAAATTGTTTTCATGAATATACCGAATGAAAGCTGATTTTAACTGAACCCATTTAAGATATACTCCCGGATAGTTTTTGAACCTCAGCTTCCAGCTATCATCACTGAATCCGTTTTCCCTATACAGGATAAAGGCATAGGTTTCTGAGCTTACCATAAATTGCTGATCAAAATACCGGAGCACAAAACCCTTGTCTCCAAAATCAACCTTTAATTTATGTTGGCTGACCGCCTCATCCAATGGCTCGCCAAGCACCGGTAACAAAACTTTTCCATGTGCCCCCCTTCCCCAGTCAATGTCAAAAAAGTGATAATACTCTGACTGCCTGCCCCTTTCCCATACATCATTCAGCCAGGGATTATTGGTATCCAAAGCCATATGGTTGGGAACGATGTCCTGCAGCCACATCATCCCCCTCTGCGTCATTTCTTCCCTTACTTCCTTCAGCCAATACATTCCTCCCAATTCTTCATTGATCTGATGGGGATTTACGATGTCATAACCGTGGCTACTTCCCTGCCTTGCCTGAAACACAGGAGAAGCGTAAACGGTATCCGTATTGAATGCCTGAAGGTAGTCCAGTATGGCCGCAAGGTTTTTAAAATTAAACGCCGAGGAAAATTGGATCCGGTATGTCGAAGACGGTATTTTCATAAGCTAGACGCTGATATTAAGTTTTTGGGACAGTTCATCATATCGCCGCAGTAACCTGCTGTTCTGGGTCAGGTGTGGCTCTCCGGAAGTAGATGGCAATAACCCCTCATTCTTTAAACGGAAGGCAATGTTCTGTGCCTCCCAGTATTCCGGCTGGATGGGACTCTTTTCAATGATGGCTAAGAATTCCACGAGATTTTCCAATTTCTCTGTCTCAAACGGATGATCTGCGAGCTCCCTCATCAGCCGGGTGACTTTGGCCGCGGTGAGGTAATTCAGAGAAACCAAATCCAGATCCGCGGCCAACGCGGTGGCGGATTCCAGCAATTCTTTGATTCTAACCATATCCATATGTTCCTCCTTGATCAAATGGCCCAACTTGGTGTTGAGTGCCAGATCCACCGGCACTTTTAATTGATGGGGAATGGTCAGATGGAGGGACTTTAAAGCCTTAAGTATGGGAACGTTGTCTTCATACATCCGGTAAACAACGCCTTCTGTATTTTCCAGCACGTCCTGCATCACCGTTGAAAGTATGGCATTCTGCTCATCCTTGAAGAGATGCCAAAATGAATAGGTATGTGAGCCAAAATAATAATCCATCAAACTGAATATCTCAGGGATGTCATTTTTGCGGAAACATTCCTTTATTTTTCTATGTAGCTGGTCCAAGGCTTCCAACCCCGAAAACTCCCGGACTCCCCCATACAGATTGAGTTCTCCCAGATGCAGCATGGCAAAAGATATTTCCACCTGTTCGAGGGTTATGTTGGACTGAAAAGCGGTATGGCCGATCACCATTTTATGCTTGCCTTCTCTGATAAAATCCCGGAAACGCGTAACGGCTTTGAAATTGAACAATTTCATTTCGCTCGGAAAATTCTCAAACAATGAAGCAATGGCATAATGTGCCCCCACCCTTATCAAATCCACCATCATAGGCCGCACAAACTTTTTATACACCCGGGCTGAATTTCCTATTTCCGGAAGGTTGCTTGGCGCGCCTTCGAGGCGTTGGAGAAAATGCTGTTCCAGTCTGTTTTCCGGGAATTCCTCCGCCAATTGAATAGCCCGTGCCGCATATAATATATCCTGAACGGTCTCCAAGCCGCTTACTTCATCAAAAAACCATCCGCAACTCGTATACATCAACAAGCTGTGGTATTGCATCTCAAGAAGACTTAAAATTTTTACTTTATCCCTATCATCTAATTTCTTTTCAAACCATTTAGCCAAAAAAATTTCGTTATTTTCCTTTGACCGGTTGGTTATCACATGTATGTAGTCATTTCTCAGTTCCCAAGGATCCGAATCATATTCCCCCATTTCTCTCTCAAATAAAAGGATCAATTCATCCCGTAACCAATCAAACGCTTCTCTTAGCGGGCCCCTCCAATCCTGCTTCCAGCCGGGATGGCCCCCTGTATTACACCCACAGTTGCTTTTCCACCGCTCCACCCCATGGTCACAACTCCATGATGAGCCTTCAGCAATCATAACCTCATATTCGGGGGGAAACCTTTCCAGATATTCCCCATAAATTGTCAATTCGATATCAGGCTCCTCCTCCAGCATGTACAAGCAATAAGAAAGGGCCATTTCCCCATATTGATGATGGTGTCCATAGCTCTCACCATCAGTGGCAATATGGACGAGCTGGGGCTTGTCCTCATCGGTAAAATCAATTTTGAGCCGATTTGCAAATCTTTCTCCACTATTCAGTAAACCGTCAAACGCCACTTCCTGAGAAACTGCCCCATTATAAAAAAACAAATTAATAGATCTACCAGAGGGCAATTGACATTTATAGACCTTTTTTGGATCTATGGAACCTGCAACTGCATCTTCCCAATCTGCATCACCGATCTTCCTAAAATGGCTGGCCTGAAAGGGGGATAAAATGGTGAATTTTATATCGTGAAAAGCCAATGTTTCCAATGTAGCCGTATCAACCGCGGTTTCGCTTAACCACATGCCTTCCGGATACCGGCCAAACCTTTTAATAAAATCCTCTATTCCCCACCTGACCTGCGTTTCTTTATCACGGTCGTTGGCCAAGGGCATGATAATGTGATTGTATACCTGAGCCATGGCTGACCCATGCCCTGAAAACCTCCGCTGGCTTACTTTGTCCGCCTCAATTATCATTTCGTAAGTTTGAGGTGACTCAAGCTCCATCCAGGATAAAAGCGTAGGTCCAAAATTAAAACTCATATAGGAATAGTTATTAAGTATATCCACAATCTGGCCTTCGCCGTTAATGATTCTGGAAGCACCGTTCCTGGCATAGCATTCTGCATTGATCCTGTGATTCCAATCATGATAAGGATAAGCTGAATCCTGAAGTTCAACTTTATTTAGCCAGGGGTTTTCCCGGGGCGGTTGATAAAAATGGCCATGTATACACAAGTGTTTTCTCTGCATCTCCATTTATATTTATAACGTTTTTTCATACAGTATAAGTGAACATGGCGGGATAAACAGGTCTCCTTGTCCTTTTATAAAATCAGGTGCTTCATAGGCTCCCAGCCATAAGGGAGCCGCTGAGGTAAGAATTTTTGACCAGCCTCCGGGACTGGCAGGCGCATGGATTTCCTGTCCATCGGAAGAAAAATTAAAAGCCACAAACAGCCTCTCACTCTCCCCGCCACAGAAAATCAATACTTCTTCTTGGGAAATCCCCGGCCGGAGATTTATTGTTTTTTTTCTAAAACTTTCAAAAACACCGGCTTTCCTTAAAAAAATCAAAGTTTTATAATAGTGGAGCAACGCCTTCCGCTGAGGGAAATCCTGAATATTCCAACTCAGTTTGGAAATGCCATATGTCGCATATGCCTGAGGATCAGGTGCCTCTCCCTCCCATCCAAAATCCTCAAATTCACCTTTTCTTCCCCTTTGAACCGCCTTGATGAGCGCTTCATCGCCATGACTGACAAAATATTGAAAAGGATGGGTTTCGCCATACTCCTCTCCCATGAAAAGAAGGGGCGTAAACCGGGAAAGCAATAAAATACCCGCCATAAGTTTGACTTCCTCAAAAGAAACCAGACTGACAAGACGTTCGCCAAGCATTCTGTTTCCGATCTGATCATGATTCTGTATACATACCAACAGCTGTGACGGATGGACATCCGCGGGACTACTGCCCACGGTCTTTTTCCGGTAATTGGAGTATATCCCGTCATACACCAGCCCCTGCTGAAACGCTTTCTTCATCTGATCTACCTCTCCATAATCCTTTAAATAGCCGTTTTTTTCCCCCGTCACCAGCGTATGTACCGAATGGTGAAAATCATCCGCCCACACCCCATCCAATCCATAACCGCCGTGTGTGGGCGGCTTAATCATTTTCATGTCATTGAGGTCGCTCTCCGCGATCAGGGTATATTTTTTTCCCGACTGTTGCTCCAGGTCGCGGATACGCATGGCAAGGGATTTTAAGAAATGGTCCGGCCGCTGATCATATATGGCATGTACCGCATCCAGCCGAAGTCCGTCAAAATGATAATCCCTCAACCACATCAGCGCATTTTGAATAAAATATTCCCGGACTTCATCACTGTACCGGTCGTCAAAGTTTACGGCATCTCCCCAGGGCGTTTTATATTTTGAAGTGAAATAAGGACCATATTTAGAAAGATAATTTCCCTCCGGCCCTAAGTGGTTATATACTACATCCAATAAAACAGCGACCCCATTTCGATGACATTCGTTCACTAATTGTTTCAATTTGGTGACACCGCCGTACCCTTCATGAACTGCATAAGGATATACCGCATCATATCCCCAATTTCTTTCTCCCGGAAATGAACAAACCGGCATTAATTCGATAGCGTTGATCCCTAAATCCACCAGATAGTCCAATTTCTCTACTACGCCATCAAATGTCCCCGCCTCCGAAAAGGTGCCCACATGAAGCTCATAGATGATCATCTTTTTGAGATCTGCCGGGCGCCAATCTCCATCGGTCCATTGAAAAGCGCTGTGGTCAATCACTTGAGACCAAGAATGTACTCCCTCCGGTTGGGAAAGTGAAGCCGGATCCGGATACGCCTCCTTTTCGTCTATAATGAATTTGTAGCAGTCTCCCGGCAACAAATCTTCCAGATGTCCATACCAGTATCCCTTCCTCCGTTTTTCAAGTGCAGTCAAAGAGGGCTTATCTTTTATCTTAATCTGTATTTTATCTGCAAAAGGCGCCCAAACGCCTACCTGGCAGCCATTCGAGGTATATCTCACCCCAATGGGTGGAGGGGTTTCTTGTTTTTCCGTAACAGTCTTTTGCATCGTCAATTATTTTAGCAGTAAATAAGCCACTTTTCATGCCAATAACTTTCGGAGCGGAAGATGAAGTTCAGATGGTTCAATATTTGCAAAACCTAGGTGGTCATCAATCCAAATTCATCATGACAAAAAACGAAATACCGTATAAGCCTTTATGGCCATCATGGAAAGAGGCCACAACCTTTCCTTCCTTGTCCAAAAATTTGCGCGTGGACGTAGCCGTCATCGGAGCCGGAATTACCGGACTTACGGCAGCTTATCACCTGGCCAAAGCCGGAATGAAGGTCGCCGTACTGGAGCAAAGTCAGATAGGAGCAGGCACCACCGGCCATTCCACCGGAAACCTATACGCACCGGTAGATGAAAGCACCCATTCAATGGATGACAAACACAACTTCCATATCCGGCAACTGGTTACGTTGTCACGGATAAAGGCTATTGATGCCATAGAGCAAAACATCAAACTGTTCGGAATGGATTGTGGTTTTAAAAGAGTCCCTTTTTACCTTTTTTCCACCCAAGAGGATAAAAATCATCAAAAGAAAATAGAGAGGGAAACGCGTGCATTGGACCATGCCGGACTGAAAATCCAAAATGAAGCCCCCAACTTCCCCTATCAATATACCTCCATGCTCGCACTGGAAAACCAGGCACAATTCAACCCCTTGCAATACCTACAGCAGTTCGCCTCCATCATCACCGATAACAATTGCAGCATTTATGAAAACACCCAGGTGCTGGATGTTGAAAAAGGTCAGAGCTCGGTCCTCAAAACCTCTAAAGAAATGATAAAGGCTGAAAAAGTGATCATGGCAACGCATACCCCTAAAGGGGTGTACGGGGCACATGCCAAAATGGAAACGTTTCGGGAATTCGCTCTGGCTGGAAAAGTAAAACAAAAATCCCCTGACCCTGGAATTTATTGGCATCTACAAGACAACAGAAAATTCTCCGTGAGATCTTATCATGGTGAAAACAAAGCTTATGTCATTGTCCTGGGAGATCCCTATCTTACAGGAAACACTTCCTCAAACTCCGATAGAATCAATAATTTACAGGTCTATCTCAAAAATCACTTTGACATTGATCAGTTTGAGTGTTTATGGGCAGGCCAAAATTACAAACCTGCCGACCACCTCCCCTATATAGGAACCAGCTTGACCGAAAGCAATATCTATATCGCCACCGGATTTTCGGCAGATGGCCTGGTATATGGAACGGTAGCTGGAACGCTGATAGCCGATATGATTATGGGGAACCCTAACCCATACATAGATATCTATAACCCCAGCAGATTAACCTTTTTTGCATCAGCAAAAAGAACCGCCAAGGAAAACGTGAGGGTCCTTTCCAACTTAGCAAAAACAGCTTTCGCGCCCGTGGACGAAAAAGCTTTCCATGATATAAAGCCCGGAGACGGAAAGATAACACATATCGACAGCAGAACGGTGGCTGCATACAGAGAACCTTCAGGAAACATGGTTGCCGTTTCCGCCATATGTCCGCATTTGGGCTGTCAGGTCAGATGGAACGGCGAAGAAAGAAGCTGGGACTGTCCCTGTCATGGGAGCAGGTTTTCGGCCTCAGGAGAAGTTTTAGAGGGACCGGCCTATCAGGGACTCCAACCCATCAAACTGACAACAAAAAAGAAAAATAAACCAAGCCCCGACAGGAAACCAGACCGTTAAAAGAAACACTATGTAACCAAAAAGAACCGGAATGTTTGTTGTTTTTCCTGCAGGACACTGAAAATAACTGAATCATCATTAAAAAAACAGTGATTTCTTCATCTTTAAACCACCTCCTATGTGTTTATCCAGCTTTTTGTGAAAAATGGTATGGCATTGGGTTTATATCAGGAAAATTTAACCAACTAAAATGTAAAATCATGAAAATAATTAGTCGAAAAGCACATGGTTATTTGGATTATTTGGTAGGTATTTTACTCATTGCCTCTCCCTGGCTTTTTAATTTTTATGCTGGCGGAGCCGAAAGTTGGCTACCTATTATACTAGGAGCCGGAACCATTCTTTACAGCCTTTTTACCAACTATGAATTGGGCATGATAAAACTTATGGATATGAGAACCCATTTGGTCATGGATTTTGCTGCAGGAGCATTTTTGGCATTGTCACCGTGGATATTTGGATTCGCAGATATGGTTTTCGTCCCACACCTTGTCATTGGCTTAGGTGAAATTCTGGTCGCAATCATGACAAACCCCAAACCCGTTTCCCAAGAGGATTTACTCCATTAAATACATTGGCCATTCAATATGGAATTTCAATCAACCATTTAGATTTGAATCTTCCACCCAAAAAATGGCCGACAAGACCTTGTAAAATGACTTCAAGCCCCCTGTGTAAGAGGAATAAAACCATAGTGGAATATGATCTTGATATGCAGAGTACTTCTGTTATTCCTCCTTCTTCAGGTACCATTACCGGTACCTGGGCAGGAAAATTTAAAAAACGAATACTGGCACACGCAGGCGGTTTTTTACAACCTGGAAATAGCTGTATTCTATGATTCGGACGGAGACGGCATCGGAGATTTTCAGGGCCTCATCCAAAAGCTCGATTATTTGGAAACTTTGGGGATTGATGCCATCTGGCTTTCGCCTTTTCAACCGTCTCCCGGCAGGGATGACGGCTATGATATTACCGATTTCTACGGGATCAATTCCGAATACGGCTCGCCCGGAGATTTTGCTGATTTTATCCATCAAGCCCAAATGCGGGGTTTAAAAGTTGTCATGGATCTGCCTCTGAATCATACTTCTATCGAACATCCTTGGTTTCAAAAAGCAAGATCAGATCAGGAATCTCCATACAGGGATTGGTACATCTGGTCCTCAACACTGCCTGAAAACTGGGATAAAGGTATGGTTTTTCCAGGAGTGGAGAATTCCACCTGGTCCTTCGACGAAGAGGCCCGGGAATATTACTTTCATAGGTTCTACAGCTTCCAACCGGATCTTAAGTACGCCAACCCCGAAGTACGGCTTGAAGCCAGAAAAATTATCGGCTACTGGTTAAATCAAAATATCGACGGGTTCAGACTGGACGCTGTTCCATTCATCCTGGAACAACATCTAAACGGACATGAAGAAAGTACTGAGGATTTTGACATCCTGTACAATATGAGAAAATACCTCCAGTGGAGAAAAGGAAACGCCATATTATTGGGAGAAGCCAATGTCCTTCCCGTAGAAAATCAAAAATACTTTGGTGAAAAAAGTGATGGTTTGCATATGATGTTCAACTTTTACCTTAACCAACACCTTTTTTTGGCACTTGCCAGTGAGGAATTCCAGGTGCTTTCAAACGCCCTGCAGGCTACGCGTGAAATCCCACCATCCGCCCAATGGGCCAATTTTTTACGGAATCACGACGAATTGGATTTGGGAAGGCTTTCAGAGCAACAACGGCAACTGGTTTTCAACAAATTTGGACCTGATAAAAACATGCAACTGTATGACAGGGGAATACGCCGGAGATTAGCACCTATGCTTGACAACAGAAACCACCTGGAACTCGCATATAGCCTTATGTTTTCGATGCCGGGTTCCCCGGTAATCAGGTATGGCGACGAAATAGGAATGGGGGATGATTTAAGTCTTGAGGAAAGGATAGCTGTCCGTACACCCATGCAATGGTCGAATGAAAAAAACGCGGGATTTACATCGGCAGAAGAACCTTTTAGACCTATCATTGAGGAGGGGCCTTTTAGCTTCCATCAGGTGAATGTCTCGGACCAATTAAGAGATGAAAATTCCTTTCTCAATTGGACCATCCAGATGATTAATTTGCGAAAAAAATGCGGGGAAATAGGGCTGGGAGACTGGGAAATACTGGATACGGGATCTGATCATGTATTGGCCATGAAATATTCCTTCAATGAAAAAACCACCATTACCATACATAATTTCGCGCCCGAAACACAGGAAGTGTCATTGAAAATGGAAGAAACCGAAAAACTCCTGGATTTAATCACCGACAAAATCACTGTTATCCCGGAAGATGGAAATCTTAGGATTTCCGTCAAACCTTACGGCTACCACTGGCTCCGCACCCACCATCCATAAAACCCATCCATCGATGACATAAAAGGGATATAGGGAACCCCTACTCAGGGAGTCCCTATATTCTATATAGACCCTATATCACACAATATGTCACTCAAATAGTAGGTGTTCCCCCTGTTACCTGGACCGTTGATCCCGTCATATAACTGGAGTCATCGCAGGCCAACAATACATATACAGCTGCCAGTTCAGCCGGTTGGCCAGCCCGTTTCATAGGGGTATTTTTTCCAAAGTTTTTTACTGCCTCACCTGGCATCGTTGCCGGTATCAAAGGCGTCCATACCGGGCCTGGAGCGACGCAGTTCACACGGATCCCGTCGTCGGCAAGCAATTGCCCCATCGAGGCCGTAAAATTCTGTATCGCCCCCTTGGTGGCTGCATAAGCTACCAAAATAGGTTTAGGGTCATAAGCGTTTACAGAAGTGGTATTGATGATGGCACTTCCGGGTGGCATATGAGGTTTAGCGGCCTTACACAAGTAAAACATGGCATATATGTTTGTCTTAAACGTATAATCCCACTCCTCACTGGATAATTCTTCCAGGGATTCCCTGGCCATCTGATAAGCAGCGTTGTTCACCAATATATCTATCCTTCCAAATTCATCCACTGCTTTTTGGATAATTGCCTTACAATGGGATTCCTCGCTTATATCCCCTTTGACGCTCACCGCTTTTCTTTCCGCCTCCTCGATATAGGAGAGCGTCTTCTTGGCATCTTCATCTTCACTCAAATAGGATATCATCACATCTGCGCCTTCACGGGCAAAAGCAATGGCAACGGCACGGCCTATTCCTGAGTCACCTCCCGTAATCACGGCTTTCTTTCCCGCCAGTTTCCCGGACCCTTTATAGGTCATTTCCCCGTGATCTGCTTTAGGCTGAAGTGCCTCCTCAGTGCCCGGAACCTCCTGCTCCTGTTCAGGATATGGCGGCTGTTCGTATTTTTCCTGCGGATTTTTTGCCGGATTGATATTTGACATTTTAATGGGATTTTAATTGAAAATCAGATCATTTGCCTTCAGCAAACCCCTAACCGTCAATGCCATGACCGCCAAAACATATTGCCGATCAGCTTATACGACTTGGATTTACCGAAAGGCAGAAGCCCAGAAATTAATCCGAGCCCTCTGTTTTGACGATTTTATTGTAGATACCCATCAGTAAAAAGGGCGCTGCCCATTGACCTACAAACAAAGACAATTTGTCTTTCCCTAATAATTTCAACGTCAGGGAAACACCCATTGAAGTCATGGAAGTCCATAAATAAACGTCAGATGGGATTTTGGCGGTCTGATGCTCTATAGTTTTCGCTACTTTGCCTTCTTTCTGTTGCTCATTCATAATAATTTGGTTTAGTGTTAATAATTATTTAAAAACAAGAATCAGATAATCCATTCCACAGACATTGTGAATGATTATCACTGAATGAATTTCCAAAAACTGTTCCAGCCGGAAGCCGACCGGAAAGTAATTCCATAAAAGCAGCCTAAAGCGTACATTCGCGGTTATTTAAACACCTGCTTACCCATGTGTCCGGGCAAACTGAAACGCCTGTAACATAATCTATACAATCTGTAACACAAAATATACATAATTGGATACAAATAATTATAAATTATCAAATCAAAATCATATATTGGTGAGGTTCTAAAAAAATAATAACCAATTGAATCGGATGTGGAAATACAATGAAGATAACCGCTTTAAATTCCGGCTGAATCTGCTTATATGAAATCGAGCATGACGCAAACGACACACACACTGGAATAATTATAAAACATATGAGGCAAGCTATCCCGACCTGAGGTGGGACAGGTTATGGCCGATGAAAAACAATTATAAACACATGAAAATTGGAGGACCTGAGGAAGGGGACGATTTTACTGTTTTGTGGTGGTTGTCTTTGTTGTCTTTGTTGTCGTGGTTGGGGAGTGGAATTTGGTTGTGTCTAAGCTATCCCGGCCCGGGTGTGGGACGTGTTGTGACCATTGAAAAGAAAATATAAACACATGAAAAAAGAAGAAATAGATATAACCGACATTGAACGGATACTGTTGGGAGAGGCACCGGCAGAATTTCTCATAGAAACACTTCTGCGTACGCTTATTATCTTTCTGGTTCTTTTGGTCTTTTTACGTCTGATTGGAAAGCGGATGGGCGGCATGTTAACCTTTACTGAATTGGCTGTGATGCTGACTTTAGGTGCGGTACTGGCTGTGCCCATGCAAACTCCGGACAGGGGGCTGTTACAAGGGATCATCATTTTATCAGGGATATTGTTCTTTCACCGCGGGCTCAACCTCTACGAATTCAAAAAACCAAAACTTGAATTCTGGACCCAGGGAAAAGCCACCATATTGGTCAAGGACGGCATCATTCAAAATAAAAATCTGAGATCAGCCAGAATATCGAAGCATCAACTGTATTCCGCATTGCGTAATAAAAATATTCTTAATTTAGGTAAAGTAAAAAGGGTGTACCTGGAATCATACGGTCTTTTCAGCATTTATGAGTTTGAAAAAAAGAGGGCCGGGCTTTCTATCCTGCCTTCTTCAGATGCAGATCTTATTGATTCCAAAAACAAAGAGGAAGTTGAATATATTGCTTGTCTGAATTGTGGGTATTCGGAAAAACCTGCCCAACCCAATCCGGTTTGTAAAATATGCAATAATCAACAGTGGAAAAAAGCTACATTCTAATCTACCTCAAGATTCCCTTATTTAAAAAACATATACTTTCTGTTTTGAGGCTCAGGGAGAATAACGGAACCACAAACAACCCCAACCGATATGGAGGAATACCCGATACATTTAGATGATATCCAAAGAATTATAATTGGAGAGGCCAACTTTGACTTTTACATAGAAATCATTTTCAGAATTGCCTTTATCTACTTTTTGCTTATGTCATCCATGCGCCTACTTGGCCAAAGGATGGCTTCCCAACTCAGCAGGATAGAAATGGCTGCTATGGTTTCTTTGGCCGCTGCCATCGGTGTCCCATTGCAGACCCCCGAAAGGGGCCTTTTACCCGCAGCCGTCATTGCTGTTGTGGTGGTTTCAGTGACCAGAATGATAACTTTATGGGCTGCAAAAAGCCAGAAATTTGAAACCTATAGCCAAGGTGACATGGCAATTTTGGTTGAGGACGGCGTTTTACGGTATAAAAGCATGAAAAAATCCAGGGTGACGCGGGAAAGATTGTTTGCCGAATTGCGATCACAGGGCCTCACTCACTTGGGAGAAGTGAAAAGGTTATATTTCGAGGCAAATGGATCATTCAGCCTTATCATCAACGACACACCCATGCCCGGCCTTTCCATCATCCCGGAATGGGATGAAGATTTCAAAAAGGAACAACAAACCACGGAGTTGATCATATGCGGAAACTGTGGTTACAAAGAAAATAACAGACATGCCCAACTTAAAAAATGTGTCCATTGTGGAGCCAACGCCTGGAATCAAGGTGTGTTGTGAACCATCATCCCCCATATCTGCTGAGATATCCCATTTTGGGATTTTCCCCACTCACCCTGTTGCCTGTCAGATACAACAATCCATCCGAATCCTTCCCCATCCCGTTCAGGACACCCACCAGACAAAAAGGGGCCATACCCGGAAACCAAGACATCTATGGGGTTTTGTTTTTATGATCCGGCCCTGATTGATCTCTTTCCTTCCTCTTTTTCCAACCTATATACCCCAGCCATATAAAGCCTGCCAATAACACTATCACAACAAACATGATGAGTTCTAATCCCATAACAAAGAAGGTTTATTCAATATGCATTTCACAAGTATTTATTAAAAGTTTAACTTCTAAGAGAACCATTATTGCCAAATCTATGCCAGATCAAAATGCATCTCCTTTTAAATGGAAGAAACCGGGCATGACAACTATAAAAACACCCGCCGGGAAAAAACGCTTCACGAACCAATGACTGCCCACAGTCCGGACTTAAAGCCCCCTGTCTGCCCGACTAGCGGCCGGCGTTTTTTAGCTTTCTAATCCTTGCATTAATTGAAGGTATATTTTCCCGTTCAACTTCCTGCAATATTAGCCTAAAGTCCTCTGTTAACTCTTTGTTACTTTGCAAAATATTATAAAGGCCCTGCAAAGCGTTTACTCTTACTATTTTACTTTCTTTTTTGTCGGTTACCCAATTTGTCAGCGTGTTCCAAACGTTGGCCGCTTCTTTTTTTGTCAAGTCAAGCCGGGATACCAATAATGCCAGGTGCCATTTTAACTCAATGTACTCTGCTCTGTGGCACAACATGAGGATATCATCTTTGTGTGTTTTCAGATAATCCGGTTTTCTCAGGGTTATTTTTTCGATGGCATCGGCAGCCCGCATGACAACCATTCGGTCGGTGTTGTAAAATTCCCTAAACAGTTCATCAAAGGTTTGTTGATCGTTTACGTGTTCAACAACTTGGTCAGCCATGCCGATTGAACGCCTGTCGTCACCTTTCAATATGTCTTTAAAATGGCTCATTTATAGGTTGTCTTAATATGAAAGCAGTTTCCAAAACCAATCCGAACGGGAAATAATCAAAAATACGGAAGGTATTGAGGAAAATTGACCCAAACCCAACCTTGCTGAAAGATACGCAATTTCTGTAAGTCCTGGCTACCTGAAATCCCTGGAAGGGAATAGTTCCCCCTGCACCGTTTTCTTGCCCAGCGGATTTTCCGCACCTGTTGTTCCTTTTTTTCCGGCATGTGCCGGGGCATGGACGGAACCTATATCTCGTCCTTTCGTGGCCAGTTGCACCAGACCTGTCAGGTTGTGGCAGGACCGGACCACCACATGGATAACCTCTCCCTCCACCTGTAGTTTACCCGTTACCATAAGGAGCCTGGATTGGAGGATCACCTTCCTGTATTTTTCGTATGTTTTGCTCCATACCACGAGGTTGGCAAATCCCGTTTCATCTTCTACCGTGATGAACAACACACCTTTCGCCGTGCCTGGACGTTGCCGCACGGTGATCAACCCACAGACCTTGACAAAGGCCCCGTTTGCCATCGAAGCCAACCCCGCCGTGGGCGTGACATGCAGTTGATCCAGCCTCTCCCGGACGAAGCTTACCGGATGGGCCTTCAGCGAAAGCGTGGTGGCCGCATAATCCTGTATAACATGCTCCATTGGGGCTATGGGTGGCAAAATGATTTTTTCCTCTGCAGCATCCTGCCATGACTGCCCTTTGAAAATCCCGATGGGACGGTCGTCCAGTGCCGATACCTCCCAGAGCGCCTGCCTGCGATCAAGGCCCATGGAACGGAATGCATCCGCATCCGCCAGTCTTTCCAGGGCAGCTTGGGAAATGCCTGCATTTGCCAGTTCTATGATGCGCCGATAGGGTTTTACCCTGCCGGAAACCAACAGTTGCACCTCTTCCTCGGGGATACCTTTCACCTGTCTGAAACCAAGACGCACAGCCCGGTAGTTCCCCCCCTGCTCCTCAAGGGTGTTATCCCAACAGGAATGATTCACATCCACGGCCCTCACTTCCACGCCGTGTCTTTGCGCATCGATCACAATCTGTGCGGGGCGGTAGAAGCCCATGGGCTGGCTGTTCAACAGGGAAGCGGCGAATATATCGGGGTAATAGCATTTGATCCATGAGGAAATATATACCAGCAGCGCAAAGCTGGCGGCATGGCTTTCGGGAAAGCCATAACTCCCGAAGCCCTCCAACTGCTTGAACACCCGCTTGGCGAACGCTTCAGTATAGCCATTGGCCTTCATCCCTTCCACCAACTTTTTTTCATATTGGCTGACCTGTCCCTTGGCTTTGAAGGTGGCCATGCTCCGGCGCAGCCCGTCCGCTTCGGCGGGGGTGAACCCTGCCGCCACAATGGCGATTTCCATGGCCTGCTCCTGGAACAAAGGCACCCCCAGCGTCCTGCCCAATATATCTTCGAGTTCCTTCGAGGGATATTCTATGGGCTCTTCCCCATTGCGTCTTTTCAGATAGGGATGCACCATATCGCCCTGGATGGGCCCGGGCCTCACAATGGCCACCTCAATCACCAGATCGTAAAAGTTCTTTGGCCTCAGTCTTGGGAGCATGGACATCTGTGCCCGGCTCTCAATCTGAAACACTCCTAAGGTATCGGCATGACTGATCATTTCGTAGACCTTCGGATCATCCTGAGGGACATTGGCCAGGGTAAGATCAAGTCCATAATGCGCTCTGGCCAATTCAAATGCCTTACGGATGCAGGTGAGCATGCCCAAGGCCAAAACATCCACCTTCAGGAAACCCAAGGCATCCACATCGTCCTTGTTCCATTCAATGCAGGTCCGGTCTTCCATGCGGGCGTTCAGGATGGGGCACAGATCGGAAAGCTTATCCTGCGTAATGACAAAGCCCCCGGTGTGCTGGCCAAGCTGCCGGGGAAAGCCCATATACTGCCGGGTAAGTTCCAACACTTTGAGCAGATGGGTGTCCCGGGGATCGAAACCTTGAGAGGAAGCGGCTTTGCCTTCCGCCCAAGCCTCCGTAAATTCATAACCGGATTTGGAAAGCCTGTCCACGGCATCTACGGAAAGCCCCATGGCTTTCCCCACATCCCGGACTGCTCCCTTCCAGTGCACCTGGGTGACGGTGGCCACGATGCCCGCACGGTCACGGCCGTATTTTTTATAAATATACTGCATCACCTCTTCCCGCCGCTCGTGTTCGAAATCAACATCGATATCAGGCGGCTCATCCCTGGCATCCGACATGAAACGGGCAAAAAGCAGCTTAAATTTGGAAGGATCCACAGAAGTGATGCCCAGACAGTAGCAGACAACCGAATTAGCGGCGGAACCGCGTCCCTGACAGAGAATGTTTCTTTGCCGGGCAAAGCGGACAAAATCGTAAACGGTGAGAAAATAGGAAGCGTAGTTTTTACGCTCCATGAATTCCAGTTCGTAATGGATGATTTTCCCGATATGGTCAGGTATGCTCTCCCCAAACCGCTCTCTGGCTCCCCGCCAGGTCAGATGGACCAGTTCTTCCTGCGGGGTACGCCCCTCGCTGGTGATCTCTTCGGGATAGACGTATTTCAACTGATCCAGCGAGAACCGGCAAGCTTCTGCGATTTCCCGGGTGCGGAGGATGGCATCGGGATATTCCCGGAACAGGCGTTGCATTTCATCCCCCGGCTTCAGGTAACGCTCGGCATTGGGGTGGAGCCGGAACCCGGCGCTTTGGACCGTGCATTTTTCACGGATGCAGGTGAGCACGTCCTGCAATTCCCTCCGTTCGGGCGAATGATAATGCACATCATTGGTGGCCACCATCGGAATGCCCAACCGGGTTGCCAGTTGCGAAATCCGGAACAGCCTTTTATGATCGTTACCGCCATAGGTAAACGAAGCACCTACGTACAGGCTGTCTTCCAAAGCCTCCCCGTATTCTTCCATGGCCTTAACAAAATCCTGATCGAAATGAAAATCCGCATTGAGTGTGGCAGGCGGTACCGCGATGAACTTTATCCCTTTGGCAGAGCTGTAAACATCTGCTTTATACAGGTGACATTCCCCTTTTTCCGCCCGCAGGTTCCCTGTGGTCAGTAAGGAGGAAAGTCTGCTGTAGCCATCCCTGTCTGTAGGGTAAGCCAGCAAGCTGGGGCCGTCCAGCAGGTCAAGGCGGCAAGCAGGGATAAAGCGGATGTCCCTGCCCCTTGCCGCCGCATGTGCCCGTACAATGCCTGCCAACGTATTGCGGTCAGTAACCGCAATATCCCTATGGCCAAGCCGTACCGCCTGGTGAATGATTTCCTCAGGGTGCGAACCGCCCCGGAGAAAAGAAAAATTCGTGGTCACCTGTAACTCCCTATAATTCATGATGCTTTGGTTTTGTCAAGCAAAAAACCCGTGTAAAAACCATTGGGGTTTTCCGTCACCATATAGTCCCAGCCGGAACAGCCAGTAACGGGCCCCGTTATCGTCTTCCACAGCATAATAATCCCTGGGTGGCCCTGTTTGGAGCCACCATTCCTGTTCTATCCTTTCCGGTCCATCCGCCCGGGCAATCCGGATAACCTTTCCTTTGTGCCGGAAATGCAGAGGCGGGTAATCCGGCAGAGGCACCATCACTTCTATGGGCTCGGGTTCGGGCAGGAGGTGCAGTGGCCTGGGTAGCCCGGATTGCCATTCCGTGTCCGGTTGGATGTCCAGGGAAGATACTGCCTTTACCGAGCGTTCCGGCCAGTGGTGTTCCTGTGGCAGGTAGCGGTGGATACACTGCATCCCTGTCTTGCCCGCCACCCTGTCCAGCAGTTCCGCTATGGCCGTACGGTTGTTGCCGGGAGTATGCCAGATTGCCTCCTGGACTTCGGGTACAGGTTCTACTATGGGGGCTTCCAAGGTGAATAGCTCTATTCCCAAGCCAGGCTCTATAGAAGGTATTTTCAGCTCAAACAATCTGAAAAGGTGGGTGCCGCTATGGGATGCCCTGCTGGTACCGATGCTGATCTCTTCGGTTTTGCCATCAACACGATGTCCTCTGAAAATCCCCGTACGCATGCCCATACCCTCCTTCGACAGCCTTTTGCACAGGGATTTCAACAAACGTTCCAGCGCTATCCGTATCCCTGTTGCCGTGCGGATAGGTTCCAGGCAGGGAAGCTCTTCCCGGTAAGGAGGGAGAGGCTGTATGGGCTGCAACGGTTCATGTCCGGTGCCCAATGCCTGGTCGAGCCTGTGGGATAAAGCTTCCCCAAAACGTCTGCGCAGGGTCTGATAAGGGATATCGATAAATTGGCCGATATGATGAAAACCGAGCTTTTCCAGACGTTGGAGGATACCTGGCTCTAGGCGAAGGGCCGTGGGAGGAAGGGGCAGCAGGGCTTCCCGTTGCTCTCCCGGTTCCACGATCAATCCGGACTTTCCGTACCTCGCTATCGCCCATGCCGTGCCGATGGTGTCGGCGATGGCAGCCCGGACATGATATCCTTTGCTTTTAAGGGTGGCAGTAATGTTTTCCAGATAAGGTTGTTCTCCTCCCCAAAGGTGGGGGCAGCCCGTAATATCAAGGATAAGACCGTCGGGAGCATCGGTTGCCGCCACGGGTGTATAGCGCAGACACCATTCGGCAAGGGCCTTCAACAGCCTGTCTTTCAACCCCGGGTCATCTGTAAACACCCTAAGGGCGGGAAGTATAGCCCGGGCATCAGCCACCACCATGCCTGTATATATCCCTTCGGATGTTGCTTCCGGGCTGGAAGCCTTGACCATCATTCTGCCCCGCTCGGGGGCAGCCAACACAAAAGGCTCGCCTTTTAGCTCCGGCCGCTTGATCGCCCACCTGTCCGTGGTCAGGTGACGGAACCATATGGACAGAAAACGGCTATGCATATCGCTGTTTCTTTTTCGCTTCGCCCGATCCCTTGCTGAATGGGATATACCGGAAAGCCCCCTCCTTCCACTCCAGTTGCCATACGCCGGGCCTTCCGTTCCGCACCTTTACCAGTTCCACCCTCCATCTGGGAAAACCCACGCCGGGTATCCCTTCTTCCGTTTTGCTGGACATGGACATGATCTTCCATCGGGTGGCACAGGCCAGGGTACCTTCATTCCGGGGCTGATGGCGGTGGAGGAACCCTGTGACCCTGCTGCTTTCCACCGCAAGCTGCAGCCGCCGGGATTCGGCAAAGCTGATTTCCTTCAATTCACCTACCACCGCAGCCAATGCCTCGCACCTTAACCCCTGTTCCACCGTCCAGAGGACATCCTTTTCTTTCTTCGCATCAATGAAAATAAATCTGTCAGGCTCGACCCCGAATTGTTTCAGACCGGGCGGGAATAGGGTGCGTCGGTTGCTGACCCATAAGCAGAAGCCGCCTTTTTGCATGAGCACGCTCAGGAGTCCCGCGATGAACCCGTTTGTAGAAGCGGTCTCTGCCATTCCCGGACTGATAAACTCATGTATGGCACCCATGGGGAATATACCTCTGGGAAATGCGGATTCAAGTGGCCCGAGTCCAAAAGGGAGACGATGTCCCTCGGAAGGGGTATAGAATCCCTCAAGCTCCATGATTTTCTCCTTCAACTGCCGTATCCTCTCATTTTTTTCCATGGATTATTTCCTAGTGTTCATTAAATTCTTATATTTGACACTAATCATGTCATATCAGTGACTATAATAATATCAAATAAAAATGGAAAAGTCAAAGCTTTTTTTTGCGGGCAACCTGAAATTTCTCCGGGAGCGCCGCCAATTAACCCAGCAGGAACTGGCTGGAAAGCTTTCCCTCACACGGTCGAAAGTAAATGCTCTGGAATCGGGGCAGACGAAGGCCCCTTCTCCGGAGGATTTTGTCCGCATCTCCGAATTTTTCGGGATAAGCATTGACAGCCTGATCAAGGTGGATCTATCCCGCTTAGGAGAGTTGAAGCTGCGGGAACTGGAAGCGGGCAATGATGTCTATCTCAAAGGCGGCAACCTCCGTGTGCTGGCCATCAGTGTGGACAGGGACAACAACGAGAACGTGGAGTATGTACCGGTAAAAGCCAAAGCAGGTTATATGGCCGGCTACAACGATCCCGAGTTTATTGCGGGCCTACCCAAATTTTCCCTGCCAAACCTGCCCCCACAGGGAACCTACCGCATCTTTCCCACAAGTGGGGATTCCATGCTTCCCGTGCCGGAGCATGCCGATATCATTGCACAGTATGTGGCGGATTGGACGGTAATCAGTCCAGGCACTCCCTGTGTGGTCATTCTGAAAGGAGAGCAGGATTTTGTGTTCAAGCTGGTGACCGTAAACACCGACGGCACGGTACTGCTGAGGTCCCTGAACCCTTTGTTTGAACCCTATACCGTATCCACGGCGGAGGTGCTGGAAATATGGAGGTTTTATGCCTATACCAGCCGGGAGATCCCCGAACCGGAAACGGACCTGCAGCAGTTGATGCGGATGGTAAGGGAAATGCAGACAGAGATCAGGGGGTTGAAAGACAGATAGGACAATCAGGGTTTATCCTTTATTAAGATGCAAAAAAAATAGCTATTCCCTTCATTAGGATAAGCACATGTATATGGAAGAGGCAGAAAATATTCTCATAAAGGAGCTGAGGGTATGGTCAGAAACTATTTGTTCCAAATTATTAAACCGATATTGGTTGAATTTTAGTATTATTATGCCCCCGATAGGGCAGATGATTTGTCGCACTGCCCTATCCTATTTTGGATGATATCCTGTTGTCAAAAGACGGCAGCCTATTCAACACTGCATAACAGATGGAGAACATGAAACCAAGCATGACGCAAGCGACACACAGATTATAAGACATGCGAGATTCCATATGGCCTATTGAGAAAAAATTATAATCATATGAAACCAAGCATGACGATGACGTCACACACAGAGATGATTATAATAGGCTTGGTTCCATATGGCCGCTGAAAAACAAAATATAATCATATGAAAAAAATAATCTTCAGTATCGTATTTATTCCTTTATCGGCTCTTTTGGTGGGCTGCGGACAATCCCCCGATGGACAGGCGGATCTTCCCCGCATTGCCATTGCAGGATTAGGCATAGAGTCAAGCACATTTTCGCCGGCACTCACCCATGAGGAAGCTTTTCATGCCAAAACGGGGGATGAAATTTATTCATTATACCCGTTTTTATCTCCTGACTCGCTGAACCGGAAGCGTGCGCGTTGGGTTCCAACGTTAAGGGGGCAGGCATTACCGGGAGGCATTGTTACCAGAGAAGCATATGAATCACTGGTAGCAAAAACACTTGATCTGCTGGAAAAAAACGGCCCGTATGATGGTCTTTTTTTTGATATCCATGGTGCCATGAGTGTAGTAGGCATGGATGATCCGGAAGGTGATTTTATCATCAGGGTGCGTGAAGTCGTGGGTAAAAATACCATTATTTCTACCTGCATGGATCTGCATGGAAATGTCTCGTGGCGATTGGCGCAGAACACAGACCTGATCACCTGTTACCGGATGGCACCCCATGAAGATGCTTTGGAATCAAAAAAGCGGGCAGTGGACAACCTGCTGTCCAGAATAGAAAGCGGCAAAGGCAAACCTGCTTTTAAAGCCTGGATCCCGGTGCCGATTCTTTTACCCGGAGAAAAAACAAGTACAAGGGTGGATCCCGGAAAAAGCCTGTATGCCAAAGTTTATCCGGCTGCAGATCAGGAGGGTATCGTCGATGCTGCGATCTGGGTAGGATATGCATGGGCTGACGAACCCCGTAACCATGCCGTGGTGATGGTCACCGGAGATGATCAAGAGAAGGTAACCCATACTGCTGAGGACCTGGCAAGCAGTTTTTGGGAAGTCCGATCGGAATTTGAATTCATTGCCCCCACTGCTACGTTGGCCGAAAGTCTTGATAAGGCAATTGCTTCCGATAATAAGCCCTTCATGATCAGTGATATGGGGGATAATCCTACAGCCGGAGGAGCAGGAGATGTAACCTGGACTTTAAAAGAAATCCTCGCCCGTCCCGAATTTAAATCCGAAAACGGCCCTTCTCTTATTTATGCCTCTATACCGGGGCCGGAATTGGTAGAAAAAGCCATGGAAGCAGGTATAGGGGGGAAAATTGACGCGCATGCAGGCGCGGCAGTAGACGACCGTTTTGCCCCTCCGATACGGTTGTCAGGTACAGTGGAAGCCATTGAACACGGGGACCGGCATGCAGAAACCGAAGTGGTGGTGAAGATAGGGAGCGTGTCCGTGATCGTTACCAAGAAACGTAAACCCTATCACAGAGAAGTTGATTTTACGAGGCTGGGCCTGAACCCCAGGAAAACCGACATCGTGGTTGTAAAAATCGGCTATTTGGTACCGGAACTTTATGATATGAGGGCAGACTGGGTAATGGCCTTAACTCCCGGCGGCGTTGATCAGGACCTGGAAAACCTTCCTTTTAAAAGGATCAACAGACCCATGTTTCCCTTCGACAAAGATATGGAGGATCCGGATCTTAAAGCCAGACTGGTCCCCTCTTCCGAGGATATATAAATGACATGGGGCAACTTATGGTACTTGTATCCCCCGCCGGTGGGTTCACGGATTTCCCTCCGGATGCGGAGGGAATCCAAACCCCACTACCCTACCGGAGACGGGTCCTTTTTTGGAAACCGCGCTGAGGTATTAGCAAATACCTGTCGAATTATTGGAAGACGGCACTTGGGTTGAAGAGATTATAAGGGGCCTTCTTTAAGGCCTTTTATCTTCTTGTATTTTTTAATCAGGACAGGAATCTCCCGTTTCAGGAAGCACATGAAATCCTGGAGCTCCCTGAGGACATCGTTGAATTCCGGCACCTCGTTGCCGCGTACCGCTATGATTTCATTGATCAACTCCTCAAATCCAAGGGCTGCATCGAATTTGCATCTCATGTCCTCTTCCCAATTGGATATATTGATCCTGAAGTACCGTTTCCTCTGACCGGGTTTTGTTTTGTATACGATTTTGTTCAAACTCAGTAGGATATTGATGCCGTAGCTCACCGCACTTTTGCTAAGGGACAGGTTTTCCTGTATCTCCTCAAATGTCGCTTCGGCATCGGGAACTACCATTAACATACCCATGATTCTGCCTAGGGCGGGCTGCATACCCTGAGAATCAAGCAACACGCCTATCTTTTCGATAATTTCCTTCTGTTTTTCGTTCAGTGTCATCTGTTGCATATCGTTCATCGGCCAATTTAGCCATTATTTTTCACTCAATCCCCATCTGTTCATCATTGACGCGATCCCTTTTTGATGGCCTTTTGATCACAAAACCAGCTTTGTTAAAAAAAGTTCAGTAATTACTGAACAAACAGAAATAGTTTTCCGTTAGTTGCTGCATAGTACTTTCTACACCAGCCCGAAAAACCTATGCCGATTCACTTCGGTATTTTATTATTTCTATAAGTTCAAATAAAACTGAACTATTTAAACTAAATGTCTGATATATAATAGTCACATGAGAAAAAACATCTTAAGCATTTTGGCCTTTTGCTTTTTTGGCATAAGCACGCTACCCGCTCAGAACCTTCCTGACGGCGGAGCGGGTGAGGTACTTACCTTGGAGATCTGTGTCAAGACTGCATTGGAAAACAACGCATCTATAAAGAAAGCCCGGCTGGATGAAAGATCGGCCCGTTTTCAGAAAAAGGAAATCATAGGTTCCGGTTTGCCCCAGTTGAAAGCCTATGGCAACTACAACAACTTCCTGGACATCTATCCCCAAGGTATTCCGGGAGGGCTTTTTGATCCGGACGCTGATCCCAACCAGATTAACGTAATTGCTTTTGGCGTCCCCCAAAGTGTAAGAGGGGGATTGGAACTGACCCAATTGGTATATAGCCAATCTTATCTGGTAGGATTAAAAGCGGCCCATACGGCGGAGGAATTCTATCACTTTCTTTCCTTACAAACCGAAGACGATGTCATTTATGATGTGGTCATGAACTATTACAATGTCATGGCGGCGGAGCTTCAGATGGAAAGCCTGAAAGCAAACCATGACAAGCTTTCCCGCCTTAAAACCATCATCCAATCCCAGGTGGACAACGATCTGGCCAGAAGAATTGACCTGAACCGGATTATAGTGAACATGACCACGCTGGAAACCGAGATGGACAACCTCGAAATCGGTGTTGAGCAGAGGACCAACTATCTCAAAATCCTGATGGGCATTCCTGTAGACCTTCCCGTGAAACTGGCCCCTGAGGGACTGGATCTTAACAGCAAGGTTTACCAATCCATCACCCTTGATGCGGACATATCCAACAGGTATGACCTGAAGGTGATGGACAAAAGAAAGGAACTGAACAAGCTGGATATCAAAAACACCATGGCGGGTTATTACCCCACATTGGCAGCGTTTATGGACCTGAACTACAATGCTTTTTCCAACCGTTTTGACTTCCTGGCTGCAAGCCATACATGGTACAGGGGAACGCTTTTGGGGGTTCAACTCAATATTCCTGTGTTTGACGGTTTCCAAAGAAAGAACAAAATAGCCCAGGCTAAAGTCACCTCCGAGCAACTGGAGTGGGATGAAAGGGTCATGAGAGAAACCGTTAACGCAGAATACCTCAACGCTACCAAAAAAATGAACAATTCCCTGAAGGGCCTTCTGGCCCAGAAGGACAACCTCGCACTCTCCGAGCAGGTGTTTGCACAAACGGAAGGCCTATATAAGGAGGGGATGGCCCCTCTTACGGACCTTTTGGATTCCGAGCTGGCACTGAGAGAAGCCCGTTCTGCCTATTACAGACAAGCCGTCAATGTGAAAACCGCTCAAGCGGATCTGCTGAAATCCACGGGCAATATCAAGAACCTTATCAACTGAGAACTTTTAAAAATCCATAAAATGAAGGCCTCAAGCCTAAAAAAAACAGACAAGACATGAAAAAACTCATCACACCTGCACTGCTGGCTTTACTTGCCGTTTGGATAGGTTACACCCTCTTTTCCAACAAAAAGGAAATGAGTGCCAAGGCCGAATCAGCCATGCAGACCAGCAAATATATCCCTGTTAAAACGGAAACCGTGGGCAAATCCCCCTATAGCATAACCTTCACCGCAAACGGGACTTTCCAGCCCAACCAGGAACTTAACCTCCAGTCTGAAGCGAGTGGAAAAGTAGTCAGCATATACAAAAGGAAGGGAGACTTTGTCAGTAAAGGGGACCTCATCGCCAAACTTGACGATGAACTCATTCATGCGGAATGGACGGTTTCTGAGATAAAAACAGCGCAGGCCGAAAAAGATCTCGCCAGGTACCAAAACCTGTCTGGGACGGATGCCATCACAAAAAAACAATTGGAGGAAGCCGAAAATGGATTGGAGATGGCCAAAGCGGAGCTTAAGATGATCCAAAAAAGACTCTCAAATACCGCCATTACTGCACCGATATCGGGAATTATCAACCAGGATTATTTGGAGATAGGCGCGCTTCTTAGCCCGGGTATGCCCATTGCAGACATTGTCAATACAGATTTTATCAAGCTGGTGATAAAAGTGTCCGAAGCGGAAGTAATCAACATCTCCAAAGGGGACCAGGTGAAGGTAGGTGTCGGCACTCTTCCTGACCTAGAACTTGCCGGAGAGGTGGTATTTATCGCCTCAAAAGGTGATGCCACCATGCATTATGAAGTAGAAATCATACTGAAAGACAAACACCAAAATATTCGGCCAGGGATGTATGGCTATGCCGGTTTTTTCTACGGTAAGGACGAAGCCCTGCTCATTGACAGGAAAGCACTTGCTGGAGGGCTGAAAAACCCCGAAGTATTCGTGGTGGAAGACGGCATCGCCATTCGAAAAAAAATCAAAGTGTCCCAACTGGGAGAGGAGAAACTTCTGGTACTCGAAGGGCTTAATGAGGGGGAAAAACTGATCACATCGGGACTTATCAACCTCAAAGACCAGGTGGCTGTAATAGAACGCTAAGGCAAGGACCGGAGATAGCTAAGATATATGGAAGAAATCAGAGGAAAAAAAGTCACAGGCAAGCATCCCTCTTCGTCCGATGATTTTTAGCTATTCCATTTTACCAAAATATATATGAAAATAACAAAGATATCCATCAAGAGACCTACACTGGTGGTAGTGGTCTTTACTGTGCTGACTTTGCTTGGGATATTCTCCTATAGCCAGATGTCATATGAACTGCTACCCAAATTTTCAGTGAATGTGGTAACTGTTTCAACCCTGTATCCAGGCGCCGCGCCATCGGAGGTGGAGAGTTCCCTGACCAGAAAGCTGGAGGACGCCCTTTCTTCGCTGGAAGGGATCGATATGATGAAATCAACCTCCTTGGAAAGCTTTTCCATTATCACCATTGAGCTTGCTGATGGTACGGATGTCGATATGGCATTACAGGATGCCCAGAGAAAAATAAACGCCATCCTCGGAGACCTGCCCGATGATGCCGATCCACCTTCTTTGGGCAAGTTCAGCCTGGATGACATGCCCATCATACAAATGGGGGTTTCTTCTTCCCTGGACCCGGCGGCTTTCTTTGACCTTATCGACAAAAAAATCCAGCCGGCACTTGCCCAGGTCGAAGGTGTGGCCCAGGTCAATATGCTCGGCGGTGCGGAAAGGGAAATAAAAGTAAATCTCAGCAGCAGCAAAATGGATGCGTACGGCGTTTCCCCTTTACAGGTGAACAGGGCAATCGCTTCGGCAAACCTTGACTTTCCAACCGGAAAAATCAAAAACCCGAATGAGCAGTTACTTATAAGACTTGCAGGGAAATTCAATGATGTGGCCGAAATCAGTCAGTTGGTCGTGTCCACTGCCAATGATTCGCCGGTAAAGATAAAAGACATTGCGGAAATACAGGATAGCTTCAAGGACGAGGAGATCGTTACACGGGTAAACGGAAAACCAGCCATAGGGCTTTCCATACAGAAGCAATCCGATGCCAATGCGGTGGCTGTTTCCGAAAAGGTGGAAAAGCTTCTCCACGAACTCGAACAGACCTATGCGGAAACCCATCTGCAGTTTGATGTATCGCAGGATTCGTCGGAATTCACGCTGGAAGCAGCCAATGATGTCATCAAAGACCTTATCATTGCCGTTATCCTGGTGGCGGTCATCATGTTGCTCTTCCTTCACAGCATCAGAAATGCCATCATTGTCATGCTGGCTGTACCGCTGTCCATCATCGCCACTTTTACGGTCATGTATCTGGCGGGCTTTACCCTAAACCTGATGAGTCTTCTGGCTTTGTCCCTGGTAGTGGGAATTCTTGTGGATGATGCCATTGTGGTTATCGAAAACATCTACCGCCATATAGAAAAAGGCAAGGCAGTGACACAAGCTTCCTATGATGGCATCAAGGAAATCGGTGGCACCGTGACTTCTATCACCTTGGTAATCGTGGTGGTATTTGTACCCCTTTCCATGACGGGGGGATTGATAGCGGGTATCCTTACGCAGTTCAGCATCACGGTAGCCGTGGCCACTTTGATGAGCTTATTGGTTGCCTTTACCCTCATCCCCTTGATGACCTCCCGCTTTTCCAGATTGGAACATCTCCGTTCTGAAAGTCTCTTCGGAAGACTCATTTTGGGATTTGAAGGACTGCTGACAAGGTTTGTGGCTTGGCTTAAAGGCATACTTACCTGGTCTTTTGACCATAAGGCCATCACCCTGGCGCTCACCTTTGTCCTTTTTGTTTCCTCCTTTTTCCTCGTGGGCAAAGGCTTTATAGGGTCCGAGTTTATCAGCGAAGGAGACAAGGGGGAATTCATCATCAGGCTGGAAATGCCCAAAGAAAGCACCTTGGAGCAGACCAACTTCAAAACAATGGAAGTGGAAAGTTATTTGGCCGGCTTTCCGGAAGTGAAAGAGCTGTTTACTACGGTAGGCATGACTACGGGATCCATGTCCGGATCGCAAGCCACACCCTATGCCTCGGAAATATTGGTCTCCATGGTGCCTGCCGATAAACGGAACATTAGGGCACCTGAATTTTCGAGAAAGGTGGAGATCCAACTGGAGGAAAACATACTCGGAGCGGAATTCACCGCCGTTCCCGTGAGCATTACAGGTACCGCCAATGATGCCCCCATACAGATCATCGTTTCCGGCCCCGATCTCGACAGATTAGTAGATGTCTCCGACCGGATAATGACTGAAATGGAAAAGGTACCCGGAACCAGAAAGATCAAGACCACAATGGAAACCGGCAACCCGGAGATCAAGGTGGAAGTGGACCGGGCCAAAATGGCCGAGCTGGGGTTGAGCATGGATATCGTAGGCGGCACTTTGCAGGTGGCCTTCAACGGCAATACTGATTCTAAGTTCAGGGATGGGGAATATGAATACGACATCAATATCCGTCTGGATGAATTTGATAGGAAATCCACTGCGGACATAAGCAACATCAGCTTTCTCAACGACAAAGGTGAAGTCATAGGTCTTAAACAATTCGCATCCGTGATTGCCTCAGAAGGTCCCAGCCAACTGGAAAGAAAAAACAGGATCAGTTCTATCACTATACAATCACAGGTGGCAGGGAGAACCACCGGAATGGTAGGTGCCGAAATTCAGGAACATATAGCTGCCTTGGACATACCCCGGGAGGTAAGCATCAGCTATGAAGGGGATATGAAAATGCAGGAAGACGGTTTTGGGAGCCTGGGTATAGCACTGATGGCCTCTATCCTGCTCATCTATTTCATCATGGTGGCATTATACGATAGTTATGTGTATCCGCTTGTGGTGATGTTTTCACTTCCACTGGCCATCATTGGGTCGCTTTTGGCGCTTGCCATGACTTCCTCCTCTTTGAGCATTTTCAGCATCCTTGGTTTGATCATGCTTATGGGACTGGTGGCCAAGAATGCCATTCTTTTGGTGGATTTCACCAACCAACTCAAAGCTGCGGGAATGCAGGTACGGGAAGCCCTGCTCAAGTCGGTGGAAATCAGGTTCCGGCCTATTCTCATGACCACGCTGGCCATGGTCATCGGAATGCTTCCTATTGCCCTGGCATCCGGAGCCGGCGCGGAGTGGAAAAACGGGTTGGCCTGGGCCATTATAGGCGGGCTCATCTCTTCCATGTTCCTGACCATGGTGGTCGTGCCGGTGATCTATTACATCTTTGACCGCATCTTGGCCCAATTCAATATGAATAGGAAAAAGGAAATCCACCTGGAAGAAACAGACCTATCGGAAATGGAATCAGAAGCTGCCGCATATGTCTGAAAGCCCTTGTCCAGCCGGGAGGAGGTACTTCCTCCCGGTGGCAAGGCACCAATGATACAGAAACAAAGTTAAACCTCACCATTCAACATATCATGAAACAGTATCGTCAAATAAAAAAAATGATAGAAGTATTTCGTCTTTACGGAATACAGACCATAGGGAAAAAAAAATTCGCCAGTTTTTATAGCGACCTGAAAATGGACAAAATATACGTACAGGGCCTGATTTACGAACTCGAACTCACGGTCAACAGACAGATATCAGATACGCAGGCAGCTACCGTGGAATCCCCTGCCCAATTGATAGAGATTTTGGTACCCATGAACTAGTGGATACTTGGAATTAAAAGGTCTTTTTACTGGATTTAGTTATGCCCCGTAATCATTTAAGGGATATTATCGGGAAGGTCACGGGATCGGGATCAAGTTATGCATGCCTGGCTTTGATTCTTTCCTTGTGCCTCCGTGCTGATGTTTATGCCCAAAACCCCAGTCTGGTCAAAAGATACATTGCCTCGGTGACCCGGGACACTGCCGATGTCTCCAGGCCACAGGCCCTGGTATATCCTACATTCGGGTATTCTCCGGAAACGGGGATAGAGGTAGGCCTGAGTGGATTGCTGCTCTTTTACCACCACAAGGATACTTCCAACAGGTTGAGTGAGGTTACTGCCCGGGCCTTTTATACGCTCGAAAACCAATATGGTGCCTTCTCGGAACATGCACTTTATGCCGACCAAGACCGCTGGTTTTTCCTGGGAGAAGTCAGGTTCCAGGACTTTCCGCTTGCGTTTTACGGGATTGGGCCGGACACCGAAAAGGACAGGGAACAGTTGGTGGAATCCAGGCAGCTAATGGTCAAAGAGCGGGTGCTTAGGAAAATACACAGGAATATTTTCTTTGGGGTGGAGGCGGAATACAGCAAAACATCTGACGTTACGTTCCTGCCACCGAAGCATCCGTCACAGCTACCGGAGGAGATAGCCGGCCAGAACGGGTTCAGTAACTTTGCCCTTGGCTTGGGACTGGTTCTGGACAGCAGGCACAATGTGCTCAATGTCAGAGATGGATATTTTTCGGAACTGGCAGTGTTGCAATCCATAAGAAACTTTGGCAGTACCTATGATTATGGTTATCTGTCATTGGACAACAGGTATTTCAAATCCTTCCATAAAGACCGGGTGTTGGCCTTACAAGGGTTTTATCAACGGAATTGGGGAGATACCCCTTTCAACCAACTGCCACAGCTCGGAGGGCCGAACCTGCTCAGGGGCTACTATTTGGGAAGATTCAGGGACAAAGAACTACTCGCCATACAGGCCGAGTACAGGTACCTGCCCCTACCGCTGGGTTTCACCGAGAGGATAGGTGCCGCGGGTTTTGCGTCGGCCGGTACGGTAGGGCCCGGTGAAGGAGTCCCCATCCTCACCGGCAAGTGGAAAACCTCTGCGGGTATGGGACTCAGGGTACTTCTGTTCCCCAAAAAAGACATCTACGTCCGTTGGGATTTTGCTTTTACCAATGAAGGCCAGGGGATGTATATTTATATTGGCGAGGCCTATTGACAGAACGTGCCGTAAAACTCATTCATAATGTAATGGTAAACAGCTTCCCTCCCGTTCTACATCTGTAAGTACTTGGAGAAATACAGCCGTCAGTCCGGGCGGCGCTTTATCAATGGTTCGTTATTTGATTTAGGTAATATAAATAATAAACAATACCATTGCTACGACAAATAGCATCAACATCCAATCCACACTTTTAAATTGGAGAAATTTTTTATATTTCTTCATGCCGTTTAATGTTTAGGTCAAAGTTGACAAAGACAGGCCTTTTTTGCGGGGAATAATAGTTCTAAGTTTGGTTAAAAAGTGTTCCATAACTGATTAAATAGATTGACAAGGGAATTTATTCGGATTGGTTTTTCTCTTTTCCCGGGTAGAATATCTTTCAGGTTGCCAGGGAGTTATTTTTAGCCGCCCCGCTCTCCGCAGCAAAATCCCGGGGGGATTTTCCAAAAAAAGCTTTAAATGACTTGCTGAAGTATTTAGGGTCACTGAAACCCACTTTGTACGCCACATCGCTTATGGTAGCCCCCTCTTCCAGTACTAATTGGGCGGCTTTTTTTAACCTGATATGGTTGATAAGTTCGATGACACTCAGGTCAGTAAGTTGCTTTAGCTTACGGTAAAGTACGGGCCTGCTAAGACCTAGCTGAAAAGCAAGGGTGGTCACATTGAAATCGTTTTGTCCGATGTTTTCCTCAATGATTTTTACAACGGACTTCAAGAATGTGTCCTCAGGGGAAACGGTATCTTCCTTTTTGGGATTTAACAGGTATTCCCTCACAAATTTTTTTCTGAATGACTCCCTATTTTTTAGGATGTTGGTGACCTTAAGCTTTAATACGTCTATTTGGAATGGTTTTGTGATATAATCATCGCTTCCGGTTTTAAGTCCCGTCAACATGCTTTCCATAGAGGTTCTGGCGGTAAGCAGTATGACGGGAATATGGCTGGTTTGAAGGTCTCCTTTAATTAGGCTAAGCAGTGCGATACCATCACATTTTGGCATCATGATGTCACTGATCACCAAATCCGGCAAATGCTTTTGTGCAATCTTCCAACCTATTTCACCATCCCGGGCCTCAAGTACCTTATAGGAATCTCTCAAACTCTCCGCCATCAACATTCTAAGCTCTTCATTATCTTCTACAATCAGCAAGGTCCCCTGGTTTTCGGGTTTTGAAACCGCCAATGATTTTCTGTTTTTTGATAAATAATGATCATTGACCGGTTCGAGATCAGTTAGCCAAGTTTCGGTATTCCAGAACGTATGGTCTCCCTCAGGGCCGGAGACATCAAGCTGGTTTTCCTCAAAGTGGGCTTTTCCTAGAGGGAGTAAAACCACGAAGGTGGTTTCATTAGCAGCCTCAGTCTGAATATCACTGGAGGCATAAATTTCGCCACCGTGGGCTTTTACAATGGATTTTGCCAGTGCCAGCCCCAAACCTGAGCTGTTTGCGGGATTTTGACAGCTGTTATGGTGATCATTTACCTGGTAGAAACTGTTAAAAATCGTTTTCAGATCTTCTTCAGGAATACCTATCCCGTTGTCCCTAACCGAAAATTTTGCAGCACCTTTGGGATAAAGGTTGTCTGGTGCCAATTTGTCGATGCTTACTACTATTTCACCATTTTCGGGAGTATACTTAAACGCATTTGAAAGCAGGTTTACGATCACCTTTTCGATCATATCGAGATCCACATATACATGCATCCCGTCGATATTCCTTTCAAATTTTAACGATATGTTCTTCTCTTGGGCATAAAGACCAAACGTCAGCAATACTTCCTGAAGAAATTTAACCAAATCCTGGGGAGCGATTTTAGGTTGATTCATCCCACTTTCCTGTTTGCGGAAATCCAGCAGCTGGTTGACCAATTTAAGCAGTTTGTTGGTATTTCTTTTGATGATTTGAAGCATGTATCTGCTGTCTTCCGGTATTTTGCTCTCCTTCAACAGCTGTTCTATCGGAGTGATGATAAGGGTCAAAGGCGTCCTGAATTCATGTGAAATATTGGTGAAAAAATTCAGTTTGATTTCATGGATCTCCTCTTGCCTGACCTTCTCCAAATGTTCCAACTGAAGATCATGCTGAAGCTTCGCCCTCACCTGAATAAAGTTTACCAAAAGCAATACTGACCCCATCACCATACAGCCATAAAGGGTATATGCCCACCATGTCTTCCAGGGTGGAGGCAGAATTTTTATTTCCAAAGTTGCAGGCAAATGATTCCATAAACCATCATTATTGGCTCCTTTAACCAGAAAAGTATAATTCCCCGCATTGAGATTGGTATAAGTAGCCGAAGGGTTGTTCACGTAATTCCAAGCCTCCTCGAAGCCGTCCAATTTATAAGCAAATTGATTCTTTTTGGGAAAAAGATAATTCAAGACAGCAAATTCTATAGTAAAGATGTTCTGATCGTGTTTAAGGGTTATTTTACTGGTCGCCGATATGTGTTTTTTTAAAACTTGCTTTTCGCCGGGTTCCACGGATTTATTAAAAAGTTTTAAGTCCGTTAATACCACAGGGGGGACATAAGTGTTTTGTTTCAGACTGTCTGGATGAAAAACCGTTAGGCCCTGCGAGCTTCCGAACGCTATTTCACCATTTTTCAGTTTGGTGTAGGCGCCAAGAACAAATTCGTTTCCACTGATTCCGTCATCTTTATCAAAGTTTTTGGCCGAACGCTGTTCAGGATTGAATTTGGATATCCCGTTGTTGGTGCTTAACCATAAATTTCCCTGATCATCTTCCGAAATACCAAATATATTATTTCCAGCCAAGCCATCTTGGGTAGTAAAATGTATGAAACCTTTGGTTTCAGGATCGAAAAGATTCAGTCCATGACTATATGTACCTGCCCATATCCTTCCTTTTTTATCTTCGAACAAGCTGACCACCATTTCTCCGCTTATAGAGCTGGAATCGTGCAACGAATAATTAAAAATCTCGAATTCCTTTCTGCCTTTCCATTTCACGTTCAGTCCATTTTCTGTGCCCACCCACAGATTGTCTTCAGAATCAACCATCAGCGTCCGGATATAATCCGAGCTCAAATGGTATTGTCCTGTCTTGAATTCACTGTATAAATCAAAAGCATGGACCGTTGGTTCAGGCATATGGTTCAATCCGCCGCCATGAGTTCCAAACCACATACCTCCCTGTCTATCTTCTGCTATGGCATACACACTGTTATCGGAAAGCGAATTTGAGACGGCCGGATCATTTTTGATATGCTCAAACCCGTCAGATCCTTTTCTCAATAAATTTACCCCTCCTAAATAAGTTCCTATCCACAAGTGCCCTTTTTTATCAATATGAAGTACTTTGATGCTGTTGTGGCTTATACTATGAGGATCGGAGGGGTCATGTAGATACGATTTGATGTTTCCGCTTTTTCTATTTAAAAAGTTAATGCCCCCGCCGTCAGTTCCAATCCATATCTCATCACTTCCCGTTTCCACTATGCTGCTCACTACATGATGGCTTAAACTATTGGTATAAGGGGAGTAGGTATAATTGTCAAACACGGGAATATCTCTAAAAAGAATATTTACCCCGCCCAAATAAGTTCCTACCCAAATATCGCCTTTTTGGTCCTGGAAAATGGGTCTTATGGAATTATGGGACAGTGAATACGGGTCTTTCTGATCGGCCACAAACCGTGACCATTCGCCCTCTTCTGAAAAATAATTTAATCCCTTAAAAGTACCGACCCAGTACCCTCCTTTTCTATCCTTCAGAATGGACCTGATTTCATTATCAGCCAATCCACCTACAACGTGGTTCTGATGGGTAATGTAGGTGAATTCATTCTTTATCTTATTGTACACATTGATCCCGCCGGTCTTTGTGCCTATCCAGAATACCCCCTCGTTTATTTCAAGGATAGTAGTTACATTGTCGTCATTTAAGCCCTGCCCATTTTTGCCGGAGAAATATTTTCCTAAAAGGGTGAGCTTTGTCCCCTGTTGGGGGGCATGGGTAGGCTCGGTTAAATAGAGACCATTTTCAGTACACAACCAGATATTTCCCTCCTTATCCTCATAAAGGTCCTGGATAGCACTACTGCCAACTTCGCCATCTGCAAACAAATCCTGATGAAAAACCAATGTTGGCGAATCGGTATTTTTCTCCAACACATATAATCCTACACTGCTGGCCACCCATACCCTTCCGTTTCGATCTTCCCTGATGGAAAAGATAAGCGGTTGTTTTTCAACCTTATTTCCACCGGGGCCCGTTAAAATTACCCGATGAAATTTTTCCAAATCCGAATCGTATAAATTCAGCCCAGAATAGGTTCCAACCCACAGCCTTTGATACCGGTCTTCAAAAAGTGAAATGACGTAGTTGTCAGAAAGCGACAAGGAGTCTCCCTGTTGGTTCCTATAGACGGTAAATTTCCGCGTATCAAATTTGTTGAGACCATCCCGGGTTCCTAACCAAATTAAACCCTTGTGGTCTTGATAGATAGAAAAGACACCCCCTTGAGATAAACCGTCCTCAACCGTCAGATGGCTGAATTTGAAAGCGTTGGTTTGGGAAACCCCTTTTTGACCACATAGCAGTACATGCAACAATAGAATCGGCAAAAAAACGATGAGGGTTGCTTTAGGCTTTTTCACTGAATGAAATTAACGAATTATCATTTCCGGTTCAAATAAAGTTGATGTCCTGCGTTGTTTTATTTGATAAACGGGGTGTTATTGGGGTATTAAACAGCTTTGCTCCGGTTTTTTAAAATAAAATTGCTGATATTTTAAAGGACTCATTCCCACGATCCTGTTGAAGCATTTATAGAAATAGGTGAAATTATTATAGCCGCTCTCAGAGGCAACTATTTGAATGTTGGTTTGATTTTTCACCAACAGATGACAGGCGTGCCCAATTCTTATTTCATTTAAAAGTTCCGTATAGGTTATCCCGAGGTTTAGTTTAATAAAGCGACAAAAATAATGCGGGCACAGGTTGGCTATTTCCGCTATTTCATCCAGCTCCACTTTTCTCCTGAAATTTTTGAGCAGGTAATCATACACAGCCTGAATTCTGGGATCCGTCATATCCCATGAAAAGTGCCTCGCATATCCCAAGGTAGCCAAAATCCTCACCTCGTCACAATCGGAAATGACTGTTAAAATCTCAAGCAGGAGGATTATTCTTTCCGTACCTTCCGACTTTTCAGCCAGGTCCATTAATTCCCCTACCCTGTCTTTGGTCTTTCCCGAAATCTCCAAGCCCCTTTTTGCTTTGGAAAGCGTGGATTTGATTTGTTTATTTTCGGGGAGATTAAGAAAATCATCTCCCCAAAAATTTTCTTTAAAATGAAAGACCTGGACTGTGGACTTATTTTTGGAATGACCAGGCCGTACGCATCTTTCATCAAATCTCCAAAAATGAGAGAGACCGGCTCCGATTAAAACCATTTTATCGCTTTGAAAATAATTGATCTTATTACCGATAACCTGAAGTCCTTTAGCTTTTTTGATATGGATGAGTTCCACTTCCCTATGATAATGCAAAAGGCTATTGTTTTGAGGTAGCTGACTCTTCTTTATGACAAAAGATTGGGAATGGTCATTAATGACATTGGTTAACCGAGGTTCCATGTTTTATCCGGGTTAAATTTCAGTACCTGATCGGATTAGCCGATATGTTATTTTGACATAAACCGCCAAGTAATCTGATCGATGTTATTGGGTTTGTTTTTTTCATTTTCTGAAATGCTTCCTTTGAATTTCCCATCTTTTTGTTTTTCGACTTTAATTTCCCTCCACGAGAAAATCCCCTGCTCATAATCGAATGTTTCCCCATCATCATCATATAATTGATAGGTTCCTTGTTGGTCTCCATAATGCCTGATTTCCAGATTTATCTTTTCTCCTTTTTTTGGAGCATGGAGCTTGGGGTCAGTCATAGGGATGATACCGCCATTCTTGACAAATACAGGGATCTTATCCAAACCTGGCGTGACCGTGATTATCTCTCCTTCCCCCACATAGTCTCCTGTATAGAAATCAAACCACTTTCCTTTCGGTAAAATCACCTCTCTTGAAGATTGTCCCGTAAACATAGGTGCCACGAGGAGAAATTCCCCCGCCATAAACTGGTCCTTGACTTCCTTTCTGACGGCTTCGGCATAAGGGTTGGCTTCCAGATCTGCCTGATCATCGGATATGGTGGCCTGTTCCTGATCCATCGAAAAGCCCTCTTCCAGATTCATGGCCCTGATAGGGGGAATACCCATAAAATGATATTTGGCAAATTCAGAGTACCAATAGGGCATCATCCGCATTCTTAAAAGTGCCATTTTTTTGACTTCATCTGCGACTTCGGGGTAAGACCAGGGTTTGGTGCCGCTGGACCAGGCATTGATCATTGCCATAGGAGAAAAAACAACCGACTGCATCCTTCTCAGCCATTCTTCTGCGGTTTTGGAAGCCCGCGCTTCAGGAGTCCAAAGCACGCCGGAAAAACTGCTGTTGATCAAGGCGGTAATAAAATCCTGATGGTTATAATAATCATTGTAAATCACATAGGGAAAAGATGTTCCGCCCGCATTGGAGGCCCTTATCAGGCCATAGGTACGTTGGTTTCGCTTTTTAAAAAGCGCTGCACTTTGCTTCTGAACCAACAGGCCATAGGTTTGGCGAATCTGCTCAGCGCTGAGTGCTGAGGGGAATTTGGCAACATCAGGCCATAAATAACGGTCATAACCATCCACTTCATCAATCTTGTACCCACTCACCCCGATTTCCAGGTGTTGTTTTTCAAACTGGTTCCAAAAAATCTCTTTGGTTTCCTGAAGCGTAAAATCAGGAACGATGCCCGCCCATACCGTATGCGTTCCGGTATAAGGCAAAATCTTGTCATAAATCGGCGATTCCGGAGACACATATGGGTTTACCCAAAGGTTAACCCTGACACCCATTTGTTTCAGTTCTTTGATAAATGACTCCGGGTCGGGAAACCGGCCTTTATCCCAAATAAAGGTATTGGGATACGATTTGCTTTGCCAGCCGGGCTCAAGACCAATGAAGTCCAGAGGGTAGCCTTTCTCCTCAAATGCTTTGGCTTCTTCAATTACTTCGTCAGAGGTAAATAGCTTATGAACCCTTTGCGTAAATCCCAAACCCCATCTGGGCGGCAAAGGCCCGCCCCCAGTAAATAAATTGTACCTTTTTACCGCATCAAGTGGTGTGGGGCCTGCAAAAACATACACCTCCACGCCTTCGGATGGGACCAATATCTCTACCGCATCTGAATACGGTCTTGAGGTCCACCTTCTGTCTGTATTCCTGTCCCTGGCTTCAGGTGCATTTTCGCTGTCCTTTCTGGCGGCCGACCCTGCATAGACATCTATGTACCGGGCTGAATTTATAAAAACACCGTACCCTTTTGATGAAACATAGAAAGGTACAGGCGCATGTGTCCTGCCATTATCCCTTCCTCCGTAGTGGTCGACATGCAAACGGAGAATCTGTCCCCTCTGGTGTACGGTTTTGAAATTGAGTCCGAACCCGAATATTTGTTCCTCCTTTTCCAGCGGGAATAAAAGATGGGTCTGACGATGAACAGTATCCGCCTTTATCATGGATGTCTCAAAAGGAAATACGCCTTCATCAAGCCTTTTAATCGCTTCAAGTCTTGGTGGAACATCAGCCGCCTTGAGCAAATCAAACGCGTCCGGAGAACCGACTACCGCCTTCCACACTCCCGGAGCCACTTCCTCCCAAGCCGTTTTTTGAGCATATAAGATACATGAGGTTAAAAATAAAGCTAAGGTTAAGATTCTTTTTTTAGCGCTAAATAATTGTGTCATTATAGTATTTTAGATAATGGTCTGCTTTCCGATAGCGTATACTGCTGGTTTCAAATAGTAGATAAGGTTGAAAAAGCATCCAGTAAGGAATGATGCAAACTTCCTTACTGGATGGGCTTCTTTATTGGAGAGGATCGAAAGTCCCACCCGGCCAGCCGGCCGTTTGTTCCAGATTGCTGTTGAGCTGCAAATGGGTCATGGGTATCGCATAAAAATAGTATTCCGGTTGCCAGTTTATGTCAAACTGAAAATCCACTTCAATGACCTCATGGACAAAATAGTTTTCATATTCTTCTTCCAGGTCGGCATTTTCCATCTCCTCTTTGGTGACCCCTTCTTTCAGATCAATTCTCAGGCCATGCCTCCTGCTACCATTAAGTTCACTCTCAAACAACCTGTTTCTTCTCAGATCCCAATGTCTTTTGGACTCAAACGCCAACTCGATTCTTCTTTCATGGAGAATGGCCTCATGCATCGCTTGCTGATCCATATTCGGGGCAAGTCCGTATAGGCTGTTGCTTCCGCTTTCAATTCCCGCTCGTTCCCGGATGGCGGTAAGTGCTTCGTAGGCTTCATCCCGCCGGCCAACAGCATTGGCACTTTCCGCGAGGTTGAGGAGCAGTTCGGCATATCTTAATTCAATCCACATTGTCGTTCCCTGGTGGGCTGCAAATGGATCATCTGCTTCATTGATCGCTTTTCTACAATAAAACCCGGTTTGGGTAGGATTATTGGCTTCGCCGCCGGCATAGGTCCATTGGCGTCTTCCTGATTTCCCACTCAATTCCCATAAAGTCCCATTATAGGCAATAGTGGCTTTGAACCTTGGATCCCGGTTTTGCCAAAAATACATTTCATCATAATCCGGATGGTCGTCCACAGGTCTCCCATCTTGCATAGGGAAGGCTTTGACCATTTCCCAGGTGGGCCAGTTTCCGCCAGTGGCATTTTGTGACTCATCCAGTGGTCTTGTTGCTGCTGCCCATTGATGGGTGTTGAGCGGAAATTCGTACCTTTGAACAAATATGGCCTCTCTGTTCATTTCATCGAACCACATATTTTCAAAATTATCGTATAGACCAAATCCCCTTTCGTCTAAATATGTTTTTGCTGCCAGATTGGCCTCATAGGCCTCTTGCCAGCGGCCGAGATCATTTTCGGGATTAAATTGAGGGCTTGCATAAAAAAGCAAAAACCTCCCTTTGACCGCCAGAGCCGTTCCTTTATGGACATGTCCGTCATTATCACCTGAACCTGCCGAAATCTCAGGTAACAAGGCGATCGCCTGATCAAGATCTGATATGATCTGTCCCATGGCCTCCGAAGTAGCATTTCTTTCTACCAGTAAATTATCATCCAATTCCTGGGGAACGAGGACCAACGGTACTCCCCCATATCGGTTGACCATTCCAAAATACCTCCAGGCCCTGAAGAAAAGGGCCTCCCCTTTGAGCCTGTTTTTAAGCCCCTCGTCAATATCCCCCCCGTCAATATTCTGCAAGAGGATGTTGATGTTTCTTATCTGGGTATAGGGCCAATGGTTGACTGAGTTTTCTGTCAGTTGGCCATACATATGGCCTCCGCCCCCATTGGATTCATCAGACATATTTGCTTCGCCGGTGGACCAGCCGGGCAAATTGTCCGCATAGATCTTATTCACGTAGGCCTCGGCCAATAAAGCGTCACTCCACACATCGGTTTCATTCACCGCACTTAAATCTTCCAGATCCAGAATTTCGTGACAGTTCGTCATCAATATCCCGAATATCAATATCAATATGGATTGTATTTTTCTCATGTGTATTTCATTTTATTTATTCAGCGAATTACATCGTGATGTTCAGTCCCAAAGAATAAGTCTTCATGTTGGGATATGACCTGATGTTGTTTACTTCGGGATCAAACCCCCAGTCTCCGATATTGTCATGAAGCAAAAACAAATTGGTGCCGGTAAAGAATACACGGATATTATCTACCCCTACGGTATTGAGAAGAGGCTTTGGAAGGCCGTATGAGATATTAAGGTTCTTAAGTCTCAGAAAAGAACCATCCCTTAGCCAAAAAGAGGAAGGGTCAAACCTCGTCCTGTAATGGGTACCCCGATAACCGGGATACGCACCATCGGGGTTGTCAGGAGTCCAGCTGTCTGCCCAGTAGGCATAGGAAGATTCCTCAGCCCTTCGCTGAAAATCCCGGCCATTCACATGCATCATGACATGGTGTCCGGCCACCCCTTGAAAAAGCGCATCGATACTGAATGACCTGTAAGAGGCTCCCAGCGATAATCCGAAATTCATAGGGGGAACGCTATATCTGGCCAGCCATTCCTGGTCATCAGCGGTAATCCTCCCATCAGGTTCATCCGACACCGGACCCCGGTTATCCTGATAGTTCAACATGCCCAACATGGGGTCTACCCCCAATATGTTATAACCCGCAGGCAGCGCGTCCAAATCCTCTTGCGTACGTATAATCCCGGTGGCGACATACCCGAAATGGCCCCCGACCGGTCTCCCGATTTGTGATTGGTGTGGCCGGAGGTTTTCAGGCTCATCTATTTTGATGATTTTATTGGTGGCATAACCAAAATTTCCTCTGATCCTGTAACTGAATTGATTGGCCCCGGTGCCAAAACTCCTATTATATCCCAACTCCACTTCGAACCCTTTGGAGTCAATTTCCTGATAATTCTCATCGGGCATTACCGCACCAAATGTGCTCGGTATACTCGTCTGTCTGGATCCTAAAATATCGAAGGTATTCCTGTGAAATACATCCACCACCAGGTTGAGGCTATTATTCCAGAATGTGGTGTTCAAACCCACATTATAAGACCTTGATTTTTCCCAAGTAATATCCCTATTGACCAGACGCCCTGGCGCCAATCCCTGCGAGGCGGTATTGAAAATGGCTCCGTTGTTGATGGTGTAGGACTGAAGCCACTGAAAAGTCCCCACTTGATCGTTTCCTAAAATCCCATATGATGCCCTCAGCATCATGTTGTCAAAGAAGTTGCTGTCAAAAAAGGACTCATTGGAGAGCCTCCAACCCCCTGAAATGGAAGGGAAAAAGCCCCACCGGTTCTCCGGAGCAAAAACGACAGAACCATCATATCGAAAAGAACCTTCCAGCATATAGCGGTCTTGATAATTGTAGCCCATCAAACCCACATAGGATATCCTCGCGGTTTGAAGCTGGCTTCCGTTGACTTGGGAATGCTCCGGAGCGGCACTTCCTCCCACGAACTGGTCCATGGTAGGGGAAATGAAATTATCCCTTCTACCGTGAAACCATTCATGGTCCGTTTCCGCCTGTTCATATACAAAAAGAGCATCTATTGTATGGTCACCAAAAGACCTTTGATAGTTTAATTGACCGTTTAACTGGTAGCGCTGTCTTTGATCATTCCTTCGAAGCAGGAATTCCTGCGCAGCCCTGGGTCTGATGCCAACAGGTTCTGTCCCTACAATATGGTTATGCTCCCCTAAAGTATTGAAAAGGGTCATGTTGTAAGGTAAATTGAACTGCTTTCTCTGCTCGTCCCTTCTGTATAGATTATAGGTGACTTTAGCCGTTAAACCTTCTATGAAAGGAACATCGTACTTCATGCTGAACCGTGTTTCATAGGCTCTCCAGTCTCTTCTGTCATATCCACCCATACCATCAATTACAGCTCCTGGATGCCATTCTACCCAATTGCCCACAGGCAGCCCGTCAATGTAGGGGGGCACCATATTTGGCCTCAGTACCAAGGCCTTATATAAATCCTCGTGTCCCCAATCATTTCCTCCCCAACTTGGTCCCTTGGTTAACCTTGTATCGGTATTCATATCCATCGAAACCGTAAGGTCATCGGTGATTTTCACATCCACATTGGCTCTCAAATTCAGTTTTTGAAAATCCAGATTTTCAAAGGAGCCGCTGCTATAGGTATAGGCTCCTCCCAAAAAATAACTGACCCTGTCTGTTCCGCCGCTCACGTTCAGGGCATGCTGCGTAGTCACCGGATTCACCCATAATTCATCGACCCAGTCCCAGGAATTGTTTCTGAAATATTCCAGTTCATCTTCCGTATAATAATTCACATTATTGGGTGGAGTGCCTATATAATCAAAGGCATTGTTGATCCCGAGCGCGTGTTGGTATGCATTGAGGCTTCGGGGAAGTCTCGTGGGTGTCTGGACACCGACAGTGCCGTTATAGTTAAATTTCGGTTTGCCTTCTTTACCTCTTTTGGTAGTAACGAGCACAACCCCATTCGCTGCCCTTGACCCATAGATAGCGGCAGAAGCACCGTCCTTCAAAATAGTGATGCTTTCCACTTCGCTCGGATGGAGGCCGTCAAAAGCAAAGTTGTCATTGATCATCCCATCAATGACATACAGCGGCGCTGTGTTGTTAAAGGTACCCTGAGATCTAATCCTTACGTTGGATTCCCGGCCGGGGGTACCTGCATTTTGGGTAATGGTGGTACCCGCCAACCTACCTGCCAAGGCATTGGAAAGATTGTCGGTGGGTATGTCTTCAAACTCAGCGGCACTCACACTGGCGACAGAGCCCGTCACCATCCCTCTCGCCTGGGTACGGTATCCGGTCACAATAACTTCCTCTAATTGCCCCACATCGGGTTCCAAAGAAAGATCGATCTCGCTCTGATTGCCTATGACAACCTCTGTGGTCTGATAACCAATAAAGCTGAAAACCAGCACAGCATCATTGCCAACATTGATGGCATACCGTCCGTCAATGTCAGTCACGGTTCCGTTAGAAGTCCCTTTTTCTACAATGGTGACTCCGGGTAAAGTCAAATCATTTTCATCGGTAACTATACCACTTACCTGCTGGCCTGCTGCGATCAAGGCAGAAGCAAAAAACAGCGCCATAAATGGTAATAACTTCCGTGAAAACCTCACTGAATGAATGAGTAAGTTTTCCTTCATAATTTTTGGATTTATGTTAATGAAAATATTCAGTCCGCCTGCTTCAAAGTAGGAGGTCTCCCCGCACTTTCACTTGCAGGCAACTCTCAAAAATAATTTGATTTCCAAAATTTTATTGGGCAATAATCGTTCAAAAAGTGGGTAAAAACCGTTCAACAAGATTAAATTAAAAATATTATACTAAAAAATTCCGGAAACCGAACAAAGCCAAGCTGTATTCTACACGCGCCATGTTAATTAAAGGTATAATTTCGGTTCCCTGGTTGCCGCCAACTGATCCACGGCGGACAGGTTTTCGTTGACCGACACGAGTGAGCACAGTCTGCCGGCTCTTTAAAAATATTGGGGTCAAGACGGTGAAGCCTATTTTTCGTGTTAATCCATGAACACCTGTCCCGAGCTTGTTTGGAGATTCGTGGATAGGCTATGGCTTTTTATTCCGAAAATTTAGCGACGAAACCGCCGCCTGCGTTCAAATCTATTTTCAAAATGTCTTGGGGTCCCAGTTCCCGCTCCTCCAGTATAACTGCCGCGTCATTTTCAGGATCATCCTTTACCAAAAGGCTTTGATAGGTTTTGTTGTCCAAAAAAGACAAAGGCACCTCAATCCTCCCGGCTTTGGTTCCGTTCATTATGGCCAAAAACCAAGTATCACCCGACCGTCTGGCAAAAACCGCAATTTCTCCTATCTCAGAAGGTGGCAGAACAACCGTTTCATCCCATATCGCCGGTATGCTTTTGATCATCTCCACGGCAGGATTGGCGAGTATGGCTTCAGGATTGGCGGCATAGGTAAGCAAGGGTGTATTCATGATCGCCCCACTCGCTATTTGATGAGCCCATGTTGTATTTCTTCTGCGTTCCCCGAAGTGCAGTGGGGTATATTCCGCATGTCCCGCCAAAAATCTCGTGAAGGGCACGGTAGTATTATGGGTAGCCCTGTCTTCCAGTTTGCTTGCTTCCATTCCCCTAATGGCTTCCCGGGTAAGTTCATTTGGCCAGGTTCTTGCCTCACCAGCGGGCTTATTTGCGCCATGAAAATTAACCAAAAGTTTCAGCTCGGCAGTCTCCCTGAGGATATTTTGGTATAAATCGATCACTTCTTTGGCTTCATGGTCAAAAAAATCAAGTTTTACACCTGTAATTCCCAAGTCACTGCAGTGTTTGAAAAACGCCAGTCTCTCCTGCTCATCCTGGATGGTCTTGGAATGCTTCCACAACCATATACCCACGCCTCTTTCATTTCCGTACGCCACCAGTTCCCTGAGTTCATCATCTGACCAGTTTCTCCAGAACCCCTCCAAAATATTATGTTCAAAACCCAATTCCGCTGCTTGATCTGTGAATTTCTTCATGGTTTCTAAAGATCCATCCCCTCCCCCATCCAGGTACTTCCATACGGCCCTCCCCGGCTTGATCCAGGAAGTGTTGATGCCTTCCGGAAACAGGTCACTGTCCGGTGCAGGACTTAAATGATGAACGGCATCGTTGTTTACCATGGCATTTAAATCCTCACCTATAAGAATCACCCGCCAAGGCGTAATGATGGTGCCCCTTACTTTAGCAGGCTGTGCCAACCTTTCCACATCTTCTTCCGAATAGCGCAATTCATACGGGTAGGACGTGGGCTGGTGGTGGGCAAGGCGCATTTTCATCTGACCGCCGGCTTCCATCTGGAAAGCCATTCCGCTATAGTTTTTGAGGTCGGCTTCTGTAATGGCGGCATATCCTGCATCATCAGGCAGTTTGTAAGTCACCGGAGGCGCCATCCAGTCACCCTCCGGGATTTCGGAAACAAGGGCTTTTTCATGGACACTTTCATAGTGCATGTGTAAATCATGATACCAGACGGTACTGCCCTCAGGAACGCGAAAAAGCGTCATCTCATCGGGAACCCTTTCCACAGCCTCATCACCAGGCAAAATCAGTCTAAACGCTGCCGCATTGTCAAAAAGCCGAAGTTCCAAATTAAACTCCGCATGTTCATCGTTTCTAAGGTTAATGAGCACTTCGTTGTAGTGATTATTCGCCTCGGAATGCGAACCCAATCGGGCATAACTTTCTTTATATGATCTTTTTACTATATCTACTATCTCAACCTGATCCGTTACGGGTTTTCCATCCGATGTCATTATTATCGGAGAATCTTTCAGAACGGTCCGGTCTTTATAGAACACTGAAAAGCTTAAAGGTCCGGTTCCCTCTCCCAGTTCCAAAACAATATTCTTATCAGGGCTGCTGAATTTTCTATCATGCCTGTCGTAGGAACAACTAAACAACCCAAAAAAGAGGCTAATCAGGAAAAGGTTACACTTAAGAAATTTCATAATGTTTGGGTTATATTTATCAAAAGCTATTTTTTTCATCATCAACGTTTATTCTGGATTATCTAGGCGCAGATTCAACTGTGCCTCAAAAAGGGATTGGGGATATACTTCCTGGCCACGTAATTGATCTATTCCAACATTTTCAAAGGTAATTTTCCTATTCGCCCGAAACCCCACAAAAACAGGATCCGCTATGGTGTAATTTCTTCTCCTCTCAACAGACCAGAAATCATAATGAAAATCCTTTTCCGATAAATATTCGAAATTCCAAAACACCAAGTGTTTCCCATGATGGGGAAGTCCCGGCAAAGGCCCGCCAAGGTTGTAAAAAACCCCTCCGTTGATATTATCAAACAGGGTGGCATAGGGTTGTCCGGAATGGCTGTCAATAATTTGATCCTGGCCAAGCGTACACTGTGTGACAACAGTAGCCACTCCCCCATACCCGGTTCCCGGTCCATGGTGGTGAGCCCCGTTAAAATCACATTTCCTGATCAGGACGCCATATCCTGACCTCGCATGGATAGAGGTATGTCCCTTTTTTCCAAAAATATTGATATCGGTTAAGGTCAGTTGATAGCCGTTTCTGATATTGATCACTTCATTCCAATCCTTAAAAGCACAATTCCTTATCCAGGAATTTTTCACATTCTCCATATTGATGGCGACCCAGCCCTGGTCGTGGATCACGTCTTTATGATGGTGAAACTCCTCCGGATAACTTGTCCAGTTTCCGGTAAATAAAATATCTTCTATTCCACATTCTTCGATACTCCGGTAGCTGTGCAGCTCAAAATCATGTCCTTCTATCATCATGATGTCTATATGGAGGGGGTTTTTGAATTTCACGCGGTTGCCTTCAATTTTGTCGACCGTATGTATCTCCTTGATCTGCATCCCCCCATCGGGACCAAATAATCTGGTCCACTCCTTGGACAGTTCCCTTGGAGCAAAGTATTGCCTGGTAAAAGCCTCACTTTTATGCATCAAAACAACGTCGTCCCCCTCTTCAAGCATTTCCGGATTTTCAACTTCTATCCAGAAGCTTCCTCTTTCTGCAGCTTGGGTAAGGAGGGTTATTTTTTCACTGTCGGTCTCTTCTGGCTCAAACCTGAACTGTCTGCTTCCCACCCTCATTTTGTCCTGAAATATTTCCGTCCCTTCTTTTCCGCTACCGCTGCCTTTTAAAATAATATTGCTTTTGGAGATCAGGAAAAATTTGGATTTGTCTTCATCCGGAGCGATAAGATATTTTCCCGGAGGAAAAAAAACAATACCGCCTTGATCAGTTCTCTGAGCCGCATCAATGGCTTTTTGTATGGCTTCGTCATCATACCCATTATCATCAGGTATTGCTCCGTACTCAGTCACATCGAAGATGTTCAGTTCATGATTGTCGGGAAGCGGCTTTTCTGAAAAATGGTAACCGGCATAAGAAAAATCAGGTAAAGTTGCCTGTCGGTTCTCTTGCGCAGCGCTTTTGAATGCTGTCCAAAGCGGCGAAACCTGCTGGCCTTGGGCAGAAAAAATAAATAGCGATAGGCAGGACAAAAGAAGTTTGCTTTTCAATCTTTTCATCGGTCAAAACTGTCAGTCTGTTTTTATCTGTGTTTCAGTAATGGCAATTTATGTAGATTTGACTGAATGAAAATATCCGATATTGACTTTGTATTAAACCATTTTCACCTTGTCTCCCTTTTTTCTATCTTTCGGCCATTCAAAGATGGTAAGCCTATCCATTTTCCCCGCTTCCTCATCACAAAAATTATAGTAGATCGGTGTAGGGGCCAGGTTTACCTTAGAACTTCAAAAGTTTAATTGATGTATGGATACAGAAAACCCCCGATTGGTACAGTTACAAACGAAAGAACTCTCTTCTTTTTTAATAGGTAAGGAGTGCATTGCCCAACACGACAGCACTTGGCATTTTCATCCTGAAATCGAACTTGTACAGGTATCTGAGGGAAAGGGGAAATTACAGGTAGGAAAACATGAAGTTTTCTTTCATCCCGGGAGGGTTTTTATATTGGGATCATTTGTTCCCCATTGTTGGAAGCTCGGGGATAGTGAAAACAATGAAATACATGCCATACATTTCCGCCCGGATTTTTGGGGTGATCGCTTTCTCGGTCTGCCGGAAAACCAAGCCATTAGATCGCTTTTGGAAACTGCTAAAAAGGGAATAAGGCTTCATAAAAAAGATGAAGAAATTATTTCCGGGTTGTTCAGAAGGGTGTTTGATTCAGAGGGAAGTACCAGGATAATTGCCCTTCTGGAAATGCTGACCTGTATATCAAAATGTGAAAAATCATTTATTTTGCCACCTGATTTCATGACCGGGAGTTTTCAAGATCACAGTGATCTCAGCAGAATTGACCGTATCATGCATTTTACTCATAATAACTTTAAAAGAAATATTCTGCTTCACGAAGCAGCGTCTTTGGCAGGCATGAATCCAAATTATTTTTGCAGGTATTTTAAAGCAAAAACAGGAAAAACATATTTCCAGTACCTGTCAGAAATACGGGTCCGTCATGCATGTGCACTTATACTGGAAAAAAAGCTGAGCCTAAAACAGATCTGTTTTGAAAGCGGATTCAATAACATCCAGGGGTTTTACAAGGCATTCAAAAAGATAACCGGCAAAAGCCCCTTGAAATTTTACCATGATCTGGCTAAAAAGATATAATTCCACTCCCGGCTTCACCCCCCTCCCCTCTATTGAATATAAGAAAATGTGAATGAGGCCGGTTAATACCGGAGTTTAACTAATGATTTTCTTTGTTTTTCAGAATGATTGTTTGCTTTTTTACAGGTGATAACAATAACCCGTACCTTTAGATGGATTTTTCAAAATTAAGCGAAGCACAATTATGGAAGAAGATAGCCCAAGGCGATGACGCAGCCTTTGAATTTGCTTATGAAAAATTTTCGGACGGGCTTTTTAGGTATGGACAAAAGATAACAAAAGACCGCGAGCTGATAGAAGACACAATTCATGATGTTTTTTTGCTGCTATGGGAAAACAGGAAAACGGTAACGATTTTCAACTCCCTGAAATTTTACCTCTTAAAGTCTTTCAAAAGGGCTTTGATCCGAAAGATCAACGAAACCCGGGAAACCCGCCCTTCTACATCCCAGGAACCTGATAGGATATGGGAGTCCTCCATCCAGGAATTGCTGCTTGAAAACCAAATCATCCTGGAATCCAATGAAAATGTAAAAAACGCCATCAACAACCTCTCAGCCCGGCAAAGGGAAGCTGTTTTTTTAAGGTACATGGAAGGGCTTCCGTACGAGGAAGTGGCCAGACTGATGGACATGCAGGTTTCTTCCCTTTATAACCTTGTGCAAAAGGCATTGAAAAACCTGGGGGAATTTTTGGTAAACAAACAGACATACATCAAATCGTTTTTGATCCTCATATATTGGTCCTCGCGATAGCGCGAACAGCATGCACCCAAAAATCGGCAAGAAATTCCCGACAGATACACCAGTCGTTATTTGTAATAATCTAACAAAAGGATACTTTTACTGTATTTTTTATAATAATAAAAGGGATTTTATACATAGCATGTAAAAAATCACCCCAATTTGGAGATAGCCTATGTGATTTATTAAAAAAGATGCTCCTATTTATAACAGCAACGATTTGACACATTGGCGAAATTTGAAAAAATAGAAGACTTTTTGGAGGACGGCTCTTTCAGGGAATCTGTACTAGCCGGACGGCGGGACCCAAAGTGGGAATCCTGGTTAAAGGATAACCCTAAGAAAGCGGTCTGCTATCACAGAGCCGTGGCCATCCTCAAAGAGATCAGAGAGGATAGCGAAATATGGGATCCCAAGCGGAAAAAAGCTGTTTTGGACAGGTTGAAGAGCAGTCGGCGCAAGGCTGGCAGGGCCAAAAAAAACACCCACCGGGTAACTCTCCACGTGGCAGCAGTGATAGGAGCACTGGTTTTGGTGGCTTTTGCATGGCTGATCGGATGGAACGGCGTGGAAAAAAAACCGGAAGTCGCAACCCGCAGTACCAATGAGGAATGGGTGATCAAGACAAGCCCTGCCGGCCAAAAATCCAGGATTATACTCTCGGATGGTTCCACGGTCACGCTCAACTCCGACTCCGAGATCCGGTATAGGCCGGGTTTTTCCGTTGCCCATAGAGAGGTGTATCTTAAAGGGGAAGCCTTCTTTGAGGTGGCACCGGATAGTCTGCTGGCTTTCAAGGTGTATAGCGGCACCTTGGTCACGCACGCCCTGGGAACGGCCTTCAATATCCGTAATTATGAAAATATGGACCACAAGGTCCAACTGACTTCAGGGAAAGTGTCGGTATTGCACGGATCGGCGCGGGAAAACGCCATCTATCTTGATCCGGGACAAGAATTGATACTGGGCCGGAAGGGTCGCTTGGAAAAAAAAGACTTTGATGCCAGTAAAGCTTTGTTGTGGAAAGAAGGCATTCTCCATTTTGACAAGGCTCCGTTTGATGAAGTTGTGGCCACTTTGGAAAGGTGGTACGGCGTCCAAATAACCCTGAAAAACCGGCCCGGAAGACCCATCATCGTATCCGCGGAATTCCAAAAGGATTATTTAAGCAATGTGTTGAATTCCCTGGGATATTCCTTTGGATTCAGCTATACCCTCCATCAAAAAAAAGTAACCATACAATTTAACGGGAATAGCCTATGAGATAATTGAAATGCGACTGAAGCCGGACAACAAGCCGGCTAAATCAGGGAGGACAGAAAAGTTTCTCAGGCTGCTTCTACCTCCCTGATGCCTTATTGAATCATTGACAATAAAACACCTAAAATTATGAAAAAAACACTACACTTACTGGGTATGATGGGAAAATACTACCTCTATGGTACCATGTTGCAGATGGTATTTATGAATTGGATCTTTGCCGCAACAGGCAACGCCCAGGGTTCTTTGGATATCAAAGAGGTGAAAGTGAGCCTGGAGCTGGAATCCGCTACACTTTCCCAGGTTTTTGACGCGCTTAAAGAAAAAACCGACTTCTATTTTGTCTATGACAGAGCTTTGACAAAGGAATCCGAACCCGTAAACATCCATGTCCGGGATGAAAGTTTGGAATCCGTTCTGCTTTTACTGGCCGCCTCCCACAAATTGTCTTTCAGGCAGGTCAATGAACGGATCAGTGTGAAAATGCTTCCCAAGGGCAATGCCAAACTCTCCCTGGTTGCCGTGGAAATCCCTGTTCAGGGAAAGGTCGTTGACGAGCAGGGCGAGCCGCTGCCCGGCGTGACCATTGTCGTAGAAGGCACCAGTTCCGGTACCGTCACAGATATCAATGGAGAATTCAGCTTAAATGTAGATGAGGGGGCGGTGCTTCAAATATCATTCATTGGCTACCAGACCCAAAAGGTTACTGTCGGAAATCAGTCGAATATAAGCATCACGCTGCTGGAGGACCAGTCATCGCTTGACGAGGTAATCGTGGTGGGCTACGGTACCCAAAGAAAGAGCGATTTGACAGGAGCAATATCATCGGTTTCCAGCCAAGACCTGCAGGAGACTCCGGCCGGGAATTTTCTCGAACAGTCGCAGGGAAGATTGGCCGGAGTGGATATTGTACGGGAAAACGGATCGCCAGGCGCCCCTGTGCAAATCAGGATCAGGGGGAACAGGTCCATTAACGCAAGCAACGAGCCCTTGTATGTGATAGATGGAATCCCTACTACGGCAAATATCAACGATTTTAATCCGAACGATATAGAATCCATGGAAGTGTTAAAAGACGCCAGCGCAGTGGCCATCTATGGCTCAAGAGGTGCAAATGGCGTGGTATTGATCACTACCAAAAGAGGAAAGACCGGAAAGGCTGTCGTAAGTTACGACGGCTATTATGGCGTAAAACAACCGATCGAAAACATCGATTTGATGGATGGCCGGCAATTTGCTGAATATGCAAGGGTTGCCAGGGGACATGCGGCTGATGATCCCAGTTTTGATGGTAATTTTTTAAGCAGCTTAGAAATCAACAATCTGCAAGCAGGGAATTATACCGACTGGCTGGATCTGGCTATCCAGACCGGGAGCCAGCAAGACCATCAGGTATCGGTAAGCGGAGGTTCGGATAAAATCAATTATTACGTGTCGGGTTCGTTTTTTCAAGAAGACGGATATATACCCGGAACCGATTTCCGGCGCCATGCGGTACGGGCAAACCTTGAATCCCAACTTACGGACAAGCTGAAACTGGGGCTTAGTTCCACGGTAAGTCTCAGTGAGAGAAACCAGATGTCAAATCTGCCCTACAACAACTCGTTGGGATATTCACCCCTTGTAGGACCAACAGATGAGGAAGGGAATTTTCTACCGTTTCCCAATCCCAGAGAGGGCTTACTGGCCAATCCTTTGATCAATTACCAGCCTTATCAATATGTCGACGAAACAAGAACCCACAGGATTTTCGCCAACATCTATGCGGAATATCAATTTACCGATAATTTGAGGTTCAGGGTGAACTACGGCCCTGATTTTAATTTATCCAGGAGAGGCAGGTACAGGGGTTTGTTGGAGGGCAATATCAATACCGCCAGCCTGAATAACCAAATGGATTTTGCCTATACCCTGGAAAATATCCTGACTTATGACAAAGAATTCGGAAAACACCATTTAAATGTCGTGGGGTTGTACAGTGTACAGGCCAGCCGGTTTGAATCTTCCAGTTTGAGCGGTCAGGATATTCCCGTCGAAAAATCCCTGTTTTATGATATTGGCAGTTCCTCCACGATCACCGGCATCGGCAGTTCGCTCGGAGAATGGGGGCTGTTGTCCTACATGGGAAGGATAAATTACCGGTTTGACGAAAGGTTCCTGTTTACCTTGACAGGAAGGGCTGACGGATCATCCCGTCTTGCGGAAGGCAATAAGTGGGCTTTTTTTCCGGCAGTATCCGGCGGTTATATCATTTCCGAGGAACCGTTTATGGAAGGTGCCCGTGTTTCTTTCTTAAAGTTGAGAGCGGGATATGGAGAAGTGGGAAACACGGCAATCGATCCCTTTCAAACTTTGGGGGGCTTAAACAGGACAACTTATATATTCGGCACCACAGCTGCGTTTGGATTTGAAAACAATTTGATCCCGAATCCGGATTTGAGATGGGAAATTTCCAAAACCACCAATATAGGTTTGGACTTTGGCTTCTGGGAAGACCGGTTTACAGGCTCATTTGAGTTTTACGTGACCAATACCAAAGACTTGTTGCTGAACAGGTTGTTGCCTATTACTTCAGGATATAATTCCATATTACAGAATATCGGTGCAACCCGCAATTCAGGATGGGAACTCACCGTGGGGGGCAATATCCTTAACAGACCCGGCGGGCTCAACTGGGACGCCAGTTTAAATGTCTTTTCAAACCGGGAACAAATTGTGGAGCTGTTTGACGGTGAAAATGATGACGTGGGAAATCAATGGTTTATCGGTCATCCCATCAATGTGTTCTACAACTTTAAACAAGACGGTATCTGGCAGTCGGATGAAGCAGACCGGGCCGCAGACCACGGCCAAAGACCGGGAGATATCAAGATAAGGGATGTGAATGGAAGAGGTGCTGATGGAAACCTTACCAATGAACCGGATGGCATTATCAATGCGGACGACCGGACCATCCTGGGCTCAACGGTTCCGGATTGGAGCGGAGGACTGACTAACCGTTTCAGTTATAAGGGCTTTGATCTCTCTATTTTGGTCCATGCCAGAGTGGGACAAATGTTGAGGAGTGATTTCCATTATTTAGGAGGAAACAATTGGCAGGGAAGGTACAACAGCCTGAACCTGGATTATTGGACACCTGATAACCCCACCAATGCTTATCCAAGACCGGATGCCGGGGAAGCACCCTTGTACTTTGATGCCGTGAGGTTTTTTGATGGTTCTTTTGTCAAAATAAGAAACGTGGCATTGGGCTACAATTTCCAGAACTATCTGATAGAAAAAATAGGTTTTTCGTCTGCCAGGGTCTATACGACCATGAACAACGCCCTTATTTTTTCTCCCTATACTACAGTGGACCCGGAGACCTCAAATGGAATCGTAGGGGGAGGGAGCCCATTAACCACAGCTACTTATATTTTTGGGGTGAATCTTAAATTCTAAACAAGAAATATCATGAAAAATATATTCAATGTACTGACAATATGCTTAGGGCTGGTCATGATGTCATGCGAGCAGGTTTTAGTAGAGGATCCGGTAAGCCTCGCCACAGCGGACGGACATTATACCACAGAGGCGGGGATTGAAGATGGCCTAAAAGCCTCTTATACCACCCTTAGGAGCCTGTATGGACAGGAAAACGGCTTTTTTCTCACGGTTACCGGAACAGATATCTTTACCAACGGCTTCGGCGGGATAGCCAACAATCCCCATATCAACAACTACTCTCCTAATTTTCTGGGAACCAGTGGCACGGTGACGGCGATTTGGAACGCGCTTTACCGGGGGATTAACCAATGTAATACCGTGGTCAATAAGGTGGGTTTGGTACAGAATATTTCAGAACAAAGACGCAAAGAAATAGAAGCCGAAGCCAGATTTCTTAGGGCGTTGTATTATTTTCACGTGGTGCAGCAGTGGGGAGGAGTTCACTTTTCTCTTGAAGAAACCATCGGCGTGGAAACCGAAGCCAACAGAACTCCCGAGGAAACTTTTTATAACCAGGGAATCATACCGGATCTGGAGTTTGCTGTAGAAAATCTGCCGGTAAATGCCGCGGCATATGGCAGAACATTCAAAGGGGCGGCCGAGGCCCTGCTGGCCCGGGTGCAGCTTACGTTGGGCAACTGGCCTGAGGCGGAACGGTTGGCCGCCAAGGTGATCAGTGAATATTCATTTGAATTGGTCAAACCTTATATCGACCTGTGGGATATTCAAAATGAAAGGAATCCGGAATTTATCTGGACCGTCCAATTTTCCGAAGACCCTTTATTTAACGGCCCCGGGAATTCGGGTCACCTTTATTTTATTTTCGACTATACTTTTAACCCCGCTATGGTGCGTGATGTGGAAAACGGAAGGCCTTTTCAGCGGTTTCTGCCCACCAATTACCTTTTCAGCCTGTATGATAGAGACATTGATGCCAGGTGGGAAGGTTCATTCAAAACTACCTGGCTGGCCAATACATCCGCGGTGATCAACGGGCATACGGTCAGTCCCGGGGATACCGCCATCCATATCGTCATGCATCCGGTTGCCGATGAAGAGAAATTGGCGGCACCCTATTGGCTCATTGATTACAAGGGAAACTGGATAGGCGGCGTTACGTCATTCCAGGAGATCGGCACTAACCAAAGGCGAAACTACCCCTCCCTGCTCAAGTTTTTGGACCCCCTTAGACCCAGCATCAATGAAACTGCGGGCAGAAGGGATTTTCCCGTGATCAGGTTGGCGGAAATGTACCTGATTGCCACGGAGGCAGCCTGGAGGCAAAATAAAAATGCGGAAGCGGCGGCCTATGTCAACGTCCTGAGGACCAGGGCAGCCAAACCTGGAAAAGAAGCCGAAATGCAGGTGGGCCCCGGGGATATCGACTTGGACTTTATATTAGAAGAAAGGGCAAGGGAGCTAGTGGGAGAAAAATTCAGATGGTATGACCTGAAACGCACGGGTACCCTCCTTGAGCGTGTCAAAGCACATAATCTGGACGCAGCGCCTAATATCAAGGAAATGCATCTGGTACGGCCGATTCCCCAGACACAGATAGACAGGGTGAGCAACCCGGGGGAATTTCCCCAAAATCCCGGATATTGAATCAGGCTTGGGTTTTACGCCGGACTCCCTGTTCAACATACGGGGGGTTTGGTTCTTTTATTTCCGTGAATTGACGAATAAATGTGCGGCTGTAATTTTATAAACACATGAAATCGAGCATGAGAATATCAACACACCCCTCTCCGGCTGGGAAAGGGGCCGGGGGTGAGGGGAAACCGGATTATGCCCGGAATTATGCTAATCCAAACAAAAATATAATTCTGTGAAGAAACCAAGCTTGACGAAACGACACACAGTGGGATAATTTAGGCTTGGTTCTCCCAAATCAAGTTCGGGACCATTGAAAAAGATATTATAATCATTTGAAATCGAGCATGACGGGATCGTCACAAATTGGGATGCCCCGATAGCTATCGGGGAAAACATGCGAGATTCCATATGGCCTATTAAGAAAAAATTATAATCATATGAATTGTAGATCTAAAATATTGGGTATGTACGAAATCAAAAAAAACGGACCGGTCTTTTTTTTACTGACCGTGTGGGCTTCTATTATGCAAATTTCCTGCTCTTCACCAAAAAATCAACACGACCAAGCAGAGGTTCAAGCCCCCTACCACGTTCTTTTCATAGCGGTAGATGACCTTAGGCCGGATATCGGAGCTTATGGCAACAGCCTCATGAAAACACCGAATATGGACAAGCTGGCGGGCACTTCATCGCTTTTTTATAATCATTACGTGCAGGTGCCCACCTGTGGCGCTTCCCGGTGCAGCATCCTCACCGGGTTGCTCCCCCGCAGTACCCAACACCTCCAAAACTCTGCCATAGAGCGGTTCCTTTCCGATGAGCCGGAAGGGGAAAACCCTGAGAGTATGGTCCATCACTTCAGGAGAAACGGATATTACACGGTGGGCATCGGTAAAATCAGCCATTCTGTGGATGGACTTTGGTACGGATACGAGGAGTCTCCCGTGGGAGCTAAACCCGAAATGCCTTATAGCTGGGATGAGTTTCTGTTTGATGCCGACAAATGGGGCACAGGCTGGAACGCGTTTTTCGGCTATGCGGATGGTTCTAACCGACAGGGCATGAAGAGACAGGTGAAGCCCTATGAAATGGCCGATGTCTCAGATAGAGGCTATCCTGACGGGATTACAGCGGATCTGGCGGTGGATAAGCTGAAAGACCTGGCGGCCAAAGACCAACCGTTTTTTCTCGGTGTGGGTTTTTTCAAACCCCATCTGCCCTTCACTGCCCCAAAAAAATATTGGGATATGTACAAAGAGGAAGACATCCCTTTGTCTCCGGTACCCGATATTCCCGAAAACATCCACCGGGCCAGCCTGCAAAACATGGGAGAATTCAATTCCTATGAAGCCGGGGATGAAAGGGCCTCTCTGGATGAGCCGCTTTCTGATGCCTATGCAGGAAAACTGCGCCATGCCTATTATGCGTCCGTCAGTTATGTGGATGCCCAGATAGGAAAAGTGCTGGACGAATTGGAAAGACTGGGTTTGACGGAGAAGACCATCGTGGTACTGTGGGGAGACCACGGTTGGCACCTGGGAGACCACAGGGTATGGGGCAAGCACACCAACTTTGAGGTGGCCCTGCGGAGCCCACTGATGATTAGGGTACCCGGAACGGAGCCCAGGGAAATAAATGACGGTACCGTAGTCAGTTCGGTAGACATATACCCTTCCCTGATGGAATGGTGTGGCATTCCCGTGGATTTTCCCCTGGATGGACAGAGCCTGGCCAGGCTGGTAGGGGAAGGCAAGGATCCGGACAGGGAAAATCTCGCCTTCAGCTATTTCAACAGGGGCATATCCATGAGAAACGAAAGATACCGGCTGACCCGCTATTTTAGGGAACAAAGCCCCGTCACCGAGCTTTATGACCACCAGGCTGACCCGTGGGAGTCAAAAAACATTGCCGAAGAAAATCCCGAAATCGTTGAACAGCTCTTGCCGCTTTGGAAAAAAGGAAATACGGGATTATTTGACCGACAATGAATCGAGGGCCGGATTACGTTTCGCAAGCTAACGCTGTAAATTTTATCCTATGAAAAATTTATGCATTAAAAAGTGAAAAAACCGCTTGGAAAAAAGTGTTGGTTGGGCCACGCCAGTGAGGTAGTTTGACAGCCGCCCAATATACCACCCCAAGATGAGCTCGCTCCGGGAATAGTGGTTATTGCTTCGGTCCTGAATGGGTTGCTATTTGCTTTTTCAGATACTGCATTATTTTAAAAATAAGCTGCCGTAAAACGGGAAAATGTTCCGGGTGAAAACCACAGGACAGCCTTTCAATTTTAACGGCTGAAAAAATGAAATCTTTTAAGCAAGGCATCTGTAATTCAGTCTGTCAGCCTTCCTTGTTGTATTTTGATTTGTAGTCATGGGGAGAAATCCCTGTGATCCGGTTAAACACATTTCTAAAAGCTTTGGTATCGCTATATCCCACATCATACATGATTTCATTTACTGTTTTCCTGGTATTCTCAAGGGATTTTTTGGCCGCTTCAATTCTTACCCGCTGCAGGTAATCGAGTGGCGTCATGCCTGACGCCTTGATGAACCTTCTATCAAACGTTCTTCTTTCCAGGTTTAACTTTTTTATCAGAAATTTGATGGAAATTTTATCCTGATAATTTTTCTCAAGATACATTTGGGCTTTTTGTATGATGTCATCACCATGCTTTTTGTGGTCGTTGAAAATTGAAAATTCGGACTGCAGATTGCGGTCCATATCGATCTGAAAGACTTTGGCACAAAACATCAGAAAATACTTTAACACAAATAGATATGAACAATCAAGATTATACCGCTACTATTCTTGTAGATGCAGGCGCTGAAAAAGCCTATAATGCCATTAAGGATTTTCGGGCCTGGTGGTCAGAAGAAATTGAGGGCCCGACAGACAAACTCAACGAGGTGTTTTTTTATCACTATAAAGACATTCATTTATGCAAAATGAAATTGATTGAAATGAATAAAAATAAAAAGTTAGTCTATCATGTGTTGGAAAATGAATTTAATTTCACTCAGGATAAAACCGAATGGGTTGACACCAGGCTGGTTTTTGAAATAACGAATGAGGATGGCAAGACAAAAGTTAAATTCACGCACCAGGGTTTGGTACCCGAACATGAATGCTATGAGGTTTGTAATGATGCCTGGACGGGTTATATCACAAACAATCTTTATAAGCTGGTTACTGATGGCCAAGGTGAACCAATCCAAAAGACAAAGATGGATTTAATGCCGAATTAGCGGAAAAGTGGAAGTTAAATCAATTATCCGAAAACCATGACCGCAGACCGGGTAAAAGAAAGACGGTAAGTAACCAAACAACCTTGGGGTTTTGCCCCCAGGGAAGCGGCTTCTCCCCCACCCTAAAGCTTCAAGCAAGGAATCCTTCCTCTCCCAATCCCGGTTGCCCATTAAAAACGTGCGCCGGGCATTTTTTAACGCCCGGCCCCAGTTGCATAAATACCATGAATTGATAAAAACATCAGTTCAATCATATTTCATCGCCGGATACCCCAGAAGTCTGCGCCATAAGGCGATTTGGCCGATGCAGTTGGCTTCCCTGTAAATCATAAAAGCAATGAGATCAAAATGGGACATTTTCATTTCTTCCATCTCAAAGGGACTGTCGAGTCGCGCGTCAGAAACATGGACAAGTGCATTTCTTAGAACCGGGGTGACGGTTTCCCAATCTTTTTGGAATGTTGAAAGCGATGGATAATTTACATCGTCCTGAATCCCTTTGTAATCTTTAAAAAGCTCATCTGCCGCTTGTTTCATGTCCGAGCCGAGCAACCGGGCCAGTTCATAGCGCTGCTGAACAAGACTTCCCGTAAGCCAAGCAATGTGATTCGCTTTGGTGTTAAGGCGTTTGTGACGGTCTTCGTCCGAAATGCCGTCAATGACATTCAGGAAAAACCGCGTTTGCATATCATACAGCGCCAGAAGGGATTGCATTCTATGGCTCACTGTTTTGGTTTCCATACAGTTTGGGTTTTATAGTTATTCAATTTCCAGCACAGAAAGAATATTACCGGCCGGGTCTTTAAACCAGGCGATGTTCGGCCCGCTTCCATCACTTCGGCAAATACCTTTTTCATCGGTTTTAATCTCTCCCTCATATTGCTCAAACTGTACGCCCCGTCTGGATAGCTCATCCACGGCTTCGTCGATATTGCTTACAGGAAAGTTAAGAACGGTAAAGGTGGCCGGTTCATGGTTTGCCTTGGGATATATCATGACCGTGTTCCCACCTTCTATATGCAGTTCCAGAATGCCCATCGGGCCATCCTCTACTTTCACTCCAAGGACTTTACCATAAAACTCCTTGGCTTTTTGTAGATCATCCGCGGAAAACCCACTGAATGCTTTGCTTTTTTTGAACATGATGGTCTTGTTTAGGTTGTTGTGAGTTGATTGTCAGGTACAAATCTACGGGCTATTGTCCAAAGAGTCAGCGGGTAAATACGGCATTTTAATAGGGTAATAGCGACAATGGATTGGTTGAAGCTTTGCCGGGTCCTGGTGATTTCCGCCGTCTTCCATTAACGGGCTTGGTCAAAAAAATCCGAAAAAAATAGTAAATTCGGTTTGACTGATTAAGATTTTAGGGTTGGGTTGGGCCAAATTCAAGGGGTTAACGCTGGTCAGAAGCAAAAAGCAAGAATTACCTAAACAAATTATTTGAACCTATGTACGCCGTCTTTAGAGAAACCTATTATTCAGCCGAAACGAAAATTCAAGAAACCAAAGCATTCAAAGCGTTTCAGGACAAACACGCAGAACAGCCGGGTTATGCGGGAACCATAGTTACAAGTGTGGGTGAAGGCCGCCATCTTACAGTCACATTGTGGAAGACTAAAGAAGATATGCACAACGCGCGTAAAACACTTGGACAGGTGGTGGAAGAACTTTTGAACCCAATCATGACAGCTCCTGCAATATTACTGGGTACGGGGCCGGTGGTGGTAAATGATTTGAATGCATATTCCAGCGGCTAATAAATATCGCCTATCGCATTAAAAAAATTTGCGTAGTTAAATAGCTACATATATATTTGTAGTCAAATAACTACACAATGAAATTAAGACGGGACGTGTTTCAAGCCATAGCAGACCCGACAAGAAGGGCTATACTGCTATTGATAGCCTCACAATCCATGACAGCAGGGGTTATTGCTTCCAACTTTGAAACGGCAAGGCCCACGGTTTCAAAACATCTTCAGATTCTTACTGCATGTGAATTATTAAAACAAGAGCAACAAGGGCGTGAAATCTACTACCATCTCAACGCTGACAAAATGAGGGAAATAGCAGAATTTATCGAACCATTTCGGAAATTTTGGGATGACAGGTTTAACAAACTGGAAGCCATCATGAAAAATTACCAAACAAAAAAATAGCACAATGGAACGAAAAACAAAAGTGAATGCTGAAGACGGCAAACATGATTTGCTGATCACCCGTGAATTTGACCTGCCGGTGGAATTACTCTTTAAAGCGCATGTGGAGCCCGGGATTTTCGAGCAGTGGATGTCGCATGAGTATGGAACAACAAAACTGACGAAGTTTGAAGGCAAAAAGCATGGCAACTGGCGGTTTCAAACCACAGATGCCAACGGAAATGTGCTGTACGCGGCGAATGGAGTCTTCCATGAGCTTGTTCCCAATCAAAAAATCACCAGGACATTTGAAGCTGAGAATTCAACGCTTGATGTGCAACTTGAGTTCCTGGAATTTGAGAAACTGACTGACAACACCAGCAAGCTCATCATGCATACGGTATTCAGATCGGTCGCACTTCGGGACCAACTACTAAAAATGCCTTTTGAATACGGCCTGAATATGGCGCATAACCGCCTGCAGGACATAGTGAGCAAATTAACAAATGCTTGAAAAGAAAATTAGAAAAACAGACTAATTAACGCGTTATGGAAAAGAGAAACAAACCTGCCGGACGCGCCAGTAAAATCACCTACTGGGTTGCTACTCTTTGGCTTTCGCTGGGAATGGTATCCACCGGCATCGTACAATTGATGAAAATGGAAGCAGACGTAGACCTTATGACGCGTCTGGGCTATCCCATCTATCTTCTAACCATGCTGGGCGTTTGGAAAATGTTGGGAGTCGTTGCGGTGCTTGTTCCGAAATTCGCTTTGGTAAAGGAATGGGCTTACGCGGGCTTTTTCTTTGCCATGTCGGGTGCCATCGTTTCTCATTTGGCTATCGGTCATGGTGCCGAGGAACTTTTTGGCCCTTCTTTACTGCTGTTATTGACGGTAGTATCCTGGTATTTTAGACCTGCCGACAGAAAAGTCGTGGCGGTTAATCAATAAATAAACGGCATGAATCCTAAAGTCAATTGGTTTTTCGACAAGGCCACCGAGTGGCAGAAAGAATATAGGGAATTGAGAATGATTGCGCTCAATTGCGGGTTGACTGAAGAATTAAAGTGGGGCTGCCCTTGCTACACGTTTAAGAGCAGCAACATCGTGTTAATACACGGATTTAAAGAATACTGCGCACTTTTGTTTTTCAAAGGTGCTTTGTTACATGATGCCGATGGTATCCTTATCCAGCAGACGGAAAATGTGCAATCGGCACGGCAGATCCGGTTCACGGGTCTTCAGCAGATCGTGGAGATGGAAGCCACTTTGAAAGCATATATTTATGAAGCGGTAGAGGTGGAAAAGGCGGGCTTGAAAGTGGAGTTAAAAAAGACTTCCGAATTTCCAATGCCGGAAGAATTTCAAAAGGCATTGAATGAAAATCCTAAACTAAAAACTGCTTTTGAGGCCTTGACTCCCGGACGGCAAAGGGGATACCTTCTCCATTTTTCCCAAGCCAAACAATCCAAAACCCGAGAATCAAGGATTGAAAAATATATACCAAAAATTCTTGAAGGAAAGGGGCTGGAGGATTAATAAAACGTAAACATGAACAAAAATAAAATGAACCAACAACATACCTTGCCCTCAGACAGGCAAGAAGAACTGCTCAACATATTGAAGAAACGTTTTGAAAAAAACATGAACCGCCATAAAGGTCTTAACTGGAGCGATATCCAAAAAAAGCTGGAAGCCAACCCAGACAAGCTTTGGTCACTCGATGAAATGGAAATCACCGGTGGTGAACCGGATGTGGTCGGCCATGATAAAAAAACCGGCGAGTACATTTTTTATGATTGTTCACCCGAAAGCCCTAAAGGCCGCAGGAGTGTTTGTTATGACAATGAGGCGCTGGAGTCAAGGAAAGAACATAAACCGAAAAACAGCGCTCTTGGCATGGCTGCTGCTATGGGCATTGAGCTTTTGACGGAAGAAGAATATCGAAACTTGCAGAAACTTGGAGATTTCGATACGAAAACTTCTAGCTGGGTGATCACCCCTGCTGATGTCAGAGAACTTGGCGGCGCCCTTTTCTGCGATCGCCGCTACGGCCAGGTATTTCTCTATCACAACGGTGCAGAATCTTACTATGGCGCCAGAGGCTTTCGTGGCTCGTTAAGGGTCTGATTTTTTAGCGCCGGTTTTCACCGGGCTTTGTATTTTTTGCCAAAGGAACCAGCTATGAAAAAAAAAGCTGCGGAAAAATTTGCGAAACCGAAAAGTTGCATATATATTTGCAACTGATTGGTTTCTTAAAATCACCGCACAAATGAGAAGAGACGTGTTCCAAGCCATTGCCGACCCGACCAGAAGGGCAATTATTGCGCTCATAGCCTTGCAGGCGATGACTCCTAATGCCATTGCCGAACACTTTGACACCAGCCGGCAGGCTGTTTCCAAGCACTTGCGTATTTTGACGGAGTGCGAATTGGTATCCCAAAATCAGCAGGGAAGAGAGATCTTTTACCGTCTTGAAATTGAAAAAATGAAAGAAATAGACAAATGGCTGGAACAGTTCCGCAAGATATGGGAAAAACGTTTCGACCAGCTTGACGATATTTTACAAAAACTCAAAACAAAATAGAAATGAATCCTAACCTGTTATTTGACTTTTCCGTCAACAAGGAAAACAACACCATTTTAGTAAAACGGGAGTTTGCGGCAAACCTTGACCTGGTTTGGGACGCCTGGACAAAACCTGAGCTCTTGGACCAGTGGTGGGCGCCCAAGCCCTATAAAACCGAAACCCGGTCAATGGATTTCAGAGAAGGCGGACACTGGCTTTATGCTATGATAAGCCCTGAAAATGAAAAACACTGGTGCAGAAACGACTATCAAAAAATAAAACCCCTAAAAAGTTTTACCGGCTTAGATGCCTTTTGCGATGAAGATGGCATTGTCAATACCGACATGCCAAGAACCTTGTGGGCAAATGTTTTCAGCGAAATTTCCGACAAAACACTCGTAACAATTACGACAAAGTACGAAAGTCTTGCCGATCTTGAAAAGATAATTGAACTTGGTTTTAAAGAAGGCTTTACCATGGCTCTTGAAAATTTAGATGAGCTGCTATCAACCTTGACTCCCAATCAAAAATGAAACCGAAGATTCTGGCGGTGTTGTCCGTAGCATTCGGATTGCTGCTCATCAACGGTGGGTTAAATAAATTTTTTAATTACATGCCTGCCCCTGATGATTTGCCCCGGGAATTGCTGAACGATTTTAATGCGCTAACGGAGATCTCGTGGCTGATGCCGCTCATTGGGTTTGCTGAAACCCTTGGTGGGGTTTTGATCATTCTCCCTAAAACAAGAGCCTTGGGAGCTTTGATTGTTTTTCCGGTTATGGTTGGGGTGCTGCTCACCCATATTTTTGTGGACACAAGCGGATTGCCCATCGCCATTCTCATCTGGCTTGTCCTGCTTTGGATAATCTTTGACAACCGGGAAAAATACCTTCCAATTATCAAATAAACGGCTAAAATATAAATGGAATTAATCAATGAAGATATCCAGATCATTTCAGCACCGTCCATTTTGGGCCTGAAACCGACAGGGGTGGAAGCGTTGGGTGACAGCCTGCTTGCTTCCGGTTTGTACGAAACTTTAAAAACTCAGAATACAGTTATCCGCCTCGAAACCCTGAATACTCAATATAGTGAAAAACGGGAGCCAAGGTCCAATTTATTGAATGCGCTGGCAATCAAAAATTTTTCTATGTCATTGGATGAGGTTGTAGTTAATTCAATAGATAAAAACAATTTTCCGTTTGTTTTAGGCGGTGATTGTAGCATACTGATTGGCATAACATCGGCCCTGAAAGCAAAGGGGAATTATGGATTAATTTTTTTAGATGCACATGCGGATTTTTACGAACCTGAAAAATCCATCACAGGCGAAGTTGCTGATATGGATTTGGCTATTGTAACAGGACGGGGTCCCGGAATATTGACAAACATCCATAACCTACAACCCTACATAAAAGATGAAAATGTGGTTCATGTGGGCCAAAGGGACTGGGAAGAAACCCGAAAATATGGCTCACAGGATATACGGGAAACCCCTATAAAATGCTTCAGTCTGGCCGAAATCAAAAGGAAAGGCATAAATACCACCACAGAGGAGATTCTGCAACATATCAATAAAGCGGAGGTTGAAGGGTTCTGGATCCATTTTGATACAGATGTGCTTTCTGATGAGATTAATCCGGCAGTTGATTATCGCCTTCCGGATGGACTCCGGTTTGAACAGGTGGAATACCTGATAAGAAGCCTGTTAAAGACAGAACGGATGATAGGAATAAGCGTGACCATATTTAATCCCAGGTTGGACAAAACCGGAAATGTTTCTAAAAACATAACAGAAAGTTTAGGCAAAGCATTTAACTTAGAGACCCGCTGATATTCTTTCATGACAAAAAACGGCCTCTGACGTTCCGTGTGGTTTATGCGACAATAAGTAATTCAAAGTTCTCAACTTATGACACCCTGTCTGAAAAATGCCATAAGCCCTATATGTGACAGTTGTAGCCAATTTTAAAAATGACCATAAAGGAAATATTAAATACTACCGGGCACAGGCCTTGGAAGCTCCCTGCAGAAAGATGGAAATATTATCAGGAATGGAACAATGCGGTATTTCTTCATTGGCAAGTCGCCTATGAAGAAATAAGAAAGTTTGTTCCCGACGACTTAGAAATTGATTTATTTGAGGGAAAACCTTGGGTATCATTGGTTGCATTTACAATGGAGAAAGTAAGACCAAGAAAATTACCTTCCTTTTCTCCCCTATCTGATTTTGACGAAATCAACATTCGCACCTATGTGAAGCACAACAATAAAACAGGAGTTTACTTTTTGAGCATAGAAGGTGGTACCAAAATTTCCTGTCAATTGGCTAAGGCATTGTCTGCACTGCCCTACAGATACTCAAAAATAGAGAGACGGGAAAATATATATTACTCGGAAAACAAACAATCCAATGACAAACTGAAAATAATATACCAAGTCGGCAGGGAATTGAAAGAAAAGACAGAACTCGACAAATGGCTGCTAGAGAGATATGCCTTATTTCAAGATACGCAAGCTTCCATCAACGAATTTGAAATCCACCACGCTGAATGGCCTGCTTTTAAAATAGATTTGAAAGAAATAAAAATTGAGTACCCAAAATTTAACGAATTACTGGACAACTCACCGGACAGAATTCACTATTCTACAGGTGTACAGGTAGTTGCCTGGGACAGGAAAAAATATACAAAATTGGCGCATAAGCTGTAACGCCGGACAGTCAAGACTGGCTATTGAGAATGTCTGTTTTTTGCAATTTGCCCTCTGTTTTACCAAGTATTTTTGTGGGCACAACCATAAAAAATATGCTATGGACAAAGTGATTCTAATTTTGCCATGTCCCGATATAAAAAAGCAAGTGGAGTTCTACCGGCAATCAAAAATAAGTACTCCGATATCCTAGAGCAGGAATAGAATGGAATCAATCTTTGACCGTCCACCTTATCGCATAATATTCACACGCCCCTTTGCCCACATTACGAATCCCGTGAGGATCCATAGAACTGAGAAAAATAACCGATCCCGGTCCCAACCTATAGGGGGTGCCATTGATCATCTCTTCCACCTCCCCTTGCAAAACCACAATTATTTCCTCATCTGGATGCACATGGGGATCGTGGCTTTTCTCACCTTCCAAAAGTGTGGTGATATGCATTTCCAGTTCATGCAAAGTTTGGGTAGCTGCTTCCATGACGTTTCTGCGGCCACCTTTGGGGTTTTCCTTATAATCCAGTTTTTGATAATCAAAAACCTGTATGCTTTTACCCGATGACCTTGGCCGGTATTCTGAGAAAGTTTCTATTTTCCATTGGATAAGGAAAAAGGATGTTGGGGACTTCCCGGCATTGTAAATACTCAGCTTTTCTCCAGGATGTACCAAGGCAATGCTTCGCGCACTTAAGATCTGGTCCCCCTGCTGAGAACTCAAGCTTAAAGTACCGTTTTTCACAAGAATCAATTTTTCCGTGTCAGAGGCTATCTCCGTAATTTTCCTGTTATTTTCTGATTGAATGTCAATGACTTCAATTTCAAAATTCTGCAAAGTTTTGGTCGGCCAATTAAAGTAATGCCTGCGCTCTACCCCGCCACTTTTTTCCACTGGCATCATTTTCCATTCGTAAACAGAGGAGGGTAAGGGTTGAGGCTGGGCTATGGATTTCATATAACAGAAAAGTACAGGTAAGAACAGCAATTTTGGATTTATCATGTCCATTGTCAATTAAACAGGATGAAGACCATCTTAAATATAGGAATTGTTTCCATGGCATCCCGGCTTAGAATTCCTGAGATTTTATGAAATAATTCCCATCACCTCCGGGCCGGTTCTCAGGCCCTTTTCACCACTTCACATTTTTTGAGATAATCAGGGTCTATGGTAACGCCCATTCCCGGGCCGGTAGGAACTTCAATTGTCCCGTCAGCCAATATTCTCAGTGAAGAGGTTTTGCATTCAATCGGCACATCCGTATAACCTTTGAATTCAATATGAGGGCCTGAATTAGGAATCGCCGAAACAAAATGCATCATATAAATGAACCCAAAATCACCCGACAAATGGGGGGTGCATGTTTTGCCCATGGCATGGGCCATCCGGGCCACTTGCATGGACCGCACCATTCCCCCGAAATAATACTGGTTGGGCTGCACGATTTCGAGGCCATCGTTGGCCAGCAACCAGCGAAAGCCATAAATACTGTGTTCCTGCTCCCCTCCTGCCACCGGAATGGACAGCGCGTCATTTACCATCTTTGTACCATGATGCCAGTAACAGGGTGTGGGTTCCTCGAAATACCTATAATCGTGTTCTTCCAGCAACTTACCCACACGTATCGCCTCATTCACGTCCTGGTAATAGCCATTGGCATCTGCATACAGAGGCATATGGTCACCAAAAGTTTTCCTAATGAGCGGAATGATCTGCTCCGTTCTGCCGGGAGGGCCCTTCGCATCCAAATCATTGGTCATGAACATCAGCGCCCCGACTTTTATTTTGACCGCCTGGGCACGGTGTTTTTCCACCTCCCTTTTGATAAGCTCCACCGATTCTTCCACCGGTCTCTCCCTGAATTCGGTGGCCTGATAGACCGGAACGTGCGTATTGTGGATTTCGCCAATCAACTGGCCTGTGGGTTTCTTGGCAATATGTCCCATCATATCCAATATCGCAAACTCGATGGTGGCTAAGGGAATTCCAATCGGCAGAGGCTGGTACCGGTAATTCATGTTATAAATAAGTGCCTTTTCCACGATTTCATCCAGCCGCCTGGCATCCAACCCAGCAAACATGTTTTGCAGGTGATTGACAAAAACGGGATAAAAGGTGTTCATCATGTCGTGGGCAACTGAAACGCCTTCTGCGCCATCCTTAGATCGCACGCGGCATAAAAATTTTCTTCCATGGCGCAGTAATTCCACAGATTCGATAATAACGGGGTGGGTAAACAGCTCCTTTTTGAAAACAGGTCGGCGGAGCACTTCATCCAGTTGGGCGTATTTGGGGTTTTGGGATTCCAGACAGGCGTCCGAATGGTCCATCCTGTGCTTTCCGTATCCTGGCATGGCCACAGCCATTCCACTTACCAGTGCCGTTGAAAGAAATTTACGTCGATTGCTTTTCATCATTTTTACTTTATTGATTTCGGATTCGTTTTTTCAGCCCACACACCCGCATTTGTACACCTATTTTTTAAATTTAAGATAAATATTTGGGTTTCACCCCTCAATTAATCCAGATTCTTCTCCCATTTTTAAAATATATATTTAAATTAGGTCCTGAGGTTTGAGGTACTATTATCTCCCCTGCACATTCCATAACTGAAAAATTACAGCCTCCGGCACCGAAGGGATTGCCTGTGAGACAATGCCGGCAACAGGGGACACCGTGAGGCTCCATCAAAGAACCATGAAAAAAAATTATTTATTCAAATACAGGTGTTGGCTCATCATTCTTATATATCCTCTTTTACAAAACTGCCAATCGCCCGCAAATGGATCAAAGGCTGAAAGCCATTCCCTGCCCACATACTACGGAGCTGATGACTTCCCCACCATCAAAAAACATGACGCGCATGTACACCTCAGAACGGATTTCGACACCCTGTTTATCCGTCAAGCAGAAGCCGATAATTTTTCTCTGCTCACCGTGAGTGTGTATACGGCCTCCGGAAGGCCACCGGAGGAGCAGGAAAAATTCTCCGTCAAGATGAAGGAAACCTTCCCCTCAAAAGTCTTCTATGGCACCGCTTTTTCTCTTGAAAATTTCGGGAAGCCTGATTGGGAGAAACAGACAATCAATTATTTGAAAAGCTCTTTTGCCAAAGGAGCCATCGCTGTCAAGGTATGGAAAAACATCGGAATGGAGCACCGGGATGATGACGGCTCTTTTGTGATGATAGATGATCCGAGGTTTGATCCCATTTGGGATTTGCTTGAAGCAGAAAACATTACCCTTTTGGGGCATTTGGGTGAACCAAAAAACACCTGGCTGCCCTTGGAAGAAATGACGGTCCAGGGTGACAGGGACTATTTTCGGGAAAACCCAAAATACCACATGTACCTTCACCCCGATTATCCTTCTTATGATGAACTGATTGCCGCCAGGGACAGGTTGCTGGAAAAACGGCCCCGGCTCAGATTTGTAGGAGCTCATCTCGGCAGCCTGGAATACGACGTGGATGAACTGGCCAAACGGCTCGACAAATATCCCAACATGGCGGTGGACATGGCCGAAAGGATCTCTCACCTGCAACACCAGGCTGTTTCAGATTGGCAACGGGTACATAATTTCCTGATCAAATACCAGGATAGGCTGATTTATGGGACGGATCTGCGGCGAGGGGCTTCAGACATTGTGGCCAAAGGATTGGAGCAACCATCTGAAATAGCCCAACATGCCCACGAGGTATGGCTGCGCCACTGGAAATTCTTTACTTCTGATGAAACCATGGAAGTGCCCAAAGTCAAGGGGCAATTCAAAGGAATGAAGCTGCCGAAGGAGGTCGTGGATAAAATCTACCGGACAAATGCCGAAAAATGGTATCCCGGATTGCTTCACTAAAAATACGCATATCGAAATTTAAAACCATAGACTCATGAATGACCCGAATCGAAGAAATTTCCTTAAACTTTCCACTGTCGCCGTGGGAGGTATGACTTTATCGGGAGGAATTTTACCGGCAAATGCGTTTGCCAAGTCCTCTTCCAGAAAACAAAATATCCGCCTGGGCTTTGTGGGAATAGGCGGGCGTGGATCCTACCATTTGGATACCGCCCTGGGTATAGAAGGGGTTGAAATCCCCGCTATTTGTGACATCAATCCCAAAAACCTTTACCGTGCCAAAAGATGGGTGGAAGAAGCAGGACAGCCCACACCCCGGCTATATGACCGCGGGCCTACGGACTTTGCCCGTTTATGTGAGGAGGAAGAGCTGGATGCGGTCATCTGCTCCACGCCATGGGACACGCATGCCCCGGTATGCCTGGCTGCCATGAGAAATGGCAAACATGCCGCTTGCGAAGTACCGTTGGCCCAGACATTGGATGAAGGCTGGGAACTGGTGGAAACCTTCGAAAGCACCGGAAAATGGGCCAGCATCGTGCTGGGAGGATTTGGGGACCTGACCTTGCTCAATATGGTAAGAAAAGGCCTTCTGGGGGATATTCTCCATGTGGAAAGCGGATATATTCATGATTTAAGACTGGTCAAATTTGATCCTGAAAGAGAACCGTGGCGTCTTCAGCCCGCCGTGGACCGAAACGGCAACCTCTACCCTGACCACCCCATGAGGAACATGATGCCGGCACTGGATATTAACCGTGGCGACCGGTTTGACTACCTGGTTTCTATGAGTACAAAATCCGTGATGCTCAATGAATATGCCAGGTCCCAATACGGAAACGACCACCCCTATGCTACCAAAAAAATGGCATTGGGCGATTATAATGCTTCCCTCATCCGTACGGTAAACGGCAAGATGGTCACCCTCAACCACGATACCCATACACCCCATCCCCGGGAAAGTTTCCGCATACAGGGCACGAAAGGGGTATATCTAAAGGAAAGAGACGGGCACCGGATTTATATTGATGGGCGCAGCCCTGTGGACCATCAATGGGAACCAGCAGAAGAGTACCTGAAAGAATACGAGCATGAGATCATAAAAAATTATAATCCTCCGAAAAGGAAAGGTGGTGCCATCCGCGGACATGGCAGCGGTGGCATGACCCAGACTCCCATCAACTGGGACCGGCTTATCACGGCGCTCCGTGAAGACAAACAACCTGACTGGGATGTCTATGATTCCGTGACCAGCGCCTCCATTATTCCCCTTAGTGAAGCATCTGTGGCAAACAAAAGCCGACCTGTTGACTTCCCTGATTTCACCAAAGGAAAATGGAAAACCCGGCCACCGCTTTATACCGAATACAGTAGCATTCAAGTGAAATAATATACGATTTTACTTCTTGGATACATCGGGCGAATGTCGTCCTACACGATCCGTTTTCCCGGGATTTGAATTCCAATCCGTTTGGATCCCGGGACCCGGATCATACTGAGGTTGTTGGTCAGCAAGCAATTGAAAAGACTCTTGGTTTTATTTATCCCCTTATCTTTCCAATTGGGCTTTTAAATTGTTCAGTCCGGACTGTAAATCCTCCCCTATCATTTCTTCAAAATCCATAAAAAGCATCATGAAATTCATAGGATAATTCATATGTCCGCTAAAACCCCATTTTACAACAGTCTCATTTTCAGACAAGCTTTCAGTGGTCATATAGGCGGGTGAAGTGGCCTCAAACGGCTTGATAAATCGAAGCTCAAAATCAATCCTTTCTCCCTCAGTGATCCCCTTAATTTCCTGTTCACCGGTCCCTACCTCTCCGTTGTCGCTTTCCCACGCCGATACAAATCCCACGGTACCATCGGTACCCCTATATGTCTTCTTCATATCGGGATCCATTGTCGCCCATTTGCTGTAGGCGTCCTGGTTTTTGAGATATTTAATGTAGTCAAAAACCTCCTGTTTGGGTTTGTTGATAACAACCTCCCGTTCTACGGAGTAATCTTTTTTGACAAACAATGCGAGCACAAGGGGAATGGCAATGATGATGACTACCCCAATGAAGATTTTTTTTAAAATTCCCATTTGTAAGATGCGTTTAGTTTAGCAGGTAAGCAGACCAGAAGCTCATATATGGCTGCTTTCTGTACGGTTAAGGGTATATAAGGTACAAACAATCAGATAAATATCCTATAAAGACAGGTCATAAAATCAATAGCTGGGGGTTACCCCAAAAGGACGTCTTACCTATACAAGCGTAGCCTTTTAAATGTTCAACCAATAATTCAATTTCATCACAAAAGCCCTCTGCTTGGGCGCAAAGGAAGAAGGGAAGTAGTTGTCGGTGTATACCACAAAAAGATCGGAGACCGGTGCATACCGCCATTGGAAACGGGTGTTGATGTTGATGTTGTCTATTTGGTTATTGTATTGCATAAAGGTAGTCCAGAACAGGCTTTTGGTAAAGGTCAGGTCCACCCTTGGACCTATCAAAAACAAGTCTGCGTTTTGTTGAGGTTCGGCCAGCCGGATCCTGCTGTAACTGAAATTCATGGAAATGTTGGCCAAATACCCCAAGCGGCACTGGGCAGTTCCCGTAAACCGGGTCATGCTTCCGTTAAAGTAGTCCCCAACCTGCCCGGTTCCCAACACCGAAAAGACACCGCGTGGATCGGTTCTGAAATTAAAACTAAGGTAATTGTTCCTATACGCCGTGCCCTCTGCCAGTGGCTCACCCCCTGACCGGGTAGGGTCAAAAGGGAAAAACAGGTAAGTATACTGGTTATTGAAATTGACGGTGAGTTCCGCGAAACTATGCAGTTGTATCATGTATAAAAAAGTATGCAGCTCATCGGTCACACCCAGCCTGTCGTTCCAAAGCGTTTCTGAAATAAATCCCGGGCCATGGCGGTTGACCCACCTTGAATTGGGAAAAAATCTGTATCCCAGCTGAGGCGAAAAACGCTGGTAACCGGTCCGTGGCGTATACCCCATCAACGGGTTGTAATTTTCCCCCACATAGGAATAGGCCAGACCGGCAGACAGATGGATATCATCAAAAGCCAACTGGGCATGGGCTGTACCCGCATCGGACGGGGATCCTACCTCAAAAGTGCGGTGATAAAAAAACTTGCCGTTCCATCGGTTATCCGCCGAGTACAGGTTATAATCCATTCCCGCCAGCCGGTGAAATTTCCCGTTATCCATCGCCATGCCTCCTTTTTCCATATCCATGGATTCCCGGTTGATCACCATCATACCAATGTTGGAACGGTTAAAAATTTTCCGCTGCAAAGCAGCTACAGAGAAGTTTTTTCCCGAAATGCCCAGGTTAGGGTCATTGGCAGTTTGCATGTTCATGGCGCCTATCCTCCAATCGTCCGTCAACTTTCCGCTTAACCTGGCGCCATATAAGATGCGGTTCTGGACATTCTGTCCGGTATGTTCATCCCTGTCCACGCCTATCCTGCGGGAAAAGAACGGGCGGATCCTATCGGTACCAAAGTCCGCAAAAAGGTCTGCGTTTTCCAGAAAGAACTGTCTTCTTTCTGGAAAGAAAATCTCAAAACGGTCCAGGTTGGTCACTTGTTCATCCACCTCCACCTGTGAAAAATCCGGGTTTACGGTAAGGTCCAGGTTCAAAGCCGGGCCTATCCCCACCTTGGCATCCCCTCCAAAGGAAGGCTTCACGGGCTCCCCAAACCCTTCCATAAAGTTGCGGGATGTCCCCATAGCCATATATGGGATAAATGAAAGATTGCTGCCCACTTTTGGCAAGGGTTCCGGAAAATACAGTTTTCTGGAAAAAGCCATATTGGTCACATTGAAATTTCTGGGAATCGGTGTCCAGGTACTTTTTTCTGAGTATTCGCTGTCTATCCTATAGAAATTCACGTTCCAGGAAGTGCCGCCCTCTTTGTACCTTAAAGTAGAAAAAGGAATGACCATTTCAACCACCCAATGGTCCTCATTGATCTTTGCAGCAGAATACCATTTGTTATCCCAGGCAAGGTTCAGATCGGTGGATATGAGCCCCCCATTGCCTATCATCGCTTCCCTTTGGACCCCGTAAGGATTCACACCAAAAACATATCCGTTGGTTTTATCATTAAAAGTATCAAACACAAAACTGATCCCATCATTTTGATTGCCGCGATAATCCCGCCGTAAGGATGTGCTTACGTATTTATCCCTGGGGCCGGGGTTTAGCATGACCGCAGCGATATACAGGAATTTATCATCATAGCCCACTTTCACCCTGGTTTGAGCTACTGCCAGGGAAGTGTCAGACGGAAAAGTCTGGTAAAAATCAGACACCCAGCCAGCTTCCTGCCAAATATCCTCATCCAGCACCCCATCAACCCGGATAGGATCGGAAATTTTTACCGCCACAATTCCGGGCAGTATTTCTTGCTGGGCTTGAGAATTAAGATGTAAACAAAGTAAAAATATCAAACAAATTATATTTCTTATCATATGGTGATTGGGATGAGTCACTAAATTAACACCCCAACCACCAACAATTATTCTGTTTTTATATAAATGGTCGCATTATTCTTCTTGATCATTTGCCGCCCACACGTTAATAAAACCCTGGGGAAGTTCCAGCACTACCTTAAGGTTTTTATAGATTACTTCAAGGTCAAAATCCGCTGTCTCTTTGGCCAGCGAAACCTCTCCAATCAATTGATACGTGTCTGTTTTTCCAAACCGGAACTGGTTACCAGGCGTTACCCAAACCAAAGCTTTCTCCCCTTTATCATAGGATCTCCAAGCCAATGTCAATTTCTTTCCTGCAAGTTTTCCCTGAAGTTCCGCAGCAAACGGCTCTCCCAACAAAGAAACGCCATCCAGTTCCATCGCATGGTTTTTGGGAATGCTGATGCCCATAAAAGCGGCGATGGTCGGAAAAATATCCACAACCCCTGGCTGATTGTTAAAATGTTCATTGAATTTTTTGTTACTGACTATCCAAGTAGCCCTTTCTTCATCCGACTGGCCCCCATGATGAAAACCCCCGGTCTCCCTGCCATGGTCTGTAGTGATCACCACCAGCCAATCCTCATCAAAGGCTTGCATCCGCCTCTGGACAGCCTCCCAAATAAGGCCTACCTGTCTATCGGATGCCTGTATGGCCGCATCCATCTCAGGGCTTTCGCCAAACTTATGCCCCATGTCATCGGTATATTGCAGGTATACCCAAGTAAGATCAGGTCCCTTCTTATCGATATCCCGGGCGGCATACTCCGCCACCATCTGGTCTATTTCATGGATATACAGGCTTTGGTCATCATGCGGAAACCGGACAGTATCCAGTTCAAACCCATCAAAATGATAGTCCAGCTGAAGATTTCCGGTTTCCGGCAGATTTTCGCCCACCAATTTGGTCCGGTTGTCCAACCAAGTTGAATAAACAGCGGTCGTTTTATCCGGATAATTGGCTTTAAAATGCCTGAAAATGGTCCAGTAATGATAATTCGGATGCCGGATGCTGTTGTCTTTCACATTATGTTTGTTTACCCAGGTACCGGTAAGCAGACTGTTATAGCCTACCGCGGATATGGTAGGTGTCTCTGAATAGCCCCCTCTCTGCCCTCCCACATAAGCGGCAGCATAGCCTCCGTCTTGTGAAATCCGGTCCATATTGGGGGTTGGGGCTGCCTCCAATAGAGGGCCGGGTATACCGTCCAGGATGATAAACACCGTTTTGCGCTGCTGGGCATGAAGGTGGAAAGTGAAGAAAAAAGCAACCAAAATCAATAAAGAAATTCGTGTCATATTTTTTAATATGGATTAAATACAATGGCATTTGACTTATTAAATTGCAGACCTTCCAGGTTTTTGAAACCTGGAAGGTCTGACTTTGATAGTAGGTTGGCGGAATTTATTCCCATCCAAAAATCTGTTCAAGATTGGGGTTGAGAACGACTTGCTGTATAGGAACAGGCCGGTAATAATATTTAGGTTCCATAAATTGTCTTGGGGCAGTTTCGGTAACCAGGGTACCCCCATTGACCCCATTTCTCAAATATACGGTTACGTTATCATTTACGGTGCCTGCCCGGTAATAAATCAGTCTTTCTCCCAGAGAATTGGTTTCTTTTTGGGGGTCGGATGGTATATTGCTGTCCTTGTCTATCAAAATGATATCTTCCACCCCATCTCCAGTCAGGTCATACTTGCCCAATCCAGGGAAGTACATGCCTTCGGGGATTCTTTCCAAAAGTTTTCCGGCTCCCCATCGCATCAAATCATCAAACCGGTATCCTTCCAGGGCAAACTCAACCCTTCTCTCCCGCCTGATTTCCAACAATACGCCGGTCATGGGACCGGAAACATTCGGATACTTTTCCATCAGTCTGGCATCAGGAGAACTGTTGGCCGCTGTAAGCTCCAGGGGGGGCATTCCCGCCCTGTTTCTCAGCCGATTGACGGAAGCATCCAGATCAGATTGGGTAAGGGTTCCCAGTTCGGCTTTTGCTTCGGCATAGGTCAGCAGCACTTCCGCATATCGCATCACCGGAAAATCAAGGCTGCCTATGTCCACATTATCGATGGTATTGTTATATCCTTTCTGCTGAAAGTATCCCGTAAAGTTTCTGTTCATCAAAGGGATAAACGGACCCGGGTCAGGGGAACGCACCCAACCGGGATAAACCAACGTCTGGCTCAGCCTGGGATCACGATCCTGAAATTCCTCCACATACAGGAAAGTTTCATATCCCGGAATATCTGTAAAACGTGATCCATCTCTCATCAGGTAGGTCTGCACCAAGTCTCTGGAAGGGGATTGCTCATAAGTTCCAAAGACCGTATAGTTGATATTGCTGCTGCGGTCTTTGCTCACATCATGGGGATTCACCAGAATGATTTCAGGGTTGCCCACCAAATTCAGGCTGTTGAACAAGGTGGCATAGTCTCTCTCCGGATTACCTGTCTGATAGATGGAGAAATTGCCGGAGGCGATTATTTCCTGGGATACATCCTCCGCGATGGTCAAAAGAGCCTGCGCTGTCTCCTGTATGTTCAATTCGGGATGGTATTTTCTGAAAGTGCCTTCATAAAGCGCCACACGCGCATACAAGGTTTTCACCGCCCAAATACCGGGGGTGCCGCTGGGTACCTGTTCACGGACATGTGCGGCGGCAAATTCCAGGTCTTCCAGGATCCGCTGCATCACCAATGCCCTGGGGTCTCTGGGTTTATAAAGGGCTTCATCTGTAGGGGCAAGGAGCTCCCCATACCAGGGCAGGTCGGAATACCTTTTCACCATATTGAAGTAAAACCATGCTCTGTAAAATCTTGCCAGCCCCTCGAAATGGTTGATGGCTTCCTGACTTGCCTGGGCATTGGCGATGTTATCCAGAAAATAATTGATGTTCCTAAGCCTGGCCCAGTCCCATCCTGCTGTAATGTTTTGGGAATTGGGACTGCCTGTCATGATACTTTTTACTTCTATCGCCCCGGTAGTGGCGAGATTGTCGCTGCTCTGGTCCTGTTCGTACTGCCCCATGCCGGGTAACTGCAGGAGACCGTTGACATAGAGTGCCAGGTCCTCTTCGGATTTGAAGAACTCCTCGGGGGCAATGGAAGTCTGTGGGTACCTGTCCATGAATCCGTCATCACAGGATGTCAGAACAGACAGGATCAGTAAATATATATAAAGCCTTTTCATAGTATCTGTATTTTTATAAGTCAATATTCAATCCGAACGAATACCTCCTTTGAAAGGGGTAAGACCAACTGTAACCGTTGTTCACGCTTTCCGGATCCACAAACTGTTTGATGGCTGAAAACTCATACAGGTTTTCTCCGGTGGCAAAAATCCGGATACGCCGGGCCTTGATCCTTCTTGCAAGCTCTGTAGGCAAAGAATAACCTATGGAAAGGTTTTTCACCCTCACATAAGCCGCATTCAGCAAATATTCCGTCTGGGGAATATCCAGCCCTGAGCCATAGTTGTTGTCAGCAAGCCAGGCTTGGAGAACCGGATACCTGGAATCAAGGTTAACATCGGCCAGGCCTGCATCCAGGTACGCACGGCTGTGCATGGCCCTTAACTGCTCATTATCAGCCTCTCCCCTGTAAAAATCCAGGTTCCAAGGGTATATGTTGGCATATGGCTGCTGATAAGGTCCCCAAAACAGGTAATGTCTGGGGTAATAATCCTGCCGGCCGACCCCCTGCAAAAACAGGGAAAAATCGAAGCCGTTCCAGGACAGGTCTATATTCGCTCCCAACTGATAACGGGGACGGCTATTGCCAATTACGGTCAGGTCTCTTGGGTCCTGTTCCGAAAGCCCTCTTTCTATTTTTCCATCACCGTTTAAATCCACATATTTAGGCCATCCGGGTACGATATCAAGCGCGCCCCAAGGGATGATCGCTGACTGGTCAAGCTGACTGATTTCATCCTCGTTTCTGAAAAGCCCATCATTTATCAGACCCCAAATTTCACCAATTTCCTGCCCCACTCTGAAATTCTCTACCGTTTCTCCATTTTTGATCCTAGAAAACAGCTTTTGTTCATTTTCAAAGCTGGTAATCCAAGAGCGGGAATCCGCTACAAACAACCGAGTGGTTAACTGCACAGGTTTGTCGGACCTGCCGAATTGATTCCGGTAGGACAATGAAACCTCCCATCCTTTCGTCTGCAAATCGGCCGCATTCTGCTGAGGAGGGGAAGTCCCCAACACTCCCGGCAGTTCCACGGGATCGGTAAGCATGCCTTTGGTGTTCCTGATGAAGTAATCAAACGACGCAAAAAACCTGTCATCCCAAAAACCCACATCCGCTCCGAAATTGGTGGTGACCACCCTCTCCCAGGTATAATAATAGGGATCAACGGCCAGCTGAGGGGCAGAAGAAATGACCACTTGCCTGTCTCCCCCTATCAGATAGTTGGAAAACTGGGTCGGTAAGGCCTGAATGTAGCCGAAATCAGCAACGTTCTGATTGCCAAGACTCCCGTAAGAAGACCTTAATTTGACGGTCGGCGATGATGTCATCCCAACATCTTGGAAAAATCTCTCGTCACTGATGATCCATGCTCCTGAAATGGATGGAAAGAATCCCCATCGATTGGAACTGGGAAACCTGGAAGAACCATCATAGCGGCCATTGAATTCCAAAATATACCGGTCCAGCAGGGTGTAATTGGCCCTGCCAAAAAGACTTCTTGTCGCAAAGGAACTGTAAGCCGGGGTAATAAAGGAGTCGCCCGTGGTCAAGCCCATATAAGGAAGAGATGAAGAAATCAAGACCCTCCTCTCCGCCTGTACGGAAGATAATACATAACTTTCCTGATTATAGCCAGCGAGAAGATTGACGGTATGAGCCCCCATCTTTTTGGTATAATTCCCATACAGATCCAAGATCGTGTTCTGTAAAGTCTCATTTCTTTCAACCACAGCGCCATCCCCTCCTTCCATTCTGACATCCTCCGGCCCAAAACCTATCTCAAACTTCCGCCTGTCCCAATGGTATTTCCATTGTTCCCTCTTAAAACTTGCGTTTCCGGTAATGGAAAGGTCGCCGTTCAAAAAGGTGCCCGTGCCTCTTATGATGTTGTGAAACCCGAACATGTCTTCCTTGTTTCTGCCACCGTCTGAGAGTCGGGCGGCCAATCTTCCGGCTCCGGTGTTGGCCCAGGTTCCATCGGGATTTTTTGCCACTTCAATTGGGGTCAGGTAATAAATATCAGTGATGGTAGTAGTAGGATCCGCCCTTTCCGTCTGATAAATGTTCAGGTTGTTGTCCACCTTTAGCCACTTTTTAGGTAAAGCAGAGACCCTGGCCCTAAGGGAATACCTGTCCCAATGATCCGGCGCCAATTTGTTCATTCCGTTTTCCTTGGTATAGTCTCCGGACAAATAATAGGTAATGGGCATATTGTCAACATTGGCGCTCCCGCTGATGGCCAGGCTTTGATTGGTGGAAAAACTTGCCGGATTAAAAAAGTAATCATACCAATCATTATTACCCATATAAGCCCAGCGGTTGGGGTCATTCGGATCGATTCTCACATCTTCTACAGATGGATTTTCTGATCTTTCCTTGGCCCACTGGTAATGAAAATCATTAAAATTGATATAATTCCAAGGGGTATTGCTGGTGGACTGATCCATGACCCGGGAATAAATATAAGGGTCGGTTACCGGCTGTGGTAACACGGTGGGTCTTCCCCAGGTAAAATTGCTGTTATAACTGACAAGCTGGGTTGTCCCACCTTGTTTCGTGGTGATCAAGACCACGCCAAATGCCGCCCTGGCGCCGTAAATGGCAGCAGAAGCCGCATCCCGAAGTACTGAAAACGATTCGATATCCGCGGGATTCAATCGCAGCAAGTCCTCATATCTACCCGCTACACCGTCAATGACAATAAGGGGTCCGCCTCCGTTGATCGACGTAAACCCACGGATATTGATATCGGGCACCGTGCCTGGCCTTCCACCCGAGTAGGTGATATTCAAACCCGGACTTACACCCTGCAGGCCCTGCATGACGTTGGCCACGGGCCGGTTGATAATCTGTTCCCCCGATACCTGGTCTACAGCTCCCGTGAGGTTGATCTTTTTCTGGGTGCCGTAACCTACCACGACCACCTGTTCCAATAGTGTCTCCTCCGGCATCAAGGTAACATCAATGGTGGTTCTGTCGCCCACGACCAGGGTTTGTGTTTCGAAACCGATAAACGAATAAACCAATTCGGCTTCCGGCGACGCTACCTGGATACTGTATAGCCCGTCAATATCCGTAATGCTGACATTGGTAGCGCCTTTTTGGTAAACAGAAACCCCTGGTAAAGGCAGGCCTTCCGCACCATCCGTGACGGCGCCTGATACCGTTACCTGTGCCTGGGCTGTCATCATGTTGATCAGAAGCAACGCCATGCATTGCAAGAGTCCCCGGCTTCCGATCTTTCTTAAGCGAAGTAAATGTGTTTTCATATATTAGTAAAAGAGAAGTGAACACTGATAATGAATATCATGCAAATTAAAACAGGATTGTTACTTGAATATTAACCAATTATTAGCAAATATTTATTGAACATTCATTCAATATTAAATAATTTAATTGTAAATTCAAATGGTAATTAATTACTAATTTTTAATTATTTTTGATTTTTAATTTTATAATATTATGAAAAAAAAGATCAGAGACGTAAGAAAAACCGAGATCATTGAAGGTTTTTATGAGCTTTGTAAAAAAGACGGTTTGGAGAATACATCCATTGCCAAAATCGGCAAGTATCTGGGGATGCCTCCCAGTCTCATCATGCACTATTTCCCCAACAAAAGACTGCTCATTCTTGCTTTGATTGATTATATTTTAAAACATTACCAGTTGATTTACGAGCCCTTGTTGGAAAAATTCAAGGACGGAAGAAAAGTGGATTCGGAAGTTCTGGTCGGCAGGTTATTTTCCAGGGAATGGAACCTGCTCTTTGATGATGGGGTGTTTTACAGCTGCTATGCCTTGATTTTCAGGGATCCCACCATCAAAGAGGAATACAGAAAACTCCATTTAGAGTTGAGGAAAACCCTGCAGGAAATCCTTGACAAGGATGAGTACCTCAGAAAAGCAGACACGGCAGCGCTTTCAGAGAAAATATTCGTCATTATTGAAGGGGCCTATTATTACCTTTCCATGATTGAAGACGCTAAGGAGTATGAAGAAAAGCTGAACCATTTCAAGGAACAGGCTTATGATCTCTTGCGGCTGGAGCTTTTGCCGAATTGATATAAAGCCATGATGGCTATTGAGGCCCATACCCCATTTACCAGAATATTGGCATTGTCCCGAAAATGAAGCGCATTGATAATCAAGCTCATCGCACCCATAAGATTGAGCAGGTGATATGTCGTGCTTTCCTGTCTTAACCTTCCTTTTGACAATAAATAATAGGAAACGATAAAAAAGAAAGCCCCAAACCAGCCGATAATTTCATAAAGCATTTTGCTGTTTTTTTGTTAAACCTGGTATTGAATTACCCGCCCAATACCGTTTTTTATTTGGCCAAGCCGCAATATTATCAATATTAATTAAACTTGGTTGCCCGTTCCATGATTTTATTTAATTTTAGCCCACTTATCGAACCATAAAATACTCATGAGCAACCTGAACATCAAAGCCAAATCCGAAAATACTTTTGACGCCATCGTTGTGGGATCGGGAGTAAGTGGAGGATTCACGGCGAAGGAACTTTGTGAAAAAGGCTTGAAAACCCTGGTGTTGGAAAGAGGCAGAATGGTCACCCATCTGGAAGATTACCCCACCATGAACAAAGACCCCTGGGATTTCAATTATCAAAAAAGACTGACCAACAAAGAAAGGGAAGATCATTATGTTCAAATCCGGAGCGGCTTTATCAGCGAGGAAAACAAGCATTTCTACCATAATGATAAAGCGGATCCGTACGAGGAAAAGCAGCGTTTCGACTGGATCAGGGCCGATGTAGTGGGCGGAAGGTCTCTGATATGGGGACGGCAGTGTTACCGTTGGTCTGACCTTGATTTTGAGGCCAATGCCAAAGAAGGTATCGGCGTGGATTGGCCCATCCGGTACAAGGATCTGGCACCGTGGTATGATTATGTGGAAAGATATGTGGGCGTATCCGGAGAACCTTTGGGACTCTCCCACCTGCCAGACGGACAATACCTCCCTCCCATGGAAATGAACTGCCTGGAAAAACACATCAAAAAAGAGATTGAAAGCAAATTTCCAAACCGCTATATGACCATCGGCCGTGTGGCCAACCTGACCGTACCCCATAATGGCCGGGGAGCTTGCCAATCCCGTAACCGTTGTGCCAGAGGATGTCCGTATGGGGCATATTACAGTAGCGTATCGGTGGCATTACCTGACGCTGCCAAAACCGGAAACCTGACACTGAGGCCACACTCCATGGTCCATTCGGTAATTTATGATGAAGGCTCAGGCAAAGCCACCGGCGTAAGGATCGTGGACAGGGAGTCCAAAGAGATGATTGAATATCATGCCGGACTCATCTTTCTCAATGCCTCGGCACCGGGTACCGCCGCCATTTTGCTCAATTCTATTTCCAACCGCTACCCCGATGGCCTCGGAAACGACAGCGGAGAACTGGGACACAATATCATGGACCACCATTATAGGCTGGGAGCGTCCGGTACTTATGAGGGTTTTGAAGATGAATATTATAGGGGCCGCCGGCCAAACGGTATCTATATACCCCGCTTCAGGAACATCAATGCAGCCACCAGTACCAAGGAATTTTTACGCGGCTATGGTTATCAAGGAAGTGCTGGCAGGTTGAGTTTTAGCCGGGGCGCCAATGACAAAAACTTCGGGGCAGCTTTCAAAGACAGCCTGGTTCAGGCCGGTCCGTGGACTTTTGGCATGACTGGGTTTGGGGAAATTCTTCCCTATCACGAAAACCGCATGTATTTGGATCATGACCAACCTGACGAGTGGGGTTTGCCCAAAATGGTTTTTGATGCCAGTTATAAAGAGAATGAAACCGTCATGCGCGAATATATCAAAAACGACGCGGCTGAAATGCTGGAAGCTGCAGGCTTGAAAAACGTGGCTACTTTTGACGCCGGTGGGGCCATCGGTGTGGGTGTCCATGAAATGGGTACGGCACGGATGGGAAGGGACCCTAAAACATCCGTATTAAATGCCCATAACCAAGTCCATGGGATACCTAATTTGTTTGTAACGGACGGGTCCTGTATGACCTCTTCTGGCACGCAAAACCCCTCCATCACTTACTTGGCCCTTTCTGCCAGGGCAGTTGATTTTGCCACCACAGAAATGAAACGCAAAAACCTTTAATTATCCGACCATGAACAGAAGAGAAGCGTTAAAAAGCACAAGCATGATACTCGGAGTTGCCCTGTCCGGCAGCACGGTAGCAGCGCTTATGCAATCATGCGGACAAAGCACTTCCCTGAAGTGGACACCGCAGGTGCTGGAAAAAAAACAGGCCCAAACCCTTTCTGCCATAGTGGATAGGATCTTGCCAAAAACGGATACCCCTGGCGCAGTGGAAGTCGGTGTGGACGAATTCATAGACAAAATGCTCAGCCATGTTTTTCCCGATGAGGTCAAAAAGGGCTTTATGCATGGTCTGGACAGCTTCAATCAAAATGCCAAGGACAAATTCGGGGAAGATTTTATAAAATCCTCGCCTGATCAACAGGATCAGTTGATCAGGGAATATGAAGAAAAATCCGAACCCCTTCCCGGTTCCATGTGGGGCTTCTCATTTGGGGATCCCTCTTCTTTTCCTTTTTACAGGATGATGAAGGAATTGGCACTTTTGGGTTATTTCCATTCCGAAAAAATAGGCAAAGAAGTCCTCGCCTATGACCCTATTCCGGGCCCCTACCAAGGCTGTATTCCCTATGGCGATGTGGGAAAAAACTGGACGGAATAGGTTTATGGACGGTTTTTAAAATGCGTTTAAAAAATAAAATGGTATTTGAGATCAACTATTCCCCTTATGAAAAAGCATTATTTATATCTTCTTGTAACCGGTTTGATTTTGGGCACACACGGCCTTATTTGGGCTCAATCCCTGGATACTGCATCCAAAAACCTTAAAGTGATTTCCTATAACATCTACAATGGCTTCGACTACGGCAAAGACACAGAGAGGGAACAAGCTTTGGCGGAATGGCTGGCCTCTCAGCAGCCTGACGTGGTGGCGTTTCAGGAATTATGCGCTTTCACAGAGGAAAAACTCAAAACCTATGCATCCAATTGGGGTCATGACCATGTGGTATTACTGAAAGAAGACGGACACCCTGTGGGGATTACTTCCAACAAACCGATTACCGTCAAGAAAAAAATGCTGGATGGATTTTGGCACGGTGCCCTCCATGCCTCTACCCACGGTATCGATTTTGTAGCGGTCCATCTATGTCCGTCAGACTACGCTACCCGGATGCGGGAATCCGCATTGATTGCCAGCCAGGTGAAAGAAACCCTGTCTTCCCATGAAGATCCGCATATCATTTTGGGGGATTTCAACGCCCTTTCACCTTTTGACGCCCATTTGGACATGCTCCGCCCTGAGTTAAGGGAATGGTATTCAGAAATAGAGGCCGCAAATAAAAAGAAAGGGCATCAAACCCTGCTAAACGATCAGTTTGACTATAGTTTGATGGCCTCCTTTTTGGGATTTCCACTGATCGATGTATGTGCCCAAAAAGTGGACGGGGAGGAAAGGTTCAGTTTTCCAGCTCCTATCCATTTTGAGCCCAGAAGGAATCGGGAAGACATAGCCCCCCTAAGAAAACGTTTAGACTATATTTTGGCCTCGCCCAATCTGGCCCGGCAATGCGTTTCCGCAAAGATCATTAATGCCGGAATAGTTGATGATTTGTCAGATCATTACCCGGTTGTCGCTGAGTTTTCCATTCTGGAATGACGACTGAAGGTTTTTTGTGTGGGTTTTAACCAAAACTTGAAGCAATCCCTTAATCCCAAAGGTTCAAACACCATTTCCTAATGCCTATAATATTATTCTTCTTGAGACAAAAAATTCTCCTTGTATTTTAATGGAGTGACTTTGGTAATTTTCTTGAACTGACGTTGGAAATAGGAAAAATTATTGAATCCGCTTTCATAGCAAATTTGTGTGACGGTTAATTCGGATTCCATGAGTAGCCTGCAGGCATGTCCCACCCTTAGTTCGTTTATCATTTCGGAGAAAGTTTTGCCCGTTCTTTTTTTAAAAAACCTGCAAAAGGTGGAATTGCTCATGCTGATGAGAGAAGCCGCTTCTTCCAAATTGATGGTCTTTTTATAATTCAATAGGATATATTGATAAATAGTATTTACCCTTTCCACATCTGAGGAATCTACCGGATAGTGAAATGCCGGGCTGGAAAGTTCTTTGATTTCCTTGGAATGGGATAGAATGTTGAGTATATGGAAAAGCTGCAGTAATCTTTCAAAGCCATCTAAATACAGAATTTCCTCCATTTTTTGGGAGATGACTTCATTGGTTTTTCCATAAACTTTCAAACCCCTCATGGCTCTGGCAAACAGCTGGTTAATTTTTATCATTTCCGGTTTGTCAAAAAAATCTTTTCCCAAAAAGTCTTTTAAAAAATGGATGACTATTGCTCTTACCTTTAACTGATCATGTTCTTTTTGATAATATTTTTCATTGTTTCTATGGAAATGCGGCAGGTTAGGGCCAACGAAAATCATGTCGCCCGGATAAAAAAATTCCACATGATCGCCGACAAACCTTTTTCCTTCACTTTCGGTAATCACCGTCAGTTCAAACTCCGGATGAAAATGCCACGGAGTAGTAATATGGGACAATATATCCTCTTTGATCGCAAATGAACTTTTAGAAGTAACAGAAATTTTTTCTAGCAGGGGTTCCACAATTTTTTTGGTTAATGTGTTTTAATATGGAGAAAAAAAGTGAATTATACCCAATATTTGACAATATAGTACATAAAATCGCCCAAATAGGTGAGGGTTATATGATTTTTCAGTAGTAGATTTGTTTAAATATAGTTGCAATAACCAAAATAGACACAATATGCACCTACTTTTCAAATATTATTCTATCATTGATCGTTACAGTAAAACTTTCTATTTGTTCTTTTTTTGGTTCGTTATGGCTGGTATTTTAATGCACTGTACCGAAAGCAAAAGCGAAGATGATCAAGAGCAAATCAAACCTGTAGAAATACCTGATGTGAGCTGGGAACACGTCTCCACTACAACGGGCGACTTGGACGAACCCAATTCAGGCAACCAGCAAACGGCCACCTTGGTCTGTGACATTGACATGGACGGTGTCAACGATTTCTTTATTACAGAACGTACCAAAGGGCCTTCAGTATTATTGTACAGACGGACTGATGAAGGTTGGGACAGATACATAGTTGAGGATACACCGCTAACCATAGAAGCGGGGTCTGCTTTTCATGACATTGATGGAGATGGGGATTTGGATATCGTTTTTGGAGGGGACGGCAGGAGCAATGAAATCTGGTGGTGGGAAAATCCATATCCTGATTTTGATCCCACCACACCGTGGAAAAGACGCAACATCAAAAAGTCTGGAGCCAATAAGCATCATGACCAGATTTTTGCCGATGTCACGGGAAACGGTAAAATGGAATTGGTATTCTGGAACCAGGGAGACAGAAAACTTTTTGTAGCTCCTGTACCGGATCATGTTAAAACGGTGGATGTATGGGAAATCCATGAAATTTATGCCTATCCTGAAATCTATACTCCCCAAAAAGGGAGGTATCCCGGTTGGAAAAGGCCAAATGAACATGAGGGATTGGCCATTGAGGATATGGACGGAGACGGGAAAATGGACATTGTGGGAGGGGGTAGATGGTTTAAACATATCGATGGCTATAATTTTGAAGTACATGTTATAGATGAGGGATATGCCTTTACCCGGTCTGTGGCCGGGCAATTTGTACCTGGAGGCAGGCCGGAAGTAATGTTGTCAGCCGGTGACGGGGCAGCTCCTTTGGTTTTTTATCAATGGGAAAATGGGGAATGGAGCGAAAAGGTTCTGATTGACACCTTATATGATGGCCATTCCATCAATAAGGTGGATTTTAACGGGGACGGGCATTTGGATCTGTTTATCGCGGAAATGAACCTGGGGAACCATCCCGATAAACCGAAAGCAAGGATTTTATTGGGTGATGGAAAGGGCAACTTTGAAATACATGAGCTATTGGAGGGATTTGGGATGCATGAAAGTCTGATGATAGATCTGGATGGAGACGGGGATTTGGACATTCTCGGCAAGCCTTACACCTGGAAAGCGCCAAGGCTGGATATCTGGCTGAACAACGGGACGGGTAAAAGGCGCAGCCTAGGGGGCGGCTAACTTTCTGAAACACCGGATTGTTCTAAATACCGGTGTTGATGCTTTGAGAATTTCTATTCGCAAACCAAATGAAACCAGTTTATTGCCATGAAGACCATCAAAGGACCCGCTATTTTTCTGGCCCAGTTTTTAAAGGATAGCCCACCTTATCATGACTTGGAAAGTATTTCAGGTTGGGCGGCATCATTAGGATATAAAGGGATTCAAATTCCAACATGGGACCGACGGATTTTTGATCTGGAGCAGGCATCGCAATCCAAAGGGTATTGTGAGGATTATAAAGGAAAATTAAAGGAAAAGGGTCTGGAGGTGGTGGAACTTGCTTCCTATTTGCAGGGACAGGTTATGGCCATCCATCCCGCCTATGAATTGTTGTTCCAACCTTTCTATCCCAAAGGTTTGGATGATCCTGGAAGATTGGAATGGGCTTCTGAACAGCTCCGGCAGACGATTTTGGCAAGTGCATATTTCGGGACCGAAAATATTTCTGTTTTATCAGGAGGTTTGGCCTGGCCCTATATCTATCCCTGGCCACAACGCTCCAAAGGCCTTGTTGATGAAGCATTTGGGGAATTGGCCAGGCGTTGGCTGCCCCTCTTTGATAGGGGCAAAGAATATGGGATCACTTTTGGCTTTGAGCTTCATCCAGGTTCTGATCTTTATGACGGAGCTACCTTTCTTCGTTTTCTGGATAAGGTTTCGCACCATCCTGCTGCTTGCATCACTTATGATGCAAGCCATTTTTTGTTGCAGCAGATGGATTATGTAGAATTCATCCGGATTTTTCATGACCGGATCAAAGCATTTCACGTCAAAGATGCGGAATTCATTACAAATGGTTTGACAGGGGTTTATGGCGGATACCATGATTGGGTCAACAGGGCAGGCCGGTTCCGTTCCCCGGGAGATGGGCAGGTGGATTTTAAAAAAATCTTTACAGAACTTACCACCCGTCGATATGAAGGTTGGGCCATCCTGGAATGGGAATGTTGTGTCAAAAGCCCGGAGCAGGGGGCAAAAGAAGGCGCTCTGTTCATAGCCTCCCATATTATAGAAGCCACCCAATATGTATTTGATGATTTTGCCAGCAGCCCGACCGACCATGGGATGAACAAACAAATTCTTGGATTAGACCGATAATAATAATTGTGAAAGAGGAACTAAACATTGGTATAATAGGAACCCAGTTTATGGGAAAGGCACATAGCAATGCGTACAGGCAGGTACCCCGGTTTTTTAATATTCCGATAAATCTCCACTTGCATACTGCCTGTGGAAGGAACAAAGCGGCACTGGACCAATTTGCACAAAAATTTGGCTGGGATCGTGCTGAAACAGATTGGGAAAAGATCATGGAAGATGAAACTATTAATATAGTAGATATTGCTGCCCCGAATGACCTGCACATGCCTATAGCCAAGGCTGCAGCTAAAGCAGGAAAACACATTTTATGTGAAAAACCCATTGCTTTAAATTTAATTGAGGCCAAAGAAATGTACCAGTCAGCCCAAAAAGCTGGAGTTATTCACATGATGGTTTTCAATTACCGTTTTGTCCCGGCCATTGCACTTGCCAAACAATTAATAGAGGAAGGGAAAATCGGTAAGATCCATCACTTTAATGGCGTGTATTATCAGGACTGGTTGGTGGATCCCAATTTTCCAATTACCTGGCGGCATGATGCCAAAACATCAGGCTCAGGTGCCCATGGTGATATGAATGCCCACATAGTGGATTTGGCACGTTTCTTAGTAGGGGAATTTATCTCCGTCAATGGCCTTCAGAAAACTTTTGTTACAGAAAGGCCTCTTGCCCCAGGAGAGGGAAAAGGTGCAGTCACTACCGATGATGCGACCACTTTTCAGGCGGAATTTGAGAATGGGGCCTTGGGATCATTTATTGCCACCCGCTTTGCCAATGGCAGGAAAAATTTCCTGAGACTGGAAATCTTTGGGAGTAAGGGAAGTCTGGTGTTTAATTTGGAGCGGATGAACGAACTGCAATATTTCTCCCTGGAGGAGGATCCAAAATGCCAGGGATTCCGTACTGTCCTGGTTACAGAATCCCGTCAACCCTATATCGATGCATGGTGGCCTCCCGGACATATTATTGGATGGGAGCATACTTTCGTCCACTTGGTAAAAACTTTAGTGGAAGGGATAGCGGGGAACAAACAAGTAAGGCCTGACTTTTATGATGGGTTAAAATGCCAACAGGTGCTGGATGCAGTGATGGAATCAGCCCGGGAAAGAAAATGGACAGACATTGAACTTGATTTAAAACTATAAGAGAAATATGGCGGAACTAAACAAATTCAGCAAACATGTAACCCAAAATGATACTTCTCCAGGAGCACAATCCATGTTACATGCGATTGGGTTGAGCAGGGAGGATCTTAAAAAGCCGCAAATAGGCATAGCAAGCGCCGGATGGGAGGGCAACCCCTGTAATATGCATTTAAATGATCTGGCCAGGAAAATAAAGGAAAGCATTATGAAAGAAGACCTCATGGGGCTGATATTCCACACTGCCGGCGTAAGCGATGCCATTTCCATGGGCTCAAGCGGTATGCGGTTTTCCCTTCCATCCAGGGATGTTATTGCAGATTCTGTGGAAATGGTAGGAGGTGCCCAATGGTACGATGGCTTAGTTGCTGTGGTAGGATGCGATAAAAATATTCCAGGCGCCCTTATGGGCATCAGCCGTCTTAACCGTCCGGGAATAATGTTTTATGGAGGTACCATCAAGGCCGGTCATTATAATGGGAAAAAACTGGACATCATTTCTTCATTTGAAGCCACTGGAAGCCGCTCCACCGGTGAAATCAATGAGGAGGAATTCAGAGACATCGTTTTTCATGCCTGTCCGGGAAGAGGGTCCTGCAGTGGCATGTATACGGCAAATACCATGGCATCTGCAGTTGAAGCCATGGGCATGTGCCTGCCTTTCAATTCATCTTATCCGGCGGCAGATGAGTTCAAGCAGGTGGAGACCCACAAAGTGGGCCATGCCATGCTTCAACTGCTGGAAAAAGACATTAAACCAAAGGATATACTTACCAGGGAGGCATTTGAAAATGCCATACGGTTGGTGATGATAACAGGGGGTTCTACCAATGCGGTGATTCATTTGATTGCCCTGGCCAGAGCCATTGACGTGCCCTTGAGCATAAAGGATTTCCAATATTTCAGCAATAACACACCTGTATTGGGCGATTTAAAACCCAGCGGGGAATATGTAATGGAGGATTTATTTCAGGTTGGAGGAATACCTGCCGTATTGAAGATGATGCTTAGAGAAGGGTTGCTGCATGGGGACTGTATGACAGTAACCGGAAAAACCATGGCAGAAAATCTGGCAGAGGTGGAAGATTTGACAGAAGGTCAGGACATCATTCATCCCCTCAGCAATCCCATCAAACCAATAGGCCACCTGCAGGTACTGTATGGCAATTTGGCTGAACAGGGTGCAGTGGCCAAGATTACCGGTAAGGAAGGGGAACAGTTTACCGGATCGGCACAGGTATTTAATTCTGAGGAGGAAACCAATGAGGCTATTTTAATGGGAAGGGTAAAGGCAGGCAGTGTGGTGGTGATCCGTTATTGTGGGCCAAAAGGAGGTCCTGGAATGCCTGAAATGTTGAAACCTACCGCAGCCCTTATGGGTGCCGCTTTGGGCAAAAAAGTTGCCCTGATAACGGATGGGAGGTTTTCCGGAGGCACCCATGGTTTTGTAGTGGGGCATATTACACCCGAGGCACAGGAAGGCGGCAATTTGGCCTTGGTCAGAGATGGGGATAAAATCACCATTGATGCCATAGATAACAAACTTTATGTGCACCTTTCCGATGAAGAATTGGCAGAAAGGAGAAAGCTCTGGCTACAACCGTCCTTGAAGGTGTCCAAAGGCATTTTGCACAAATACGCAAAAGCGGTAAAATCTGCCTCGGAAGGCTGTGTAACGGATGAATAGGGGATAATATAAAGTATACGGTAATGACACAACTATTAGAAGAGAACACATTGAAAGCTTTGCAGAACAAGGCACTGGAAATAAGAAAGGAAATAATCACCATGGTTCACAGGGCCAACTCCGGCCATGTGGGCGGTAGTCTGGGGGCCACTGATCTGGTGGTTGCCCTGTATTATCACCTGATGAACCATAGGCCTGACAATTCTGATTGGGAAGACAGAGATAGATTTGTTCTCTCCAAAGGACATTGTACACCGGTGATTTACGCTGTATTGGCGGACTGCGGTTATTTCCCAATGGAGGATTTAAAATCATTCAGGCGTCCGGGATCTCACCTGCAGGGCCACCCCTACCAACCTATAACTCCCGGGATAGATGCTTCTACCGGCACACTGGGCTTGGGAATTTCTACAGGGGTTGGGATGGCGCTGGGTGGAAAAATCAGGAACAAAAGCCATTACTATTACATTATCTGTGGAGATGGGGAAATACAGGAAGGCCAGGCTTGGGAGGCGGCAATGTTTGCCAATAAATACAAATTGGATAATGTAATTGCCTTCGTCGACAGGAATTACCTGCAAACAGATGGTAATTCGGAAGACATTATGCCCTTGGATCCCCTTAAGCCCAAATGGGAAAGTTTCGGTTGGCAGGTGATGGAAATTGACGGGAATGACCTACAGCAGATTGTGGGCGCGGTAGGAAAAGCCAAAGAAATGAAAGGAAAACCTACCATGATCATTGCCAATACCATCAAAGGGAAAGGGGTCTCCTTTATGGAAAATGTGGTAAAATGGCATGGTACACCACCGGAAAATAAAGATTTTGAAAATGCAATGAAAGAATTGGATCATGGAATTTAAAGAGACAAGAAAAGGTTACGTGGATGGACTGCTGGAACTGGCCAAAGAAATGCCGGAAATGGTGGTTTTAGATGCCGATGTGGCTAAGGCCACCAAAACAGAATTATTTCAGGAAGCCTATCCCGATAGGTTTTTCAACTGTGGAGTACAGGAGCAGAACATGCTTTCTGTAGCTGCGGGGCTGGCTTTGGAGGGATTTCTCCCATTTGCCTCTACTTTTGGGGTATTTGCCACCTGCCGGGCAGGGGATCAAATGAGAAATTCCATTGCTTATCCTAAGGTAAATGTAAAAATCGGGGCCACACATTGTGGCATCAGTACCGGAGGTGATGGGGCTTCCCATCAAAGTATTGAAGATATTGCCATCGCCAGGTCATTTCCTAATATGACGGTATTGGTGCCCGGTGATTATGAAGAGGCAAAACGGGCTACAATTGCTGCCGCAAAGCATCAGGGACCCGTCTATCTTAGGTTTGGAAGGGACAAATATCCGGTAGTGGAGGAGATCCGAGGGGAATTTCAGATAGGGAAATCCAAATTGGTACGCCCAGGAACAGATTTGACTATCATCAGTACAGGGATCATGATAAGTGAGGCCTTGAAGGCTGCGGATGCCTTGCAGGAACAGGGATTTACTATTCGGGTCCTGCATATGCCTACTATAAAACCCTTGGACAAAGCGAGTATTATCAGTGCAGCAAAGGAAACCCAGGGAATTGTGACCATTGAAGAACATTCCATTATCGGGGGACTTGGAGAGGCAGTGGCGTCAGTGACTGCCGGGGAACATCCATGTCCAGTGAACAGAGTGGGGGTTATGGATGTATTTGGTGAATCGGGGCAGGCAGATGAACTTTTCGATAAATATGGATTAAGGGCCAGAAACATCCTTGAGGCCTCGGAAAAAATATTGAAAAATTATAGCAGAGCCGGTAAAATATGAAAGCATTGACAAAATACGAAAAAGGGAAAGGAAATGTAGTTTTAATGGAAATGCCTGAACCGGTATGTGCCGATAACCAGGTGGTTTTGGAAGTGAGTTGTTGCGGGATTTGCGGCACAGACCTGCATGTGTACCATGATACTTTTAAGAATTATCCTCCTGTCATTATGGGGCATGAGTTTTCAGGAAAGGTGATAGATATGGGTAAGAATGTGAAGGATGTAAAACCAAGTGACACCTTTTCCGTACTGGGCGCCACGGCCATCACCTGTGGGGTTTGCAGCTATTGTTATAGCGGGGAGTTTATGTTCTGCAAAAACCGGAGGGGAATGGGGCATGGCGTTCATGGAGCCTTTGCTAAATATGCCGCTGCCAGAGTAGACCAATTATTTCCTGTTCCGGAAGGAGTTAGCATGGAAGAAGCGGCAATGGTGGAGCCATTAGCTGCAGCTGTACATGCGGTTTGCGATATAGCGCGGTTCAAAATCGGAGATGTGGTGCTGGTATCTGGCCCTGGAACCATGGGCCTAATGAGTCTGAAGTTATTGCTTGCCCAGGGGATAAAAACCATCGTGGCAGGGACATCTGAAGATAATTATAGGCTGGACCTGGCAAAAAAATATGGTGCAGCACGTACCGTGAAAGTGGACAAAGAAGATCTGGCTGCTGTAATAGAAGAAGAAACAATGGGAATGGGAGTGGATTTGGCCTTGGAATGTGCAGGGGCGGAGGGCTCTGTGAGGAATTGCATGCAGTCACTGAGGGCACAGGGAAGGTACGTTCAGGTGGGACATTTCGGGAAAGACCTGACTGTTCCCTGGGACCTCATCGCCTTCCGCCAGTTAAAAATCCATGGGTCTGTAGGCTATAACCGTGATACCTGGTTGCAGACATTTAGGATATTGGAGCAGGGGAATCTCAATATTAAAGACATTATCACCCATAGGTTTAAGCTTTCGGAATGGGAAAAGGGCTTTGAACTTTCAGAAAAAAAGCAGGCCGTTAAAGTTTTGTTGTATCCAGATTAAATGGAATAGATGAATTCAAGATTTACAGGTAAGGTAGCGATAGTCACTGGTGCAGGTAATGGGATTGGCTTTGAGATAGCCAGACAATTGGTGAAAGAAGGGGGGGCGGTCGTGCTGAATGATATCAACGGCCAATCTGCCGAAGATGCAGCCAGAAAGATCAGTCAGGACAGGCCCGGGGCCTGTATTTTTTATAAAGGGGACGCTGGGAAGGTTAAAGTCATTAAAGAACTGGTGGAATTGGCGGTAGCGGAATTCGGCCGCCTGGATTTTGCCATTGCGAATGCCGGCATTACTCTGTTTGGAGAATTTTTTGATATTACGGAGAAGGAATTCCAAAACGTGGTAGACGTCAACCTCAAGGGCTCCTTTTTTCTGGCCCAACATGCAGCCAAACAGATGAAAGAACAAAATACGAAAGGAAGGGTTTTGTTGATGTCTTCCACCATTGGTTGTATGGCTTATCCAAAATTAGGTATCTATTCTGTTACTAAGGCTGGACTTCATATGATGGCCAGGAGTCTGGTATTGGATCTTTCTCCTCATGGCATTACCATCAATGCCATAGCACCGGGGGCCACACTTACAGAAAGGACTGTGGAAGAAGAACCGGATTATGAAAATTTTTGGAAAGCATTGATACCTAAGGGAAAAATAGCAGTCCCCAATGATATCGCGAAAGCAGCACTTTTTTTATTGTCGGAAGATGCTTCCCATATTACCGGGCAGACTTTGGTAATTGATGGAGGGTGGACTTCAGTAGGTCATAATTACAATGGTAAAAGCTTAGATACATAATAGGGTTTTTATTTAGATTTCATTCCCGTAAAACCTCTTTTTTTTGTACCATTTGAGTCGGGTCCTTCTATTTCTATGGTAACATATGGTAAATAATTTCCTGATAGGGCTATTTTACCTATACAAGTGTCAATATTGTATATTCTTTTAAGAAAATAATAGATTTTTTCCAATTCACAAAAGCCTAAATTGTGTAATCTAATATTTCAGCATGCTGTATTCAGAAGCATCCGATAATCGGTAGTTTATTGGGTTGGGGGACATTGTATTATTACACCAAGGCTTCAAAAGGTACCAAGGGACACCCCTATTCTGGTTTGTATATCAATTCATGCTATAAATAAAACCCAATGTTTAACCTAAACTGAGTATGTTATCAAAAAATTTACAATTAACAATCTTCTTTACTGTTTTATTTTTCTTTCCAGCCATCCTGCTTCTGGCACAGGAAAGGAATATCCAAGGTAAAGTAAATGACGAGTCAGGAGACGCGATCCCAGGAGCAACAGTTCTTGTGAAAGGAACCAACCGTGGTACGGCAACAGACATTGACGGTTCCTTTGAAATTCTTGTATCCTCTCCTTCCGATGTACTTGCTATTTCCTATGTGGGATATATTTCCCGCGAAATTGAAGTAGGAAACCAGTCCGAATTCACCATAACACTCCAGCCGGATATGGAAGCCCTTTCAGAGGTGGTAGTGGTGGGTTATGGAACCCAAAGGAGAAGGGATGTGACTGGGGCTGTAGCTTCTGTTCAACCAGAAAACATCCGGGATTTGCCCATGCAGGGAATTGATCAGGCCATGGCGGGGCAAATAGCAGGAGTCAGGGCCCAACAGACAACGGGTACTCCCGGTGGGGGGATCAATGTGCAGATCAGAGGAACCGGATCCATCAGTGCAGGTGGACAGCCTTTATATGTAATTGATGGTTTTCCGGTAAGTCATAGCTTCAGTCAACAAACCAACCCTCTGGCAGCCCTGGATCCTAATGATATAGAGTCCTTGGAGGTTTTGAAAGATGCATCTGCAGCCGCAATCTATGGTTCACGGGGAGCGAACGGTGTAGTATTGATTACTACCAAGCGGGGAAAGACAGGAAAACCTACCATCAATGTGGACATGTACTCAGGGGTTCAGGAAGTACAACGGCGAATAGAGATGATGGATCCTGTGCCATTTACAGAAATGTTGATCGCAGCCCGGAACAATTCCTATTTACAGGCAGGGGGGAACAGTATCCACGATTCAAATGTGGATCGTCTGATACCTGGTGCGGGAGATTACTTTGACAATTATTTAATACCTGAATTGTATTCAGATTTTTTGGCAAATCCGGACCAATATACCTATACCAATTGGCAGGATCATATTTTCCGGACTGCCCCAATCCACAATTTCAATATATCTGCCTCTGGTGGCACTGAAAATACCAGTTATTATATTTCCGGAGGTTATTTCAGACAAGATGGTGTGGTAATCGAATCCGGCTTTGAAAGGTATTCTCTGCGGGCAAATGTAGAGACACAAGTAAGTAACCGGGTGAAAATTGGAATGAACATAAATCCTACCCTCGGTGTCCATGACCTGGTAAATGCAGAGGGGAATCCTTGGGATAATGCTGTTATAATGAATGCATTGACCATAATGCCGTTTATTGCTCCTTATAATGAGGATGGATCCTATGGGGATCAATTGACCTTCGGGCGGGGTACTGCTGCACAGGCTAATCCCATTGCTGTGGCAAGGGAAATTGATAATGAACAGCATAGGTTGCGGTTGTTGGGCAATGTATATGCGGAAGTAGCAATCACAGATGATCTGTCGTTCAGGACTTCTGTGGGCACTGATATGTCCATGGTGCGGCAAAGCCAGTTTTTTAGTGGGGCAGTGAGAAGATACTTTTCTCCATCCAGTGGTTTTGTGGCCAATTTTCAGCGTACCAACATCCTTAATGAAAATACGCTAAGCTATGACAAATCCTTTGATGGCCATAGGTTTAATGCGGTAGTGGGATTCACTTCTCAATACGAATACATTGAAAACAGTCAAATTAATGCAAATAATTACCCTAATGACCTGGTGAAAACCATAAATGCAGGGATAATTGTAGGTGGGGACCATCTGCGTGAAGAGTGGTCACTATTATCCTATCTGGCAAGGGTTAATTATGCTTATAAGGATAAATTCTTGTTGACAGGAACTATCCGAAGAGACGGATCCTCCCGTTTCGGAGCCCAAAACAAGTGGGGATATTTTCCATCAGGATCTATTGGCTATCGTATTTCGGAAGAATCATTTATGAATGTTATACCCGTTATAAGTGATTTAAAGGTTAGAGCAAGTTACGGCGTTACCGGAAATTTTGAAATAGGTAATTATGCACACATTGGACTTTTGGGAGCAAACAATTACGCACTTGGGGCGGGAACCGGAAATGTGGTAAACGGTCTGCTGCCTACTACTTTGTCCAACACTGGTTTAGGATGGGAAAGAACCCGGCAATATGATTTCGGTTTGGATATAGGATTACTAGAGGACAGGGTGATTTTTGCGGTAGATCATTATCGAAGTAACACCACTGACCTGCTTTTAAATGTACCAATACCAAGATCTACTGGGTATGCCAATGCATTCCAGAATATAGGAGAAGTTGAAAACAAAGGTTGGGAGTTTGCCTTATTATCACGAAATTCTGTGGGGGAATTCAATTGGACTACAGATTTTAATCTTTCCTGGAATAGGAATAAAGTGCTTGCACTTGGACCTGGAGGTGATCCGATTATTTCTGGAAACCATATCACCAGGATTGGGGATGCAATGGGCAGTCATTTTGGGTATTTGACAGAGGGTATATATCAAACCATGGAAGAGGTGAATAACACCCCACATCCACCAGGTACCCGACCTGGAGACCGGATTTTTATTGATGTGGACGGTGACGGGGAAATGACCCCTCAGGACCGAACAATAATCGGAAACAATCAACCGGATTTTATGTACGGTATGACCAACCGGTTTAATTATAAAAACTTTGATTTCAGCTTTTTGATCCAAGGGGTACAGGGGGCTCAGGTATATAGCGTGCTATATGAACGTATGGCGGATGTCCGTGGCCAGTTCAATCAGATGAAGATATCTGAGGGTTACTGGCAGTCACCGGAAAATCCCGGTAATGGATTCACTACCCGTCCATTCAGGGATGCGTTTCTATGGAATGAACGTCCTGGCAACTGGTTGATACGGGATGTATCTTTCCTGCGTATCAATAATGTTACTCTGGGATACAGTCTTCCTCCACAGATTCTCCAGACCATGTTTTTAGAAAGGGCAAGGGTTTATATAGGAGTGCAAAATCCCTATACATTTACAAGCTATGAAGGGTTCAATCCAGAAGTAAGTACCAATGGGGATAATCCTCTTCAGCCGGGAGTAGACCGTGGTGGCTATCCTGTACCCCGAACTTATTTACTGGGAGTTAATGTCAGTTTTTAATTTTAAAATTCAAGAACATGAAAAGATTAATCGTAATCAGTATATTAACCTCTGGCCTGTTAACTTCTTGTGGAGATGATTTCTTGGACCTTACTCCGCATTCCCAGGCTAACGTTGAGGACTTCTACCGAACAGAGAATGATATAGAAGTGGCCGTAAACGGAGTTTACCGGACTTTGCAATTGCCCGGCCAATATGGCCAGGCAATTTGGACCATAGGAGAAATAGCCTCGGATAATAGCATAGCCGGTAGGCCGGTTGACCCCTATCAGGATATTGGAATGCATAGGATCCCATCTACCAATGGTGTAGTCGAAAACAGTTGGTACCATAATTTCCAGGGCATACAGGCAATCAATACCTTGCTTAACCGGATGCCTGATGTGGAATTTACCAACATGGGACTCCGTGACCGGTTAGAAGGAGAAGCCAAATTTCTGCGGGCACTGATGTATTTTAATTTGGTAAGAATATATGGAGATGTGCCGCTGGTACTTACCGAAACCCAATCTCCGGAGGAGGGCTATGAACAAGGCCGGGACCCAGTCTCACAGGTGTATGAACAAATTATCAGGGATTTGACGGAAGCCGGTGCAGAAGGATTTTTGCCTTTGCAGTATGACAGCAGTGAAAGAGGTAGAGCCACAAGGGGTTCCGCTCTGGCCCTATTGGGGAAAGTTTATCTGACATTGGGAAACCATTCGGAGGCGGCAGATTTTCTCAGACAGGTAATCGATCTGAATATCTACCAATTGTTGCCAGATTATGCCGATATATTTGAAATTGACAATGCCAATCATGCAGAGTCCATTTTTGAGGTGCAGTTTAAAGGAGGGACCGGCCAGGGAATGGGAAGTAACTTTTTCCATACCTTTTCGCCCTTCACTGCAGGATCATTAATAGTCGGAGTTGGTTCCGGGGCGGGTTTTGGACAACCTTCTGCCGATATGATTGCTTCTTATGAAGAAGGCGATCTAAGAAAAGATATCTCCCTGCAGGAAGGTTTTGTAAATGAAGCCGGTGAATTCATTCCCGAACCATGGATATCCAAATACATAGATCCGTCCCCCTTTGCGGCAAATGATAATGATAATAATTTCCCGGTTATACGGTATGCAGATGTCCTGCTCATGCATGCGGAAGCCTTAAATGAACTGGCCTATGAGCCGGGAGGGGAGGCCTTTACGCATTTGAATGCGGTGCGTCAAAGGGCAGGATTGGACCCGTTTGATGGCCAGGATCTTCCAAGTCAGGACGCTTTCCGGCTTGCAATTGAAAATGAGCGCAGACACGAACTGGCTTTTGAAGGCCACCGGTGGTTTGATTTGGTGCGGACAGACCGTTTGTTGCCGGTAATGAATTCAGTAGGGTTTGAACTCCAGGAATATCAAAAAATATTTCCTGTACCACAGACTCAAATCGATGTTAATCCAGGTGTAATTACCCAAAACCCGGGACATACCTTATAATTAAACGGTCATGCGTCCCCGGTTTGCTTTCAAATGAAGGAAACTGGGGATGTATAATTGAAGTGTTCAAAGCCTACAACCGATTTGCAATACATCCTTATATGGCACACATGAAATACCCCATTACTGTCGATCAGAGGATACCGGTGCCGGACAGATAGCGGAAAATCAGGAAGCGGGGAAAGGAATTGAAAATTCAATAACATACGAAATCCATGAAAAATACAAAATACCCCTTTTTCTTAAGTAGAAGCTCACTCCTGATGATTGGGCTCATATTGTCTTTGCTGTTGTTGTCAGGCTATGAATTATTCCTGGGGGACCATGAGCAACAAAAATCCAATGAAACCATCTTTAAGCTTCCCATAGACCAATGGACCTATATAGAAGTGGACAATCAACGTGGGAAGTGGGGGGATTGGGATGAACCGGCTTGGCTGCGTTATTTTGGATTGGACATGAAGGATATAACGGGTGACGGCTATAAAGACATCGTAGCCGGAAGGTATTTTTATAGGAACCCAGGGGGAGAAATGACCTCTGAGTGGGAAAGGATAGACCTTGGAATGAATGTAGACGGGATGTTATTCGTCGAAGTGGACGGGGAGGGCTTTGGAAATATCATTGCCACCGCATTGCCGGATGTTTATTGGCTTGAGGCGCAGGATGAACAGGGAAATTCCTGGAAAGGAATAAAAATAGGAGAGATTCCCGCCACTTCACATGTAAACGGCCAGGGATATGGCAAAGCACAAATTGTTCCCGGAGGTAAGGAAGAGGTACTTCTGGCCACCGGAGAAGGGATCTATTATTTTGAAATTCCGGAAAATACTCCCGAAAAAGGAAATTGGCCCGTAGTCCATGCAGCACCGGAAGCTTCGGATGAAGGTTTCGGGATCGGGGATATAGATGGGGATGGATTATTGGATATAGTGGCAGGCCGGAGGACTGGCGAAGAAGAGGGCGGTGGCATGGATATTTGCTGGTGGAAAAATCCCGGAAACGGGGAAGGAAACTGGCAGCTTTACGAACTGGGAAGTACTACCTATGATGCTGACCGCATCGAGGTGGCAGACATCAATGGAAATGGAAAAGCAGATGTGGTGGTGACGGAAGAGAGGTACCCAGGGAAGGAGCCGGATGCCAGCCTTTACTGGTTTGAACGTCCAGATGATCCAACTCAAACTAACTGGAAACAGCACAAAGTGGTAACCCAGTATTCCATGAACAACCTGGATGTGGCAGATATGGATGGGGATGGCCATCCCGATATCATTACTGCAGAGCATAAAGGGGAGAATCTGGAGGTCCAGATTTGGATAAATAACGGAAAGGGCAATTTCTCTATAAATGTGGTGGATACAGGCAAAGAAAGCCACCTTGGATCCCGTGTAGCCGACCTTAACGGAAACGGGGCCCTGGATATAGTGAGTATTGGCTGGGACCGGCATGAATACCTGCACGTTTGGCGGAACGATGGGTCGGCTTCTGAAACTATAGGAGAATGAAAGAACCGGGAACAACTATCAAGTGCATATGGCGATTTTCAGTTTATTTGGGCATTATTCAAAAGCCATTTCAGAAAGAGGTTTCAAGATTGGATATCTTTCCCAATCAAGATCCAAATGCTGTATTGAGGTTCAAAAAAAGTCTAATAATATTTTAAAATATAAATCTGGGAAATATTATGAAACTAAGTTTAGATGTTATCGGATATGGGGGATATTTTACGGCCCCCGGGGAGAAGCTGGGCCTTGAAGAGGCTATAAAAAGGGCTGCAAAAACCGGTTATGATGCTGCCTGCATCTACGCCCACCGTCCCTTGGGATTTCCAATGGATCTGGATACAGAAAGACGCAAAAAAATTGTGGATTTATATCAGGAACTTGAGCTTGAAATGGGAGCGGTAGTCTGTTGTACCAATTTCATGCAGGGCAATCATGTATTGTTATATCCCCAGGAAAAGGAAATAATGTACGTAAAGGAATGCATAAAGATGGCCAAGGAAATGGGCTCCGGTATAGTCCGTATTTTGTCCGCTTTTTACGGGTACTTCCAAAACCCCCATGCCAGTACCGGGTATGGCTTCCCTGCATTCGAATCAAGATCAAAAAGGGTTTCAAGGGCCGAGGATTGGCTGGAAGCCTGGCATGAAGTAAGGTCAGGACTGACAGAGGTTGCCCAATATGCTGAAGAACAGGGAATCCTATTGGCCTTACAGACGCATCCGGAAATATTGGGAAACAATGATGAGGCACTTGAAATATTGAATGAGGTAAATGTTCCCAGTTTGAAAATCGGGCTGGACCTGCCCCTACTGGAATCACAGGACCCGGATTTTATAAGAAATACGGTGCATAAAATGAAGGATCATATGGTCTACTCCCATACTATTTCTTTAGCGAAAAACCAGACCATTGGAGGAGCTCCCTATAGCTGGGAAGAAGTGGCTCCAGGATCTGAAAAGGATCCCATGCAATGGGAAGTGTTTATCCAAGCACTGAAAGAGATCAACTATGAAGGATTGCTTTCGGCTGAAATATGCTCCCCGGTGGTTGTCAAGGGCCATAAATTGGGCAGCCTAAAGACAATTGATGAAAGATATGCGGAATCCCTCGAATATATGAAAGGGCTGTTACTTAAGCACGATTGCTATACCGGCCAAAAGGATATATCCCATTCCGAAAGAAAATAAACAACATTTCTCCATCTTTTAACCATACATTGAGTTTATTCTAAACCAAGACCAGTCATGACAAACTTAAAAATCAGATTTTTTGGCAATTACACCCTGTTCTTTGTTTTTTCATTTTTCCAGCTTAATTGTTCCCAAAAACAATCAGTTGGTGGGGATGTCAGTAGCAACAACGAAAATATAATTGAGTTTGAGCATCGAATCATTGATGAAAACGGACCCGTAGACATTTGGGGAAAAGCATATGGGGATGTCAATGGCAATGGAAAACCCGATTTACTGGCGGGAGGCTTTAGAGATGGCGGGTTGGTCTGGTATGAAAATCCCTCCTGGGAAAAGCATGTGATATCCGGAGATAAAGGGTTTTCCACGGATCTGGAAGTATATGATATTGATCGCGACGGCGACCTGGACATATTCTCAGTCATGGAACCTGGACAAAATCGAGAAAGTGGTACCCTGGTCTGGTTTGAAAATCCAAATTGGGAAAAACATATCATTGAAACATCCACAAGCTTTCACGATATAGAACTGGCGGATCTCAATGGGGACGGTTTGGTGGATATAGTGGCTAGAGACCAGGGCGCATTCGGGAGCAGTGCCGATACCCTATACATATATTTACAAAAGGAGAGGTTAAAATGGGAAAAACATAAAATAAACTGTCCCAATGGCGAGGGATTAAAAGTGGGCGATATCAATGGGAACGGCCGTCCGGATGTGGTAGTAAACCAGGTTTGGTTTGAGAATTCCGGTGACGGCATCAATTGGAAGCAACATACCTATGCACCCAGATATTTCCACCAGGACACTTTTATTGACATAGCCGATATCAATGGAAATGGCCGCATGGATATCGTATTGTCACCGGCTGAACTTGCCGGGGAATATTACCGGATTTCTTGGTTTGAGGCACCTGAAGATCCTACCCAAAGATGGAAGGAACACGTGATAGAACCCTGGACAGAGACGGTACACCATTTCGTTGGGCTTGCGGATATGAACAATAATGGTGAAACGGATATTGTTACTGCCCGGATGATGCAGGGCGAAGATCCGGACGAAGTCAGTATTTACAGGAACTTGGGAAAAGGGGAAAACTGGGAAAAACAGGTGATTTATACCGGCGGATCCCACAGTATGCGTTTGGTGGACCTGGACGGGGATGGGGACATAGATATGTATGGGGCAAATTGGAGAAATGATAACAGGGTCCACCTTTGGATAAACCAGAGCAAAGCTCCTTAAATTCGACCCGTTAATTCTAATATATCAAAAAAGTTTTTAATTAAATAAATTGATCTTTTATGAAGAGTGCAATTCATTATTTAGCGTTCATTCCTATAATTTTCAGCTTGGCTTGTAACGGCCCTTCCATTGAGGAAACGGAATATGAGGGCAGGCCCCATTTTAAAATAAATACCAGCACGGCCACTTATTATTACGATAAGGCCGGAGGGGGATTGTCCCGGGTAATGGATGCAGACGGTGTGGACTGGGTCCATTACAATGGGGATCCGCAGGCCAGTGCTCCTTCCGGTGCTTCAGGAGGGTTTAGGGGAATTCCCAATATGGTTTACCGTTCCGATGATGGGGGAGCGGGGCATCCCGGTTTTGACCAGTGTACCAGTGAACTCATAGATAAAAAGACCATCCGTAGCCAAAGTAAGAGCGGTAACTGGCAATGGACCTGGGTGTTCTTTGATGATTATGCCCAGCTTACGGTCGAAAAAGCGGATCCGGATCATCCCTATTGGTTTCTTTATGAAGGACCTGTAGCCGGTAGTTTCGATCCTTCACGCAAATATTGGGGCACTGACCTGGGCGGCCCGAGATATGAAGTCCCTTCCCTAAACAAGGGAGAAAGTATTCTGGACCACTGGCAGTGGGCTTATTTTGGGGATGTGGATACCCACCGGATATTTTTTGTACTGCAACAGGAAAAGGACCAATTGATAGATCATTTTGCTTATATGGGGGACACAAAAGAAGGTAATGAAGCAGAAGACGGAATGGTCGTATTCGGGTTCGGCAGGGATAAAGGTGCCAAAGCGCTTATGACAGAAACAGGTAATGTTTTTAAAATAGGGTTTTTGGAGAAGGGGGTAATGTCTAAAGAAGATCATCAATGGGTGAGCCTGCAAATCGAGCGGATTATCACCAGATAAGCAAAACAAAATCGGACGACAGAAAATCCATATAGCTAAAAAATCATTGCCCCCTCCTTTCTGCAACCTCTCTATTTATGGCGTGTTATTTGTGGGAATCAAACTTTTAATTTGAACTTTAATCTGAAAGAAATGAACCGAATTCACCCGCATCGTCCAAAAAAAATCCTGTCCGGTTTACTTGTGTTTTTTACATACACATTGACTTGGGCCCAGCCACAACCCGACATTCCACTTCCCAGAGGACCCGTGGATCTTAGCGAAACCAGTAATGTGATCATCTTTATCGTTCTCCCGCTCGTCGTGGTTATCTTTTTCTTCGTCTGGAGGTCAGCAATGAGAAAACGGAAAAAAGAGCAAGAGGATAAAGAGAGAGAAAAAGAAAACAGGAAACTATAATCAATGATTTCTCAACTTATCAATCAACTCTTTTTTATTTAACTTCGAAATCCCGCTTAGACCTACCTCCTTAGCCTTGTCATACAATTCAGCCTTGGTCCATTCCTCATATTTTGGGGATTTCCCTCCCTTTTTACCGGTTTCTTTGCTGGGCGAATTCGCAATCCGGGCAGACTTCTCCTTGCTGTATCCCTGGTCCCGGAGGGCCTCATATTTGTCCATGTTTTTTATCCTTGATTTTCTCTTTTCAGGCATGTCTATCTAATTTAAAATCACCTACACACATACTGTTCATGCATTATCCCTTCTATACTGGTCACTTTCGCTGCTCCATTCCTTGTCGGCTTCTTTGGCCCGGAAAAGGTCATCTCTGGCTTTTTCACTGGCTATGCTTTCAGCTCCCTTCTCTCCTTCTGGCCCGGATTTGCCTTCACTGGCCAGCGCCTGGGCTTTTTCAAAAGCATTGTCTGTGAATTGTCCATTATCTCGCTTTTCTTTTTTCCATTTCATGTGTTTATAATTTATCTTCAGCGGTCACATGCTTGCGTGCCGTAATGCACTTCAGCATGCAGGCATGGAACCTCGCATGTCCCTCCCCCCCCCGATAGCTATCGGGGCTATCGGGGCTATCGGGGCATCCCAGTAGTGACATCATCATCGTTACGCTCGGTTTCATGACCTTGATATTTTGACTCCATGGTTATCATTCACACCAAAATCATTCCAAAAAAAACCGCATATCACCGTTTCAAAGTAAAAATCCCCTTCCTTTCGTGAATTTATTTGCTAATCCTTCAGCAAGAAGATATATTCACACTATAAACAATCGCGTCGGGTTAGCCTGATATCTTAAGTCAGGGTATATGGGTAAATTCTAAGAAAAAAGCTTCCTAAAGTTCGACACATTAAGATTATTCAATTGTTTTTTCAAAATTCATACAATGAACAAAAAATCTAATACCACCAGAAGAACCTTTATCAAAAGCAGTCTTTTGGCATTGGGAGGGATATCCATCGTCCCCAGACATGTACTTGGCAAAGGTTTTCTGGCTCCCAGCGACCACCTTACCAAAGGAATCATTGGCGTAGGGGGGATGGGAAGAGGCCATTTCGATTATGCGGGGACCAAAACCGTTGCCATTTGTGACGTAGATACCCGCCACTTACAAAAATCCCTGGACATACTGGGAAACGGGGTAAAGACATTTTCTGATTATCGTGAATTGATCCGTTTACCGGAAGTGGATATTATTCACATCGCCACCCCGCCCCATTGGCATGGAATCATGGCTGTGGATGCGGCCCGGGAGGGCAAAGACATCTGGTGTGAAAAACCCATGACAAGAACCATCGGTGAAGGAAAGAAAGTCGTCGACGCAGTGAAAACCCACGGTAACATTTTCAGGCTGAACACCTGGTTCCGTTTTGACGCCAATTTTTATGGGATGAATACCGAAGTGAAAAACATTAAAAAGCTGGTGGACTCCGGTATGCTGGGATGGCCATTGAAAGTGACAGTGGGTAAACTTACCGGATTTGATTGGAAATTCTATTGGGTAGGCAGAACCCACCTCCAACCCATGCCTGTTCCCAAGGAACTGGATTACGACCGATGGTTGGGGCCCGCCCCATACAAACCTTACCACGAACACCGAACCCATGGCACCTTCAGGGGTTATTGGGACTATGATGGCGGTGGCTTGGGGGACATGGGCCAGCACTATATGGATCCTATCCAGTATTTCCTCGGCAAAGACGACACCAATCCCGTCAAAGTGGAAATCGATGCTCCCCAGCAGCATCCGGATGCAGTGGGAACCTGGAGGAAGATTACATATACCTATGAGGATGGTTGCCAAATCATCCTGGATGGCGAAGGCACAGCTGACGCTCCCTATATAGCCGGACCTCAGGGCAACCTATACAGAGGCTTCAAATCAGATATCCCGGACATGGAAAGAAAACTTGCACAGTTTCCAGACCCGGCACCCCAGGTTACTGATTTTGTAGATGCGGTGAAGTACAGAAAAAAATTCGCGTTGAATGAAGAAAACGGACACAGATCATGTACCCTGGTAAATATGGGCCTGATTGCCCTAAGACTAGGCAGAGACCTGGAATTTGATCCCAAAAAACAGGTCTTCGTCAATGATGAAGGGGCCAATAGATTGGTCAACCAGCCAATGAGGGCTCCCTATAGCATCTGATCCAATTTAAAAAGTTAAGAAACTATCATGCACAAACAATCTACATATATGAAAGTAGCGGTATTGCTGTTGTTGCTGGGCTTCACATTCACCTCCCATGCTCAAGACAGTGCCGGGGATACAAGGACCATTACCACTAAAATCGCGGATCTGCTCAACAGATTTCCCACAGAAGACCTCGAGGCTTTAGAAACCTCCATGCAAAACATGGAAGCGCTGGGAAGAGACGGGATTACCCAAATGGCTCTCATGTACAGAGAAGATGCCAACAACGAAAAACTGGAATACGCGCTGGCGGGTTTTGCATTTTATGCAAGTCACCCAACCCGGGAACAGCTTGCCAGAATGGCTGTCCAGGCCTATGGGAGAGCCTTGGATAAGCTTGACTATATAGAAGCAAAGGATTTTATCATCCGTCAGTTCAAATGGATAGGTAAAGAGGATGCCACGCCCTATGTGGAAGCTTTTCTGCACGATGACAGGTTATCCGGTACCGCTGCAAGGACCCTGGCAACCATAGGCTCTTCCTCGGCCGAGCAGGCATTGATCCTGGCTTTGATGATTTCTGACAATGACGATAAGAAAAAGAACTTCATAGAAGCATTGGGGGATTTTAAAAGCCAGAACGCGGTCGATGAAATAACCCCTTATCTGGCGGCAGAAAACGCTGAACTCCGGAAGGTAGCCATTTATGCACTTGCCAATATCGCCCACCCCTCCTCTGCCAAAGGCTTGCACAAAGCCGCCGAAACGGCAAATTACAGGTACGAACCCACCAATGCGGCCTCTCTGTACCTGCGCTACATCAGGAGATTAGGAGAACAAGGACAGCAAAAACAGGCGTTAAAACTCCTCAAAAACCTTGACAAAAAAACCAATGTAGCAGCGCATTACCATACCAAGGCAGGTGTTCTTGGTCTGATGGTTGAAATGAATCCGCAACAGGCCCATTCCCTCCTTCAACGGGCAGCCACTTCCGATGAATTCAGGTATAGGGGAGCGGCTTTACGTTATCTTGACAACGGGATGATAACGGCCAATCTTGACTCATGGAAAAAAACCCTGGATGAAGCAGGACCAGAAATCCAGGCGGCAATTATCAGGAGGTTTGGCCAGGTCAAAGACGACAGGGTAACTGAAACAATCGTTCCTTTTCTGAAAAGCAGCAATCCGGAAGTCCGGGAAGCGGCAATTTCTTCGGTGGTACTGGCCGGAGACAACCTGGCTTTACAGGACCTGCTTGAACTGGCAGAAGGAGCTGATGAACAAACGCTGGAAAGTTTAAAAACCGCGCTTCAAACCATGTCCGGAGACAACGTCACCACAGAAACAGCCAAAAGGATTTCATCGGCAAATGACAAGGCCAAAAAAATGCTCATTGAAGTATTGGCCTCAAGAGCAGCCGAAGATGAAATAAATGTAGTCTTCGAAGCAGTGAACAGCAATAATGCGGAGGTGAAGCGTGCGGCCCTAGGTGCCTTAAGCAATATGGCTGTGCCCAAGCATTTGGATCGGTTGGTGGAGATTCTGAAAAGTGAACAACAGGAAGAATATTTGATAAAAATTCAGGAAGCCATCACTGTGGCAAACGGTCTGAAAAATGATCAGAAAAAACAAACAGAATGGGCATTGAATCTCTTACCGCAGCTGGATCAGGACAAACAATTATATATATACGAGGTGTTATCCAGTACCGGAGGAAAAGATGCCTTGGACAACCTCGGGAAAATATACCGGGAGGGCAATGACCGTCAGCAAACCGCCGTGGTAAAAGCACTCAACAATACCAAAGATCCCGGAGCTGTTGAAGTGCTGCTGGATATCGCCCGGACAACCAAAAACGCCAGCCATCGGGAAGAAGCATTGAAAGGCTACATCCAGCTGATACCCATGACAGACAGCAAACCTGAGGGAAAAGTACTGATGCTAAGAAACGCTTTGGACCTTTCCCAATCCAAAGAGGTAAAAAACGATGCCATCCGGCAACTAGGCAATTATCCCACTTTCCAGGCCTTGCTTGTGGCTGGATCATATCAAAAACAATCCGATTATCAACAGGCAGCAGCCCGTGCCGTAATGAACATTGTCCTGGAAAACGACGACATTTACGGTGACGGAGTAAGACAGATAGTGGAAGAAACCATTCAGGTGATCAGTGGGCAAGACAGCCAGTACTACAAAACTTCCTTACAGAAATACCTGGATGAAATGCCAGAAGGAAAAGGGTTTTATCCTCTATTCGATGGAAAAACCCTTGATGGATGGAAAGGCACATTTTCCAATCCCCTCAAGCGGGCGGAAATGAATGCCCGCAGCCTGGAACGGGAACAAGCCAAAGCAGACGAGCTCATGAGAAAAGGCTGGAAAGTAGAGGATGGATTACTCATATTTACAGGAGAAGGTGACAACATTGCCACGAAAAAAGAATACAGTGACTTTGAAATGGTAGTGGATTGGAAAATAACAGAAGACGGGGATGCGGGGATATATCTTAGGGGTACACCACAGGTCCAAATATGGGACACCGCAAGAACCGATGTGGGGGCCGAGGTAGGATCCGGCGGACTGTACAACAACGAAACCCATTCCAGTAAGCCACTGAAAGTGGCAGACAATCCAGTGGGAGAATGGAATAGCTTCCACATCAAAATGCTGGGCGACAAAGTGACCGTACATCTGAACGGAGAATTGGTAGTGGACAACGTCACGCTGGAAAACTACTGGGACCGTTCCCAGCCCCTATTCCCTAAGGGAGAAATCGAGCTGCAGGCACATGGCACTTATGTGGCCTACCGTGACATCTACCTCCGCGAGCTTACCGCCGATAAATTTGAGCTGAGTGATGAAGAAAAAGAGGCAGGTTTTGACGTCCTTTTTGACGGCACCCATATGGACCATTGGACCGGCAATACCACAGACTATGTCATAGAAAACGGTGTCATGGCCATTTATCCCGACCGGGGGGGGAAAGGCAATCTTTTCACGAAAGAAGAATACGGTGATTTCGTGTTCAGGTTTGAGTTCAAGCTTACTCCCGGTGCCAACAACGGTTTGGGAATCCGTGCTCCGTTGGAAGGAGATGCGGCATACGCGGGGATGGAACTGCAGATTTTGGATGATACAGCTGATATTTATAAAGACTTAAAAGAGTATCAGTTTCACGGCTCGCTATACGGCATAGCCGCAGCCAAAAAAGGGCACCTCAAACCGGTAGGTGAATGGAACTTTCAAGAAGTAACCGTAAAAGGTGATCAGATTGAAGTGGTCCTGAACGGAACCAAAATCCTGGACGTCAACCTTGCTGAGGCAAAGGAAAAGGGCACCTTAGATGGTCGGGAGCATCCCGGACTCTTCCGTGACAAAGGCCATATCGGTTTTCTGGGCCACGGGGACGTCGTCTACTTCAAGAATATCCGGGTATTGGACCTGAACGAGTAAAAAGCAGAAAGAGCATGAGTGAGGACAATTTGGTCGAAATTATCCTCTGGGAAAGCCATTCAACGGCCTGGATCATTTCATGAAATCCGTGTCAATCCGTGGAATTAGTGGACAACCCGGCACTCGATTTGTTGTCCCCGAACGCCTGCACGCTGTCGCCATAGCTTTAGCGTAGGTGCCCGGCAGGTGTGGACATAAAGGGAACCAATGGAAGTGATCCAAAGCCCGACATTTCATACCTGACATAACAATAATTAAAAAAGAGGCTGTTTCGTTACGGAAGACAGCCTCTTTTTTCTTTAAATTTAGAAGGCGATCCGGAATACAATTGAATAAGCGCATAAATACTTGTTTATGAAAAAACTCGTGGTTTTGACCGGTGCGGGAATTTCGGCAGAAAGTGGTTTGAGAACCTTCAGGGACGACAATGGTCTGTGGGAAGGACATGATGTGATGGAAGTGGCCTCGCCCGCCGGCTGGAGGAAAAACAAAAAACTGGTACTCGAATTCTACAATTTGAGAAGAAAGGCATGCCTGGAAGCCGAGCCCAATAAGGCACACTACCGTCTTGCCCGGTTGGAGGAGGATTTTGACGTTACAATTGTCACACAAAATGTGGACAACCTGCATGAAAAAGCCGGATCAAGCAAAGTGATTCACCTCCACGGGGAACTCTTCAAATCCCAAAGTACCTTGGACCCGGGTTTGGTGTATGAAATGGAAGGATGGGAACTCAAACTTGGCGACAAATGCGAAAAGGGATCACAACTCAGACCCTATATCGTCTGGTTTGGGGAACCCGTACCCATGATGGAAGCTGCCATTGAAGCCGCTTTGCAGGCGGATGTTTTTGCGGTGGTGGGAACATCGCTTCTGGTTTATCCCGCCGCCGGCCTTATTTCTTACACACAACCCGCTATACCAAAATTTATCGTGGACGTGAAAATCCCTGACGTGGCATCTATCGATAACCTGATTAAGATTGAGGAAAAAGCAAGTACAGGTGTGGCAAAAATGGAAGAGATGATGAAAAAATTTCATATATAAACTAAAAAGTGGTAATATTAGGTCTGCTTTTAGATTAATTGGATATCGTCATTGAAAACTTTAGCAAGAAGCACATTTTCCTTCAATCGTCCAGCCACTAAGATCGTATTCAAGAACCTGATCAAACTGGGTATTGCCGGGACTTTGATAGGTTTTTTTTTCCCTTTTGATCTGGGAGTGGCGGTTTTATTGGCATCTTATCTTGTCTACACCCTTATAAAAAAATGGCGCAGAGGAGCGAAAGACCGAAAGATCTATCTTATAGGAGCCGTGACCACGGGCATACTGGGGGTTATCTGCGAATTATGGGGAATTCATAACGGCTACTGGGAATACCATCAATTGGCAGGCGGAAGAGAATTCCCATTTTGGCTTCCATTTGCCTGGGCACTTGCCTTTACTTACCTCTACAAACTGGAAAAAGGGATTATTACCACTACGGGAGTGGATAACATGACATCCAAAATGATACTGGCTCCTATAATAGCCATGATATTCCCTACTCTGGGGGAAATGATCACCATCAATTTGGGTGTTTGGACTTACCAATGGCCGCTGCAAATTATGGGGGTTCCGCTGCTTGCTATTATTTTGCTGACGGTGTTCCATACGGGGGTTAACCTGATCATGACCTGGATCTGTCAACGCAACAACTGGAAAAACCCGGTATTCAATCCCTAAAATCGTTTTTTAGGCATTAGGCTATTTAAAGGTTACCATTTTATCTCACCATAGATTCCAGTGTAGCCAAATAAACCCATTTCTGATCTCTGGACTTTAACCCCTTTTCCACTTCCATGAGTTGGCTTTCAGTGGCATCCATGTCTTCATATTCCATCGAGTTGAAAAACTGTACATAATTGGAATAGACGTTCATCGTCATATGGGTAGATTTAGCCTCACTTCCCGTGGGTACAGCAGTTCTTAAAAACCGCCAGTTTTCCATCAAACCAGCCTTGATTTTTTTCTCATGGATAGGTAAAAACACTTCCCTTTCTGCCTTTTCATACTCATCGAATTTCCCTTCCACCGCTTTCATCAGATCGAATGAAGCCAGGGTTCCCGGTCTGTAATTGTAAGAATCGTCTGTCCTGGCCACCTCCACCATATAATTTCTAACCGCAAGATCCTGATTGTCTATGGCATCCCTAAACCTGCTGGCAATCTCTGTTTCACTCATATCAGGAAAAGCCTCTTTGGCATTTTGAACAAGCTGATCCAAATCATTGCCATTCATCATTTTTACGGGATCATTGTAATAGGTGATTGTTGCATACTGGAAGGGTTCCCCCTCCGTACCTGACTGCAGGGACCAGAGATCCCACCCGGTGATCGCACCATTCTGTAAAGCTCGTTCATAGACTTTAGCCAAAAAATCCTTGTATTCAAGATAATCAAATACCCTGTTCGGATCCACCCTGATAAATTCAAAAACCAGGTACTTTTTTTCCTGTGCGAAAAGGCCTTGGCTAATCATGAGAACCAAGAGCCAAAGAAAGACGGACTTTTTCATTGTGTATGTATTTGGGTTTAAGATCAACCTTTATTATTACCCATAATATACAAAACTTCAAACAATAATTATACCGACAAAACAAAAAATAATCCACTTAATCTAAAGTAATTGACGCATTTCAATATAAAAACTAAAGAAACACATAATTAGTTTGGAAGATACTGCCTAAAAAATCAAACGCCTGTTTTCTAAAATGACAAAACCCTTCCCTGCCGATGACCCCGGACAGGAAAGGGTTTCTTTAGCTCATTGCCATCTCCGGTCAACCATTCAATATCGTCATGATTTCACTCCTTTCCGTTTGACTGAATTCAAGATTGTCCAGGCATTTCACGTTGTCATCCAACTGGGAAGGCCTGCTCACTCCTACCAATACGGATGTGATCCTCCTGTCCTTTAACAACCATGCAATTGCCATCTGGGCCAGGCTCTGTCCTCTTTTTTGGGCCAGTCCATTCAGTTGCTTTACTTTATCCAAAAGCTCCTCGGTAATCGCTCCCGCTTGGAGGTATCTACCGTCTTTCACTGCCCTGGAATCTTCGGGAAAACCTTTGAGGTATTTGTCCGTCAAGACCCCCTGCTCCAAAGGTGAAAAAGCAATAGCCCCGATGCCGCGGTCCTCCAGTACATCCAGCAAACCGTCTTCCACCCAGCGGTCCATCATGCTGTACCGGGGCTGATGAATAAGGCATGGCGTGCCCAGCTCTTTCAGTATTTTTGCTGCTTTTTCAGTGTCTTCAGCGCTGTATTGGCTGATCCCCACGTAGAGGGCCTTGCCCTGTCTGACAATTTGATCCAATGCTCCCATCGTTTCCTCTAGGGGCGTTTTGGGATCGGGGCGGTGGTGATAGAAAATATCCACATATTCCAATCCCATTCTTTTTAAGCTTTGGTCCAAGCTGGCGATCAGGTATTTCCTGGAGCCGTAATTGCCATAAGGGCCTGGCCACATGTCCCATCCGGCCTTGGAAGATATGATCAGCTCATCCCTGTAGGGTGTGAAATCCTTATCGAAGATCCTTCCAAAATTTTCTTCCGCCGACCCATATGGCGGGCCATAATTATTGGCCAGGTCAAAATGGTTGATTCCTAAATCAAACGCCCTTCTAAGGATTGTTCTCGAGTTCTTAAAATCGTCACTGTGCCCGAAGTTATGCCATAACCCCAAGGAAATGGCCGGCAGGTCTATCCCACTTCTTCCACATCTACGGTAAATCATGTTATCGTATCTCTCCACAGCGGGGAAATAAGGCCCCAGTGGTTCATGATCATTAATTTTCATAAGTTATACGGTTTGTTGTTGGGCGGTAAAGGTAACCATAAAACCGAAAACTGAAATGGAATACCACCAGGTTAACCATCCATTTCTTTGAAATGCCACCACATCTCTTTTTAAGTCATACAAGGCCTGGAAGGACACATTCCCAGCCTTTAATGCGGGGCATATGGCTAGTTTGTTAAGTCAAGTATGATATTTCAGGCTATTTGTTTGTGAAACTGCTGGTTTGCGAGAGCGCTTGGTTGTCCAGAAATCCCGAAACAAGTCCGGGACAGGTCCCCGAAGCCGGTCAACGGGATTCGGGGAATTCACACGAAGGGTGAGGATAAGTTGGTTAAAATTGTTATCTGGGAAATCGATTCAATGAACTGAATCATTTCACGAAATTCGTGTCAATCAGTGGAATCCGTGGACAATAAATTCATTGGTTAACCTGAAAATTGACCCCCTACTTAAAAACTAACTTGAATTTAGGTACAGGATGTTCGATTTAGGGATTTTTTCCAGATAGGATCTTAAAAGAAGTTGCGTTTCCACGACCCTCCGCACAGGTTTCAACAGGTCCATGACTGTATGGCCATCCACGGAAACGCCGTTTTTTTCTACAAACCCAAAAGCGGAGAAAAAACCGTCTTCAAAAAGCAGAACAGCCTCTTCTTCCGGCGTACGCCCCTTGTCCCTGACAAGTATTTTATCTGCCTGCATTTTAGCGCCTTCCAAAAACTGCCCTACCTTGGCATTGTATGTTTCCGCATCTTCCTTACCACAGCAAGGCCCACTACACTTGCCTGACGCATAATCATAGCAAGCCCCTGATGTCTTTTGAATGCCACAGAATTTCGGACACAGCCCAAATTTTTCCATGTTGTCCAGTAAAAACTTCCAGGCTTCCGAATGGTTGGTAAAAGTGTATACGGGATTTGTTCCTTTAACAGACTTACTCACCTGAAAACGGATATAGCCCTGCATGTCCTCATAAACAAACAGGCCCCAGGAAACTGATCTGACCTTTAATGACCTGTTGTATTTTGGCCAAAGACGTTTGATTTCCATCGCCTCCAATAAAAGCGCCAGCAACTCGCTTCCCGTCAACTCATAACTCACATCATGGATTTCTGACCTCAAGTTAATTTTGGACTTGCCGGTAAAATGTCCTTCAAAACGGCTTCGGATATTCAATGCCTTGCCTACGTAAATGACCTGGCCGTTTCTGTCATGAAAATAGTACACCCCAGTGGCTTGAGGCAGTTCCCTATATTTCTCCACACTGATATGTGGTGGAAGGGACAACTCTTTTCCCCTGGATCCCAAAGCTTTTGCGATAAACCCCTCATTGTCTGCTTTGAGCAATTTTCCAAACAACTGCGCAGTTGCCCAAGCATCCCCCAAAGCCCTGTGCCGGTCATTTATGTGGATACCCACACTTTCACAGAGTCTCCCGAGACTGTAAGAACCCAGACCCGGAAAAATTTTTCTGCTCATGCGTACCGTGCACAGCCTTTTCGGATTGAATGGTATGCCCTCCCTTCCAAATGCCTCTTTGACAAAGTTAAAATCAAAACTCACATTATGGGCTATGAATACCTTTCCCTCCAACATCCGGGCTAGCTCACCGGAAATTTCCGAAAAAGTGGGTGCATCCGCTAACATACCCCCGTCTATTCCCGTTAAACCCGTAATAAACCCGGGAATTTGACACCCGGGGTTAATAAGCTTTTCATAGTGGCCTGTTATTTGCCTGCCATCATGAAAAACCACAGCGATTTCAATGATCCTGTTGCGCGCGGAAAACCCTCCCGTGGTCTCTATATCCACTATGGCATACATAGCAAGAAATTCTATTTTAACAGTAAGTAGCAACCCCGTGTGAAAACACTTCCACTAAGATAAAGCAAAGAAGACAAACGACAAATAATTGTACTGAATTGTTATAACACTTGGTTTCAGGCACAAAAAAACAACCGATAATGAAAAAAACAAAGATTTTTTAGGTTTCATTAGCTGACTCCTTGAATCCTATTGATCAAATCATTAATATTAAGATTTAAAGCCATGAAAATCTTCAGGCACAAAACAGTAGAACCTACATTGACCGCCACCACAAGATCCGAAACAATGAAAGATAAAGCCGATAACTGGCAAATGGAATTGGCAAATATCGCCTGGGAGTTTGAGCAGACCCTGAAAAAAAGCAATGTGACAGATCTCAATCGTAAACCCGGTTCCCAGTCCTGGAGTATAGCAGAGATCATATCCCACCTGATTCTGGTAAATACTTCTTATTTCCCTACTTTCAAACAACTCTTAAAAAACGAATACAAACCGCCTCTGCTGGGAAGAGTCCCCATGCTGGGTAAAAAAGTTGGGGAAATGATCCTTGATGCGATGAAAAAACCCAGGAAAACCAAAACATTTGAAATATGGCAACCCAGCAGTCAGTTATATGATAAAACCATTCTGGACAGGTTTTTCGATCAGCAACACCAACTTTCCTCCTATGTTCAAAAACTGGAGCCTCTCCTCGAAAAAGGCGTCATGATAGCCTCACCTGCAAATAAATGGGTGGTATACAGTTTGGATCAAGCCATTGAAATCATTCTGACCCATGAAAAAAGGCACTTGGGACAAATCAAAACACTTTCAAATTAAAAACCCTGACGGTATGGCAACTGAAAAAGAAAAAATGCTCGCAGGACAACTTTATCTCGCCTCGGACGAGGAATTGGTTAAAGAAAGGTTCCAGGCAAGACAGTTAATGAAAACATTCAATGACAGCCTTCCTGATGCACTAAGCATAAGGGAATCCATCTTAACAAAGCTCTTGGGAAAAAAGGGCAGGGAACTTTGGATTGAACCGCCTTTTTATTGTGATTACGGTTATAATATTTTCGCTGGCGATCAGGTATTTTTTAATTTCAACTGTACCATCCTGGATGTGAACAAAGTAACTATCGGTGACCGGAGCATGTTTGGTCCCAATGTTCAGATTTACGCTGCCACACACCCCGTCGATTGGAAAGAAAGAAGCACCCTGCTGGAATTCGGCCTTCCGGTTACCATTGGCTCGGACGTATGGGTAGGCGGCGGGGCCATCATCTGTCCCGGTGTGACAGTAGGTGACCGGAGCATCATCGCTGCCGGAGCGGTCGTCACCAAAGATGTCCCATCCGATACCTTAGTAGGCGGCAACCCAGCCAGGGTGATCAAAATGCTGGATGCAAAAATCCAGTCATCCTGATCCCTCATGCTAACACCCAGACGTATACCGTAATATAATTCTGCTCTTTCCCTACATAGTCATCATCTTTCACTGTGAAAAAATCCTGATTGGGAGTCGATATTAAAAATAAACCGGACTTCCTTCGGATTTGCTAATTGGACCAACTCTTAGCCTCCTTTAAAAGGCCGGAAGAGGGGTTGAAATTTTTTTTTCCAAAAAAAGAAAACAGTCAAAAAAATAGATATATATTTGTCTACTAATCCGATAGGGTTTATATATTTATTGATTTAACAAGCTGATCTATAGAGCATAAGGATCTTCTGTTGGCAAAAATCACCTTTAAAACTACCATGAGAAAAACATTCCCAATCCTCCCATTTCTCCTCTTGTTGGGATCTCCGGTTCTTTCCCAACAAACCTTGCGGGGTATCATCAGGGACGCCTACGGAGAACCTTTGGTCGGTGCCACGGTCATACTCCCCGTTACCCATGATTTCGCCATTGCCGATGAAAACGGACTGTTTGTGCTTACTACCTCCGCATCCCTGCCTGTTATGATTAAAGCCAGTTTCGTGGGCTTTGATGCCTACGAAGCCCGGATAGAGGAATGGCCTTCTTCCCTTCTGGAGATTATCTTAAAGGAGGGTGACTTGCTGTCCGAAGTAGTGGTCATCGCCAGACGCCGGCAGGAGGAAATCCGCTCGGTACCGATTCCCATTACGGTTGTAGGCGGCAGTCAAATAGACGATGCGGGTGCATTTAATGTGGGAAGGGTGAAGGAGTTGGTTCCCACGGTCCAGCTTTACTCCTCAAATCCCAGGAACACCGCCTTAAACATCAGAGGATTGGGAACAACTTTTGGCCTGACCAATGACGGGATTGATCCCGGGGTGGGTTTTTACATGGATGGTGTCTATTATGCACGTCCCGCAGTGACGGCCTTGGATTTTGTTGATGTGGAGCAAATTGAGATCCTTCGGGGACCGCAGGGCACGTTGTTTGGAAAAAACACGACGGCAGGGGCATTCAATATAACCACCAAAAGGCCGAGATTCCAACCGGATGCCACTTTGGAATCAAGTATCGGGAATTACGGCTTCATTCAGACCAAGGGCACCTTAACCGGGCCTTTAAACCATAAACTGGCAGGAAGACTGTCATTCTCCGGCACCCGTAGAAATGGGGTATTGTACCATACGGTCACTCATAATCATGTCAATACCCTGAATAATTTTGGCTTGAGGACCCAGCTGCTCTACCTGCTTTCAGAAAAAACGGAAATCATGCTCGCAGCAGACGTCAACCTCCAGCGTCCGGATGGTTATGCCCAGGTCATGGTGGGAGCGGTGGAAACAAGGCTGGCTGAATTCCGTCAGTTCGATCAGATCACCAAAGACCTGGGATATACTTTGCCTTCTTCCAATCCATTTGACCGGCTTATCGATCATGATACCCCTTGGCGCTCCGGAAATGATATGGGAGGAATATCGCTTAATACTGACGCGGAATTAGGCAAAGGTAAATTGACTTCAACAACCGCCTGGCGGTACTGGAACTGGGCTCCCTCAAATGATCGGGATTTTACCGGCCTGCAGGCACTGGCTTTATCCGAAGCCCCTTCAAAACATCATCAATGGTCGCAGGAAATTCGCTATGCATGGGATTTTAATGCTAAACTCAGTGGCGTGGCAGGCATCTTTGCACTAGGGCAGGATTTAAGATCCGATCCGTTTCATATAGAAGAATCCGGTATGCATCAATGGAGATTTGCGCAAACCAGCCCAAACCCGCTTTGGCAGACCCCCGGACTCCTTGACGGCTATGGGATCAAAACCCGCAGTAGCCTTAAGAGTCTCAGCGGCGCGGTCTTTGGGCAATTGGACTGGAAAATAACCGATGATTTAAGCCTGTTGCCTGGAATACGTTGGAACTACGATGAGAAGCAGGTCGACTTTGACAGGAAGACATACGGAGGACTTGAAACTGACGATCCGGAGCTCATTGCCATCAAAAATGCCGTATACAACGACCAGGCGTTTGCCGCTGCGGTTAGTGAATCCAATTTTTCGGGACAATTGACCCTTGCCTATCAGGCCAACGATTGGGTCAACACCTTTGTCACGCACTCGCTGGGGTTCAAACCTGTGGGCATCAATCTGGGCGGTTTGCCAAGAGAAAACGGAAGGACCATGCTTGAGCTCGCAAGAATAGAACCCGAACATGTCAGCCATTGGGAATTAGGGATAAAATCAAGCCCTACAGGTCAAACCGCCCTCAATGTGGTTTTCTTCAACACCCAAATCAAAAATTTCCAGACCCTGGTACAGAGTCCCGATCTTTCCGTGAACCGGGGCTACCTGGCCAATGCGGAAAGGGTAAGGGTGCGGGGAGTGGAAATGGATTTCAGTGCCAAAGTGCACAAAAACATGTCCATTTTCGGGGCGTTGGCCTATACAGATGGCGAATATGTTTCCTTTACCAACGCCCCAGTGCCTTTGGAAGACGTTGGAGGGGAACACTTTAAGGACATCTCCGGAGGCAGACTGCCGGGAATTTCCACATGGGCCGGATCAGGGGGCGGAGAACTGACCAAAGAGGGAAAGTTCCTCCTATGGAAAGGCATCTACTTTTTCGCCTCTGAAGCTTTCTTCAGGACTGAATTTTCCTCAAGCCCCTCGCCCTCCCGGTATTTGAATATTGATGGCTATATCCTGGCCAATGCCAGAATGGGATTCAGATCCACCGATGGTCTGTCGGCATTTATATGGTCCAGAAATCTTGTCAACGCGGACTATTTCGAGCAGTTGCTTCCCGGTGCAGGCAATACGGGCCACTATGCGGCCGTATTGGGAGATCCAAGAACCTTCGGTGTGACCATGAGATATACTTTTTAGGTTTTCTTTTCATGATTTTCCCGTATGACTCTTCTAAGGATTTTTCCCACATTGGATTTTGGCAATTCCTGGGCGAAGTATACTTCTTTAGGTATTTTGTAGCTGGTCAGGTTTTCTTTGGCGTGGGCGATGATCTCCTCCTCGGTAACGGATTTATCCTTGGCCACCACATAAGCGACGACCTTTTCAGTGGACTTCTCATCCGGAACGCCTATCACGCCCACCTCCAGCACTTTTTCATGGCTGGCAATGGCATCCTCCACCTCATTCGGATAAACATTGAAACCTGAAACCAGGATCATTTCTTTCTTTCTGTCCACGATTTGCAGAAAACCATCTTCATCCATGATGGCGATGTCCCCGGTTTTGAACCATTCCCCGTCTAAAAAAGCGTCCGCCGTCTCATCAGGCCGGTTCCAATAGCCCTTCATCACCTGCGGTCCTTTCACACATAATTCACCTTTTTCACCTGCAGACAGTTCATTTCCCTCATCATCGACAATTTTTATTTCTGTATTGGGCACAGGGATACCTATGGTGCCGATTCTTTCCGTACCGTCTATGGGATTACAGGACACTACAGGGGAAGTCTCTGTCAGACCGTACCCTTCAGCCAAGGGTACGTGAGTAACTTTCTGCCAACGTTCGGCCACCGCTCTCTGCACAGCCATACCTCCCCCCACCGACACTTTTAGCGCACTAAAATCAAGCGCTCTGAAAGCCTCCTGATTCAGCAAGCCATTAAACAGGGTATTGACTCCGGTAAACACGCTGAAACGGTGTCTGCGCAATTCTTTACAGAAAGCAGGCATATCTCTGGGATTGGTTACCAGAACGTTATGGGCTCCGATCTTCAGCATAGACAGGCAGTTGACCGTCAAGGCAAAAATATGGTACAGGGGAAGAGCCGTAATGACCGTTTCTTCACTTTCTTTTAATTTGGGTTTCATCCAGGCGGAAATCTGCTGCATATTCGCCACTATATTGCCGTGGCTCAGTTCGGCGCCCTTGGATACCCCTGTGGTACCACCGGTATATTGCAAATAGGCCAGATCATCTTTGACAACGTTCTCCTTTTTAAATTCACGCGAAGCCCCCTTGGCCAGCGCATCTTTGAAAGCGTGGGCTCCCGGCAAGGTATAGTCCGGCACCATCTTTTTGATATATCTGACCACAAAGTTGACAATGCCTCCTTTAAGTCCTCCCAAAAGATCACCTATCTGGGTCACGATGATATTTTTAGCAGGAATTTCCTCTCTGATTTTCTGTAAGTTGTGGGCAAAATTGGCGAGAATCACAACCGTTTCCACACCTGCATCGGTAAATTGGTGCTTCATCTCTTTGGCCGTATAGAGGGGATTGGTATTGACGACTACCATTCCGGCCCTAAGAGCGCCGAACATGGCTACCGGATATTGAAGGAGATTAGGCATTTGGATGGCGATCCGGTCACCTTTTTTCATTTTCAGTTCCCCGCTCAGAAAAGCGGCAAAATTCTTCGACATATGGTCCAACTCGTTGAATGTCATAGTTTTTCCCATGCATTCGTAGGCCACTTTGTCGCCAAATTTGCCGATGCTTTCTTCAAAAAGGTTTACAATGCTGTCATAAGCATCAACGTCCACCTCATGTGGAACAGATTCAGGATAAAATTTAAACCAAGGATGATTTTGCATATCAGTTTTATGAGTTTATTGTTCTATCCATGATGGGCTTAGCCATTTGGACTGCTACTAATATATCCAAACTATCCTTTTTTAAAAAATTTCGCTTAATTTAATCACCGGATTCAGAAACCATGGAGATATGATTTCGTATGATGCGGTGTATAAGGTATTTTTTAAAAAGATAATTGCGCGAAAGCAAAAAACATTCTCTCAAACTCCCCGTTGAAGGAATCGTGGTAGGAAATAAGCAGTTTTTTGATTTCATTCGCAGGAGATATTTAACACATTAATAGACATAAACAACACCAAAACAGTAAATTATGGCATAATAATGGCTTTAGCCCCATCCACAATGTTTAAAACCCATGTATAGAGTTAGTAATATGATCATGATGCTGCTAATGATAGCCGTCAGCTATCCTGCAGCAGCCCAACAGGACAGTCTGGTAGTGACGCTGGAAAATACGCTCAAGCAAAGTCTACTGAAAAGCATTGAGCAGAAAACCGATTCACTCAACAGCGATTTGGGAACAAAGCTCACCGACCTGGATTTGAAGATCCAGCTTTTGGATGAGTCGCTTGAACAAACCACCAATGAACGCCAAATCATTAACAAACTGGTGGAAAGAGTGAAGCTTATTGAAGATTTCCAACAAGCTGAAAAAGAGTCTGAATTGAACATTTATAAGGGCAACTACCAGTCAGCGATTATCAACCTGGTCTCCATGGAAAGGGAACTTAAACCGCTGATATTGTTCAATTCTGCCAGGGATTTCTTCACCACCCTTAACCAGATCGGCAACCCTACCCAATATCCGGGTTTCAGCGAATGGTATTCCGGATTCAAGGCTTATGTCAATGAAAACAAGGAATCCAGCGCCACGTTCGGTGTGGTATCCAATCTGATGAACATCACCGGGGACCTGACTGCAGGCACGCCGATCTTCGGCACCTTCAGCCAGGCTTTGTTTATGGGGATGTCCACCTACATAGAAAATATCGGAGGAGGTAAAAAAAACCAGGAACTCAAAGACAGAAGCCAAAAAATGTTTGAACTGGTTTCCGAATTGGGACAATATACCAATGACAAGGACCTGGTAGAAACCGAATGGGAAGCCATCAACGTCGAACTGGAAGAGCTCAAAAAGCTTTATGAATCCAATCTGGAAAAAAACCTCACGATATTGGACATCAAGAGAGCGGACTTTAACCGCCGTTTTACCATGGAAAATGACGCCAACAAAAGGTACCAATATCTCAATGAACTCACGGATGTCATTTCAGAAAAAGTAAGGGACGAGCGCAACAACAACCCCAAAAACTGGAAAAATACCTTTTACTACGAAATGAGCGAAATACAATCACTCAAAGTAAGGTTTGGCACCATTACCTTCAGAATCAGCGAAAACATAGGCAAATACAACGATCTTATTGCCAAATACAAAAAAAGTCAACATATTGGACCAAGAATGACCGATCTGGAAAACAAGTTGAACAATCTCCAGAATTCATTCGACAAAACATTCAATCCGTTGGATTATATCAATTCGGCCAATAAAATGTATAAAGTTTATTGAAAACAGCCCGGAGAATAACAGCAGGATATGCATAAAGGTCCATGTATAGATTCATAGCAGGCATCATCATCAGTTTGGTGGCGGTACTCCTGATTCAGCTCTGTGTCAACAAAAAGGAAGAAAAGCAGGAGTTGACCATGAATACCGCCCTCATACAACAACAAATCAATCAGGTAGGCAAGCTGGTAGTAACGGAAGGGCATTTTTCGCAGGTAGTCAGTTACCGCAATACCCGCAGAAATTATTTTGACATCTTTTCCGCCAACAAAAAAGCATTGGTCATCGTCAACGCCAAAGTCACCGTCGGGTATGATTTGAGACAGGTGATGACGGAAATCGATGAACAAAACAGGACGGTGCGGATCACCTACATCCCTGAACCCGAAATCAACATCTACCCGGACATCGAATATTATGACATCACCCAGGATTATTTGAATAAATTCGGAGCTGAGGATTATAACAAGATAAAAAGCAGGGTCCAAACCATGATGGAGGAAAAAATCAATCAATCCCACCTAAAGGAAAATGCCAAGGAAAGGTTGGTAAGTGAGCTGTCCAAAATCTATATCCTCACAGCATCCATGGGCTGGACTTTACAATACAGGGAAGAAACCATTGACTCCATTGAAGGGCTGGATGAGCTGATCCTCAACTGAAGCCCTAACCCGAAACACCTCTTCTTAAAACAAGGCTGTATTTTTCAGTCTCCTACCCCAATAAATTCTATACTTTACTGATTTCCAAAGTATTGACTTTCTTCCTCAACCTGTGGTGAATTTCCTTGAACTGTGGACTTCTTAAATGAGCCAATAATGGGGAAAGATACCGATCCTTTGCCGTCTATCAGGGTATTTGGCGGCTAATAATTATATCATTAGGTTTCGATGCCAATGGTACAATATTTGAATTTCAACGCATTAAATCAAACATGGAGACGATGATCTTGAATGCGAGGGCAAAGGTAGTGGTGGGTTTCATCTTGGCTGGAACCTTGATCTTAGGGGTGAGTATACTTACTTATATAAGTGTGAAGAACCTTATGGCGTCTGTGGATACCCTGTCCAAGCCAAATGAAAAACTCATGGAATACAATCACTTGCTTTCCGATGTTTACCAATTGGACAGGTACAGCAACACGTTTTCCTCCGAAGAAGGACAGAGAGACACGGTAGATTATCTTTCCAGGGTAAAATCCCGGCTGGATAAACTTTGTAAAGAAGCTTCCGGTCCTATTGAAAGCTATAAAATAGAGAGCATACAGTATAATATTGAGGAACTGGTGAATGTTCATACCAGCCTTTCGGAAGTGAAGAAAAACCTGCTCAACAGAGAGTTTAGCAAGGAAGCACTCAATGATATCGAAAGGAAAATAAGGAGGCAGGAAGAAAGCGGAAAACTTAGAAATCTGAGAAGAATAGGCTCCAGGATAGATACCGCAAGGAGGAATTTAGGTCTTGGCTTATCTAGCCCTAAAGATACTTTGGACAATCGGACAGGCAAAGACAGTCTCGCGCTGGCGCAGGAAGAACAAGGCGATTTAGAAGAGCTCGTGGAGCAGTTGCGTGTTAATCTGGGAGGCACTGTGGATGTACCCCCCGCCCGTAAACCTCTATCAGCTGCTGATTCCCTTTTGTATCTTATCAGGAATTACGTCGCAAACATCTCCAATGAAGAGCGCTTTTTGCATTCCAGGCTGGCTTACCTCGAGCAGCAGTTATTGGAAAAAAACGAATATTTGATTTTTTATATTCAGGACATCATTACCTCATTACAGAATGAGGCGCTGCTTCAATCCCAAGCTGAAAACGAATCGGCCTACGCGCTTACCTATAAACTGTCGCTGTTGCTTGGTCTTCTCACGCTGTTGGGCGTAATAGGTTCGGCGTTGTTTATCTTTAGCATCATCAAAGAAATCAACAAGGCGGAAACCTACCGGGAAAAACTGGAAGAAGCGAAACAAAGGTCGGATAATTTGGCCAAAGCGAAGCAGGATTTTCTGGCCAATATGAGCCATGAAATCCGGAATCCGCTCCATGTCATTCAAGGTTACAACAAAGTGCTGAGTAAAACCGATCTGGACGACGAGCAGCAGGAATTTTTAAATATGGCGAATCTGGCTTCGGAAAACCTATTGGGAGTGGTGAATGACATACTGGATTTTTCAAAAATAGAAGCGGGAAAAATAGAGATATCAAGGCATCCCTTTGACCCAACATCTCTTTTCACAAATATCAAGAAGTTTTTTGAGGCAAAGACACAGGAAAAAGGATTGGCTTTGACCCTGCAATTGGACCTTCCGGATGACAAATGGATGCTCGGGGACGAGTTGAGGATTACTCAAATCCTCAATAACCTTTTATCCAATGCGGTAAAATTCACCGAGGAAGGTGAAATAAACATTGGGGTGGCCTTTAAAGAAAAACCATCAGCCCAGCTCCAAATTATGGTTAGGGATACAGGCATTGGCATGTCCCAGGAAGCAAAAGAGCATCTATTTACCGAATTCCATCAGGGAGACGGCACAATCAGCCGGAAGTTCGGCGGAACCGGGCTAGGTATGGCCATTGTCAAAAAGTTGGTGGATTTCATGAAGGGCAGCGTTGATTTTGAGAGCAAAGAAGGAAAAGGCACAACGGTGACTGTTTCCATTCCCACGGAATTAACAGGCCCACAGCAACACATTGCTGAAAAAGAGCCATCAGGTAATGAGCGCGCATTACAGGATTTAAAAATCCTTTTGGTTGATGACGATAAAACCGTTTTAAAATTCACCGAATTGCTGCTGAAAAGCTTGGGAGCCCAGGTGACCAGTTACCTGGGGGGTATCAGGCTAAGGGACAACTTTCAGAAACTGGATTATGATCTGGCCATGCTGGACTTGCAGATGCCGGAGATAAATGGGTATGATGCCCTAAAAATCATCCGGGGGATGGAACAATACAAAGACCTGCCCATTTTTGCCCTCACTGCCAATGTATATGCGGAAGAAAAGGAATCCATTAAAGCTGAGGGGTTCAATGGGTTGATCCTCAAACCCTTCAAGGAGAAAGAACTTGTTTCTCAAATCCTTCAATACATCGATGTATCCGAAGCCAAATCGGAGGAGAGACCGGCCCCAAAGACCCGTGTGCGACCGGAGAAATCGTATGACCTGTCTGCCGTGGAAAAATACTGCATGGGAGATGCGGAGATGCTGAAGGAGTTGGTGGTGGATTTTTGCAACCAAACGCATCAGGACCTCACCGATCTTAACAAAGCATGGGAAAACAGGAATTATGTGCGGTTGCAGGACATTGCCCACCAGTTGGCCAGTAGATTTGCCCAATTCAATATCCCGGCTAGCTCAAAGGCCAAAAAGCTGGAGGACCAGTTAAAAACAGGTAAAAAAGAAGGGACTCAAAATCTGGTTGCGGAAATTACCCAAGAGGCTTATGGCGTGCTGGAAGAAATGACCGCTGATTTTGACTACATGATGGAGTTCTGATGTGAAAAAAATCTGAGATTTTATCAGCACTTCGGCTTTAAAGTTTGCATAGAAAGTAAGACTTTAGAGAACGGTCCGGTTTTTTGGGACATGAAAAGAATTCCTATTACATTAACTACAACAAGACATTTAAATTGGATGAAACACCATGCATAGGAACGGGAGCAGCCACTATAAATAGACGCGGATGAGCGATAAGCTCACCGCCAAAGCGGAAGTGCGTCTTCCCCTAACGGGATAAAATTGGTATTTAAGCTAAGCAACAATGGCAGAATTTTGGGAAGAAGCATTTAAAGACCATCAGAAAATGTGGGGCTCAGAACCTGCAATATCTGCGGTATTGACAAATGACTTTTTTATTGCTAACCATGTAAAAAATATTCTAATTCCGGGAATTGGCTATGGGCGAAATGCTCAAATTTTCAGAGACAGCGGAATGGAAGTAACGGGAATTGAAATTTCTCAGACAGCAATTGATATAGCTAAAAAACATGTTGGTGACGACCTGACTATTTATCACGGTTCGGTAACAGAAATGCCTTTTGACAACAAACTGTATGACGGCATATTTTGTTACGCGTTGATTCACTTGTTGGACAAAGCCGAAAGAATAAAATTAATCACTGACTGCTATAACCAGCTGACAAAAAACGGCTTGATGGTTTTTACAGCCATCACAAAAAAGGCACAGACGTACGGACAGGGAACTTGCATCGGTAAGGACAGGTTTGAAATGTTTGGTGGCGTAAAAATGTTCTTTTATGACAGAGAAACCATACAGGAAGAATTTGGTAAAGCAGGGCTTTTTGACATTGCAGAAGTAACGGAAAATTATCCTTTTTACATGATAAAATGCAGAAAGGACAAAACATAAGAACGGCGAGAAAAACCGCTCACAACAACAACCACTATCCACGATGCAGCGGGACAGATTAGATGCTTCGAACATTTAAATCCACTGGCTATAAGAACTTTGCGCACCTTCCTGTGCGACACCAAAGCACCCGCAAAACCCATTTGAGCAAGCGGTGGTTGAGTTGGTTACACACTTCACGCATAGATTCTCCCCCTGGACTGTGTTAAAAGTTGAGCAGTCCTAATGCTCACTACCGGGTCATTTAACCCAAACAGCTTAGAGGCGGTTTAGAGCCCGTGCCTTTACACCGGCTCCGGGGGGCCTACCCTCATCATTCGCACAGCATTAGCCGAAGCTATTCGCAACACTCAGTATCCGGGATTTTGGGTAAGCACACCTCCGCTGATATCGATTTCCGCTTGTGGAATCGGAAATATTTCATGGCGGTTAGGCATCCAGTTGATGCCCAGGTTGGCAAAGATTTCCTGTGCCCTTCCCTGTCTGACAATATCAAAATAGCGTTGTTGTTCCATGGCGAGTTCCACTCTTCTTTCATGCCAGATGGCTTCTCTCAGTTCACCTTGGCTGGTAGTGGTCACATCCGGAAGTACATCAGGATCTCCCTGCCGGGCCCTTTCGCGAACCATATTGAGATAAGTCAGCGCCTCGGACGAATTTCCCAATTCATTGGCGGCTTCAGCCGCCATCAGCAGGATGTCCGCATACCTCATCAGCCGGATATTGGCTCCGCTGTTTTGGGTACCTATTGGCGGCATTTCGGGCAGGTGCGCTTTTCTGTTGAACCTGGCGTTGGGGCCCATTCCGGGAACTGCCCGTACGATTTCCCCGCTTTCCAGCGTATCGCCGTTGAATATGACAGTGGCTTCCAGTCGCGGGTCACCTTCTTCATAGGCAGCTATCAAATCATCCGAAGGGCTGTTGAAGCCCCAGCCGCGGTTAGGGTCCCCTCTTATTCCCTGCACCTGGTTAAACTGCGAACCCCCTCCGCCTTGTTCCAAGGCGACTTTAGAAACCTCAAAAACACTTTCCGAAGAATGTTCCCCAGCTTCCCTGAATATTTCCAGGTAATCCGGATGCAAACTGTATTCCCCGGAATTAATGACCTCCATAGCATGTGCGTACACATTTTCAAAATCATTCTGAAACAAATACAACCGGGCGAGGAAGCCATGAGCCGCCCCCCTGGTCACCCTACCCAGATCTGCGGCAGGATAGCCGGATTTTTCCGGGAGGTGGGCCGCGGCAAATTCAAAATCAGCTATGATGAAATCAAAAATCTGTTCCCTGGGGACGCGTTCCTGTGTGTATTCATCCGGGTCTAAGGGATGGGCGACCAAAGGCAGATCTCCGTATACCCTGGTTAAAAAGAAATAAAAATATCCCCTTAGAAAACGGGCTTCGGCCACGAGTCTTTCCCGAAGGTCAGGATCTATATCCATTTCCGGTACATTGACGATGACCTGATTGGCTCTGAATATTCCCTGATAATAAGCCCCCCAGAGTCCGATTATCGCCGTATTGTTGGCGTCATGCGTAAAGTTATTGACCTCATTGAGAAAATCCGAATCACCCGGCACACTTCCTTTGGTCGCATCATCTGAAGCAATGTCCGTTACACCCAAATAAGAAAATACGTGAACGCCCCAATTCCGTAGATGGCTATAGGTCGCGTTGACTGCCTGAACAGCTTGCTCTTCGGTTTGCCAGAAACTCTCAGAAGTCAGTTCCGCTTTAGGATTCTTTTCAAGAAATTCGTCGCTACAGGATACGGTGAAGGCGGCGAAGGCCAAAAGCAATAAACATGTAAGTTGATATGTTGTGATATTTTTCATGGCTATCAATTTTGGATTAGAAGTTTGCGGAAATACCCAGGTTGACCACTCTGGAGATGGGGTATACCCCATTATCGTATCCGGTACCAAGGACGTCACCACCACCTATTTCAGGCGTATAACCTGTATAATTCGTGATGGTAAACAAATTAGTGCCTGACAGGTAAACCCTGAAATTATTGATATTGAATCTATCCAGGAAGGTCTGGTTAAAGGTATAGCCCAATTGGACATTTCTTAGTCTGAGAAAGGATCCGTCTTCGATGAAGCGGTCCGAAACCTCATAATTGTGGCCGCCATTCGTTACCCTTGGTTCTGTGTCACTGGTTCCCTCACCCGTCCACCTGTCCAGGTAAGTGGTTTCAAAATTATAGGTATCAAACCTGGTCTGCTTTTTTGAATTGTATATTTTATTCCCATAAGTGCCGTTGAAATCAGCCCGGAGATCAAACCCCCGGTAATCTGCACCGAAATGAAAGCCGAAAATCAGCTCGGGGATAGGACTTCCCAAGATGATCCGGTCATTGCTGTCTACCAGACCGTCCCCGTTGGTGTCCTGGAATATCAAGTCTCCGGGAACCTCGGGACCTCTCGTCGGGGAGGTTTCTACTTGATTCTGGTTTTGGAAAACACCTAATGTCCTATACCCGAAGAAGTGTCCTATGGATTCTCCGATGATGGTTCTGGATCCCAATAACCCACTGATTCCTACTGCGCCTCCGAATATCGCTTCGTTGCCTTCTCCTATGTCTAGCACGGTGTTTCGAACCGTAGAAGCAATGATTCCGAAGTCATAGCCGAAATCCCCTCTTCTTTCTCTCCAGTTCAGGGTAATATCCCATCCGCGGTTCTCCACACTGGCTGCATTCACGACTGGGTTTTCAGCAGAACCTACATAAGCGGGTATAGGTACTGATACGAGAATATCGTTCGTCCGCCTGAAATAGTAATCCACCTCACCGGTAAGTTTGTTGTCAAACAAACCAAATTCAAAGCCGATATCAGACTGCACCGTTTCTTCCCATTGGATAAACGGATTGGCCAGACGGGTGAGGGCTGCTCCGTATGTCAAGGTTTCGCCGGGGCCGAATACGGCATTTTCGTTGCCGGTGACCACGGGCCGTCCTTCATATTCCCCGATTTTATCATTGCCTATTATACCCCAACTTGCCCTCAGTTTCAGATCACTCAACACGTCAAAATTCTGCATAAAGCCTTCTTCGGCAATTCTCCATCCGGCTGCTACTGAGGGGAAAGTACCGTAGCGGTTTTCGCGCCCAAACCTGGAAGATCCATCTACCCTCACTGTTCCGGTAAACAGGTACTTGTCGTTAAACACGTAATTGACCCGGAATAGATAAGAGACCATGGACCAATCCCTCGCAAGGTTATTGTTGGTTTGGGTGATTTCTTCACCTGCATTGAGATACCATAGTGAAGGGTCTTCTCCGGGAAGGTTTCTTCTTTGTCCACCAAGCTCCTCATAATAGAAATCCTGGGAAGTGATACCGGCGAGGACGTTGAGGCGGTGGCTATCCCATTCTCTTTCAAATGTTATGGTATTTTCCCACAGCCAGTTCCTGGTACGGTTGTTGGAAACGTTGATCATATTTTCCAATACCTGCTGGGCCGGTGAAACATAAAAAGTAGGCGTAAATACACGGCTGTCATTGAATATAAAGTCGACTCCCATATTGGAGCGGAAAGTGAAATACTGGAGGAAATCTACGTCCATGAAGAAATTACCCACCGCTCTGTAGCTGTGGTTCTCATTGTGCCGGTTGTATTCAAAACTGGCGGCGGGGTTTCCGGTGGGGGTCATGTCCGTGAAAGAGCCGTCCGGTTGCCGGGGTTCAAATATAGGCAGTGCGCGATAAGCGGTGGCGACTATGCCTGAAGGCTCATCTTGACGGTTGAAATAAATGAACGAAAGATTATGCCCGAACCTCACGGCGTCAGAAGCTTTGTATTGATTGTTCAACCTGACGGTTAAGCGCTCAAAGTCCGATTCCCGCACTACTCCTTGTTGATTGAAATAGTTTACATTGAGATTGTAGCTGGTGCTCGCGGTACCACCTGTGGCACCTATGTTGATATCGTTGATGGGAGCATTGCGAAAGATGAAGTCCTGCCAGTCCGTCCCTGCTCCGAATTCATCTTCATTATAAGGAGGTTGAGCTCCTTCATTTTGCCTCAGCTCATTGGCGAGTTGGGTATATTGCCGTGCATTTACCATGCTTATCCTGTCTGCGACCTGTTGGACGCCAGTGTAGGCGTTTACGGAGATCGTAGCCGCTTGATCGAAAGCTCCCTGTTTGGTAGTCACGATGATGACGCCGTTGGCCCCCCTGGATCCATATATAGCAGTGGCAGAAGCGTCCTTTAGTACTTCTATCGATTCAACATCATTGGGATTAAGGAAATCTATATTCTCCAATAACATCCCGTCCACGACAAACAAAGGGTCGGCATTGTTTAATGTTCCCACTCCCCGTACCCTAACGGTCGTGCCGGCTCCGGGAGCTCCGGAGGTAGAAGTGACCTGCACGCCGCTGACCCGGCCTTGAAGGGCCTGTGTCACGTTTGGAGTAGGTAATCTGGTGATGTCTTGAGACTTGACACTGGAAATGGCACCCGTCAAATCACTCTTGCGCTGCACCCCATATCCCACTACTACTACCTCATCGAGGCTCCGGGTATCTTCAGAAAGCATTGCATCCAGTTGGGTCCGGCCTTCTACAGGAATTTCCTGGGTTTCAAAACCCACAAAGGAAAAAACGAGAATGGCTTCAGGCGAGGAAACAGTGATTTCATAATTGCCGTCCAAATCCGTTACCGTACCATTATTGGTGTCTTTTTCAAGGATATTTACTCCCGGCACCGATTCTCCCGACGGGTCTGTCACCTGGCCCCTGGTTGTTACTTGCTGGGCCGTTGATACTGTGGTGATTCCTAAATATGCAAATAATAATAGTGTGGTTAATTTTCCTGAACAAGGAATGGGGCCGTTTCCCCATTTCTTATTCATAAGTAATGGGCTAATCATACATCATTTAATTTTGGTTATAAAATATTTTCAAAATAAAATTATATATTATAATTCTTTAAATAATTAAAGTATATAAGTTAAGGTAATATACAACAAAAATCAAGTAATTTGGTTAAAAATATTATATTTTATGTAATTTGCTTACCAAAAAAATGATTTCAAATTATAAATCTGATAAAAATCCTACCTCATCATCGAAGGCATTTCCCTCTTTCTTTTCAAGATGTTTCGGCGGAAAGATCAGATATGCCCGTTGTAATTAAAAAGTCGATCCGGAACTTGGACAAGTACACAGCATGTAATTTCAAATCGCAAACCCGATGGCAATGAACCTATTTCCTGTATTGCCTACAGGCACTTTACCTACGAAAAATTTTATCCCACCACAAAAAGTCGGAGGATCTGCCCGGGGACTTCTCTCCTTTGGAATTTAGGAAGTCGGTTCTATAACATGCTGTTTATGACTTATTCAGGTCGAATTCACTGAAAAAAAACTTTTGGTGAATCAAAAAAGATTATGATTGAAAGAAGCCTTAAAAATAGGGTTTCAGATAAGCTGTTCAAAGGAAAAACCATTATTGTTATCGGTGCAAGGCAGGTCGGAAAAACAACGCTGATTCGGGAGGTATTGCGCGGAAAAGATTTTTTGTTTCTTGACGGTGATGATCCTTTGGTAAAACAACGGCTGACCAATCCAAATACTAAAGAAATTGAAACCATTATCAGAAGCTCCGAAATTGTATTTATAGACGAAGCACAACGGATTGAGAATATCGGGATTACTGCAAAAATCATTCACGACCAATTCAAAAATGTGCAGTTGATTATGAGTGGTTCGTCGGCTTTCGAGCTCCGAAACCACACCAATGAACCGCTGACGGGAAAAAAATTTGAGTATTTTCTGTTTCCCATATCCTATGAGGAATACGAAAAATCAGTCGGGTACTTAGATGCAACCAGAGATTTGGAAAACCGCCTGATTTACGGGTTTTATCCCGATGTCATCAACAATAGAGGGGATGAACGGGAAATCCTCAACGAAATTACCCAAAGTTACCTGTTCAAGGATATTCTCTCTTTCGCCAACATTAAGAAGCCCGAAGTCCTGGAAAAAATTGTTCGGGCTTTGGCTTTTCCGGTAGGAAGCGAAGTTAGTTACAACGAAATAGCACAATTAACGGGAGTGGACAAAAACACAGTTTCAAGCTATATCCACATATTGGAACTTTCGTATATCGTCTATCCGCTTACTTCGTTCAGCCGGAATCTTCGCAACGAGATCAAAACCAACCGGAAAATTTATTGTTATGACAATGGTATCCGCAATGCAATTATCCAGAATTTTAGCCCTATTGTATTGCGAAATGACATTGGCATATTATGGGAAAATTTTCTTATATCTGAAAGACTCAAACGAAATCATTATTACAAAAAGATACTGTAAGAGATATTTTTGGCGAACCAAGCAGCAACAGGAAATCGACTATGTAGAAGAATCGGACGGAAAAATCACAGGTTATGAACTCAAATGGCACCCGAAAGCGAAAGTTAATATCCCGTCAAATTTTCCCAAAACCTACCATGCTGATATCGAGGTTATTTCCAAAGAAAACTTCAGGGAGTTTGTGGGGCTGTTGGAAAATCAATCCTAATTAAATAAAATCAAACGTAAATATTGTTATCAAGATTTAAGCGGATCGGCTGCGGCCTAATGGTAGGTGAGTTTGGTGGCAATATAATACAGATCCCTCACACGCTCAATCGGTTTCCTCATCCCACCATTTCAAACCATTCTCCAGGTAATCGGTAAAATCTTCCATGGGAGAAAATTCTTGCGACAGGGAAAATCCCCTAAACACATTCCCGAAGCTCCTCCAGGATACACTGACAGTTGAAAAGAAAACCAGGGCCATTAAAAGAACTATTAATAATCTTCTCATAACATAAAACACTATTGTAATATTTATATATCATGAAACATGCCAGCCTAATATTAGCCTTTCAGAAGCCATAGGGGGATAATGATTTTAAAAAAAATGGGGAATCTCCCCCCAAATTGTACTTTTCACTGCCAATTTTATAATTTTTTACAGCAATTGGATAGGCTGTCCGCCTGCATGTGGAAAACAATACTTACACAGGTCCCCATAACGGCTTTAATGCCGGATTTTAAGTTTTCTAACCGAATAAAAATACAAGGCGTAAGTATACTACATTTTTTGAATCTGTATCAATAGATCACTTGGATCTATAGGCTTACTGATATAAGCATCTGCCCCCGCCTGCTCGGCCATATCTTCCACCTGCTGGCTGGAAAACCGGGTAATCAGGATCACTTTGGTGGCGGGACTGCTCCCTTTTATTTTTTTTAAAATGTCAATTCCATTTTCATCCGGAAGCTTATAATCCAGAATAGCCAGGTCAAATTCATTTTGGCCAAGGTGGGTATACGCTTCGTTGGCAGACTGAGCATCAGATACAGAATACCCGTTTTTTACTAAAAATCTTGTCAACATCTTACAAAAAACAATGTCGTCTTCTACAATCAGAATTTTGTTTATCATACTGTTCATTTTTCAATAATATGACTCGGTTGAAACATCTTCTTCGCCTGCTGGTCAATGGAGTAAACCGCCATGACACTTTGTATGAAACCTTGGATCAATTCGTCTATACCTAAACCCAGCAACCCAAAATTTCTGATATCGAACAACATCAGCCTTTCATCGGCATAGGTCCATCCATCATCCCCTTTTATCGATAAATTGGTACCGTACATATCCCAGGAGTCCATACCCTCCGGGATGGGCTCATTCAACGGTATCTTTGCCCTTCTGGAATATGCAGCAAGAGGCCTCATTCCCTCCTCGGTGGCGTGCATCATCATCCGGATGTCAAAGGCATAACTTCTGCCTTTACGATCCGGAATCGTCCCCACATGGTACCAGTTTTTCGTTGGGTCAGTGCCATCTATATAGTTGGCGGCAATTAATTGTTGCACAATGTAACGTTCTGAGGGACTATCACCAAGAACTTCAAGGGCTTTTTCCAATTCTTTCCGGTTTATAATGGTATATACGCCTTGACCGGCATTGCTATCGGGAACTTTGATCACCATCGTCCCCCCCAATGCCTCAAAAGATTCCTCTAATTTATCAAAAGGTACGGAACGAAAAGTGGTGGGAGTGAAAATCGAAATCCCTTTCTGTTCAAATTCTTTATTGAATGTCTCGTAGGCGATGCTGGCCGCTTCTTTGTTCCTTCCTCCCGCAAGGCATGCCTCAATCGGGTTCAACAAAAGTGTCCTGCATTCTTCCGGTATCCTGGTCCACGGGTTTTGGGTGACGTACCTGAAAGCTGCCCTTGCTTCTATCCATTGTTCCTTAGGGCCCCGGATATACATTTTTCTCCGCTCAAACCTGACTGGCGGGTCTTCATCATTTTCAAGAAATTTGGCCAAATATACGTTCTCTCCAAAAATATCGGCTATGGTAGCCGCGTAGCCGATATTTTCCATGGGGTTCTTGTCGTAAATGACGACCAAAGCCCCAACTTCCTTATGGTTATCCACCATCGGTTTGAAGGTGTTCTCTATTAATCTTTTGTACCCCCCCTTCTCCGCATTCATTTCCAACACAGGCATGGATTTTTGCCCGGAAGGGCAGCTATTGGTTTCTATCACGGTGAGTTTACGGTTCCCCTTATGGTTGGTCACATGCATGAGATCTGTTCCCGACCACCTGAAATATTTTGGCTGGTAAGCCAACAAAGCGGCAATAGCTTCCGGATCAATTTGGGGATGAAGCCGGCAATACCTCTCCTTGATCTGCTCATTGGACAAGTTCAAAAAATAAGACACCAATGGATGGACGTTGGAATTCAGTACCCGGGGATACCAATGATCGGTGGGTTCAAAGTCACCCGGTTCTACCAGGTGCACGTTGGAGGATATGGATAATTTCATTTGTTGTTGTTCAAAATTAGATATTTTGCAATATTTCCTGTATAAACGGCAGGTTTTTCCACAGCATCAGGCCTCCGCTCAGCACCATACTGGCCACAACGATCTTTCTGAATATGATGGTAGACATCTTTGCAAGTACGATTTTTCCTGCATACACTGCCAATAAAGAGCTTAATCCAATCATCAAGCCATACTGGATCACCTCGCCGTTGACAAAGCCCAGGTAGGCGTAGCTCACTATCTTGGTTAAGTGTAAGAGGATCGCATTGGCTGACCTTGTTCCCAGCAACGACTCTTTGGAAATACCGTAGCCCAGATAGGCCGAGTTCATCAGTGGCCCTACCCCCCCTATCAGACCAGACAGAAAGGAAACGACCAGACCCATAGGGGCAAAATGCCAGGCTTTTATTTTGAACTTGGCAGGAGTTTCCTTCTTATTGAACTGAAAGACCGTGGATATCAGCAGTAAGCCGATCAGCAGCTGAAGATATTCAGTGGAAAGGATCGCAAACATATTGGCCCCGAGTATGGAACCGATTACCGTAGAGGGGAAAAGCCACTTGAACAGGTTCCAATCAATGTGTTTCCAAAACAAAATGACTTTTGAAATGCTGCCCAGGCCGATACTGATGGTCATCACCGGCGCGACTGACCTTACCCCCACTACCACAGCTACCAAAGGCATTAGGAGCAAACTGGCCCCTCCCCCACTTAATGTACTGAGAATGAAAACCACAAAAGCTCCCAGCAAAACTAAAATCAACGTCATTTTTTATGCATTTGTTATATTCAATCTGTAAACAGAATAATCATTTGAAAAATCCATGCCAAAAAAATTTCCTCCAAAAAAGACAAACCAAAAATTCCATTTTGGCCGGCTTTATCTAGACACCCCCTGCAAAAAGGGAAACCTATTCGTCGTGCCAAGCCGTGTAATCAGTGGATAGGTTTTGGGGAGAAGGCGGCGCGCACGCGTGCCCTCCCATCATCGGGAGGATAGGGGTGAAATATTATGATTGACTTAGCGGCACCTTCAGTTTCTCTCTTTTCCCAGAGAAAACCGGTAATCATCAGGGGTGCCTCTCACGTTGATATTGAGAAATCTTATCCTGCGGTTATCATCCCGGTATACAATATCATCCACCTGATCAGGGTCCACTTCCTCTTTGCTTTTTCCTCCAAATAAAGACCTAAACCCTACCTGGGTCACGAGACCCAACGGCACCCTGATAAAATAATCCATGTTCAGATCAAGTCCCTGCTTTCCCGAAAGTTCTATAAAACCCAAACTGGAATTAATGGTCATATTGGGTATATGCAACACACCTTCTTTCAGGTCAAAAGTATTCTTTAAAGTATCGAAACGCACCATGTTCAGGTTTTTGTCTTTGAAATAGGAAGACATTGCCTGGAGAGGGGTGAAGTTAACCAAACTTCCCTGGTAGACGGTCAGGTCCATAAGGGCCTCGCTTTTCTCCACAATGGGAGTAAGGTCGGGATGGACCAGCAATTTGCTCCTGATGGTTCCGCTTACTTTACCATGGAGATTTTCGTTGATCATCGCATCCTGACCGAAATTATCAAATTTCACCATCAACTGGTCGATATCCAGCCGCTCTGCTTCCATGGTGCTGTGAAAATAAATGTGGCTGGAGTCCGATCCATTAAAATAGCCTTTCATCCCGAGGCTTCCATCCGCTACCTTAAAGGCCAGCGTATCCATATGGATATAATGGTCTTGGGTAGTCCGGAGGTCAGCTTTTATGTCCTCAAGCCAGTAGGTATGATAATTCAGCTTGCCGATGGATGCGATGAAACGCATCTCCGAAAACGGCAGTTCGAAAATATTGAAGGTGTCTGCATGGGCTACCGGTTCCGTACTTTTGGGATCATAGTTAAGCAAGGCATCTAAATCCAGTGCGGAAGCCCTGAGTTCAAAATGATTGGGCCGGTGACGAAGCAGCGTGTCCGCTCCCATAAAATAGGCCATGTTGATCCCAAACTCGCTTTGCCCCATTTTTCCTCCGAATTCCTCCACCAGAAGATTGCCGTTTTCCCATTGAAGCCTTCCTTTGAATTTCTCAAGTTTCATGGGATGCATGTTGAGCTTGGCCTGTAAGTGATCCACCCGCACATCAGCTGACCTGAATACGGTATCATATCGCAGATCCAGCCGTCCCTTTAATTCCAACTCACTTATCTCTTCGTTTTTATAGTCATCGGGCAGGTAATTTTCCCCTTTATAGGTCAAAAGGTCTTTAACACTCAAATGGTCGGAAACCAGTTCGAAATCAAACGAAGAGCTTCCGGTTTTCACCTCATTGAACCACTCGCCATAGTTGGTGACTATTCCAGAAAAATAAAAATCACTCTTATCAATTTCTCCGGTAAAATCTTTGACCGTCAATTCATTTTCACTGATGGTCACCCGCGCGTCAAAATCATGGAAGACATGGGGATAATTTTTCAACTTGGCATAAAAGTCTTCCACCACAAATTCTCCCTTGGGCAGATATTCAAACGTCAACAAATCCTTCGCATTGGCCTCAAAACCCAATTTCATTCTAAAATCAGTGATGATTTCATCAGTTAATGCCATCATGGCGGAATCATAGGAAAGCAATTGGGGTATATTGATGGTTTTGGATGCCGCTTCAAGGGATAACTTCACTTCTTCATCAAAACCATGCAACAGCGCCGGGAAATCACTAAGTGTTCCTTGAAAAGCAAAGTCGGAATCGGCAATGGAAAACGCGAGGCTATCCATTCGCACTTGCCCCTTTTCCATTACCGCATGCCCGTTGGCATTGGTGACAGGATGGGGGTAACCGGGAATCAGGAAAGCAAGATTTTTGACGGTCAGTTCACTGTCCAGACCCTCCTTCAGCCTTGCCAAACTCTGTCCGGGCATTTCCATATCAATCAGCTCATCAAAATCCATATCCAGGGTTACCTGTCCTCTCAAACGCTGTAACCCTTCAATCTCGAAAAACTCGCCCAAAAACTCCAGATCCAGATCCGCATGCAGATTGACTTTGATATAAGGGTCCTCAAAATTTCTGATGACCAGCTGACCTTGAAAAATCCCTTCCTCAGGCTTGGCGTGAAAATGCTGAAGCCGCAGCTCCGACGTTTTTAGGTTTCTTTCTTTGCCATTGGTAAAGAATCCGGCAAAACGCAGATCATCAACCCTTTTTTCAACCGAAGTATTGACAAAATAGGCATCATCACAGCCAAATTCAACGGCCACCGAAGGGATATGGCCGTTTCCGGCCTTTCCTTTTATGGTTCCCAAAAAATAAATCTGCCCCTCATTTTTATAACGCCGCAATGTTTCTGCCACCTCTTTAGGAGCAAAGGCAGCAAATACGTTAAAATCGGGCTTTTCCCCGTACAGCTTCAGATCTGTGTGCAGGTCGTCATCTATATCCACTGTCCCCTCCACCGTAAACAGTGCCTCTTCCAGTTTTAACCTGGAAGGAAACACGGTCAGCAGCTCCGTCAATTCATTGTAATCCACTTCCATGTCCAGTTCCACATTCTTCCGGGAAAAGAAGGTAGGATGCTGGTTATGCAGAATGTCCAAAACCAGTTTGGAATATATATCGAAAAACACATGATCCCGGGCAACCCTTATTTTGGATTTGAGCTGATCTATCTGGACTGAAATATCCTGTAAGGTCACCTGGTCAGAAAAAGACACATCAAATCCGGAAAGAACCAGTTCCTGAAGATCAAATTCAAATTTCTCAACCGTGGGTTCTACATTTTCTTCCCCTTGTGACCTGTCCAGGTTCTTTGCCAGCAACAAATTGATATCGCCGTTCTCATATTTGACAACATCTAAATGGCCCTTTTTGATTTTTATGCTTTTCACATGGTATTGCCCCCTCAATATATCCATGATATCAAAACCGAGGTAAAGGTCAGAAGCCCCGTAGAGCGGTTTGGTATTTTTCTCCTTATTTTCAAAAAACCTCACCCCTTTTAAATCAATGGATATATAAGGAAAATTGGCAAAGGGTGAAATATGGGAAGCATCTATTTCCAGTTCCCCCGCAAACTGTTCGTTGATGGTTTCCAGGGCCTTTTGGGTGAGCGCATTTTGATTTTTAAATACCCCGAAAATGGCGCCCGCCAAAATCAAAATAGGAATGATTGATAGGGCAGAAATAACAATCCATTTTTTCATACACTTTCGCTTGCTGCTTGAATCCAAAAATGATCACAAACAAATGTAATTTTTAGATTTAATCAAAACCTGGATTTTAGAAAAATTAACATGCACTGTCCTTTTGACTTATTTTTGTCATTGTCATTTCTAATGACCTCCTATGGAGTCAGTTTGGTTCATCAGCTCGATTCCGGGAGCGCCTACCGAATCCACTCCCATTTCTTTGGACGCCATCGAAGAAATCCAGGTGAACATCGCCCCCTATGACGTGACGCAGGGCGGATTCACCGGAGCGGGGATCAATGCCATCACCCGTTCAGGAGACAATGAGTTCAGGGGATCGGCATTTTACAATACAAGAAACCAAAGTCTCGTGGGTACAAATGCCCGGGGCACCGGGGTGGTCACTACAGACTTCAATGTAGAGCAATATGGGTTCAGGCTAGGCGGCCCCATCGTCAAAGACAAATTGTTCTTCTTTATAAGTGGGGAATCCGAACGCAGAAGCGACCCCAACTCGCCTTTTATAGCCAATGCCCCCGGCAGAACAGGTGCCAATGTCACAAGGGTACTGAAGTCGGAGATGGACGAACTGCGGGGCTTTATGATCAACAATTTTGGCTATGATCCTGGGTTGTACGAAGATTATAATTTAGCCACGGAATCCGACAAATTTCTGATCAAACGCGACTATAACATCAGCACTACCCATAAATTAAGCGCAAGATTCAACACCCTTCTTTCGTCCAGGGAAAGGCCGGTAGCGATAACATCATTGGGGTTTGGGGGAAGAAACCAAAATCTGTTTTCTTTGAATTTCCCAAACTCCAACTATCTTTTGACTGACAATGTCTACTCCGGAATCATAGAACTCAATTCAAATTTCGGGAATAAATTCGCCAATGAACTGAGGGCAGGTGTAACTTCCAACAGGAACTTTATGTCCTGGGGAGGCGGTAATTTTCCGATGATAGATATTCTGGAAGACGGCAGAAACTATACCTCATTGGGGACAGATCTGCTTTCACCAAACAGGGGGCTGAACTCGGACACTTGGCAATTCCAAAATAATTTTACCGCGTATCTGGACAAACATGCGATAACGGCAGGGGTTAATTTTGAATACTTCAATTCTGAATACACATTTACCCCCACCTATTTTGGGCAATATGTATACAACTCCCTTGACGATTTCTATAGACATGCCTCAGGCGAGGAGGTTGAATTGCAACGGTATCAAAGGCAATATTCAGCCTTAACCGGCGGACAAATTCCCACTGCAGTAATCCAGGCATATAATCGCCAGTGCTTATCTCCAGGACGAAATCTGCTTTACACCGCAGTTTAAAATGACATTGGGATTGAGATTGGACGTGCCTTTCTACGGGCAAACCGCAGAAAGAAACTTGGAAGCTGAAAATCTACATTTTCAAAAGCCCAACGGGGGACCAATCACCATACGTACCGACAGACTGCCTGAACCGCAATTTATGTGGAGTCCCAGGATGGGCTTCAACTGGGATGTAGACGGAGAGCGGGGATTCCAGATCAGAGGGGAACCGGTTTGTTTTCCGGGCGGCTTATTTACATCAATATATCCAACATGGTCAATACCAACGGGGTCTTGCAGGGACAAATCAGGGAAGACAACACCACTGACTTTGCTTTCTCTCCCGATGTGAATGCTTATATTCCCGAATCCCCCCGAAAGGGCCGAGACCAATGATCTTGCCTATATCGACCCCGCTTTCGAAACCCGCAGGTATGAAGAAGCAACATAGGGATCGACAAAGAATTATTTGGTGGAATAGTGGGTACTTTCGAGGGCATCTACACCAGACAGGTACACGATCTTCTGTTTTACGACGCCAACCTAAGGCCACCAGCAAGAAACATGGCTGGCCCCGACAACCGGCCCTTATACGGTTTTTTTGATAAAGCCAACCGGCTGAATCCCCACATCACCAATAGGGGCTATAGTTATAGCCTGACATTCCAGCTACAAAAAACTTCACTAAAGGATTTCATACGATACTGGCTTATAACTATGCCCTCGCAAAAAACATGGTCGACGGCAATACCCAGCATTACCTGTCTTACGAAAACATCCATTCTGCAAGGGGAAGTAATTATCCTTATCCGGGGTTTTCTTTGGACGACCGCAGACACAGGATAATAGGATCGGCAAGTTATCGAAAAGAGTATGCAAAAAACATGGCAAGTACCGTTTCGCTGTTTTATGAGGCTCAAAACAACGGGTCGCTTCATATGTATACAAGACGGACATCAACGGTGATTTGATCGCGGGAAATGACCTGCTGTACGTGCCGACAACCCGGCAGTTAGGGGAAATGCAATTTGAGCCTTTAACGGTTAACGGGACTACCTATTCTGCGGAAGAGCAAAGGAAAATGTTTGATGAGTACATTAATCAGGATAGCCATTTAAGTTCCAGAAGAGGGATGTACGCGGTAAGAAACGCAGTCCAGCTCCCCATAGTGGGAAGGGTGGATTTTTCTTTTATGCAGGATTTTTTCATCAATGTGGGCGGAAAAAGGAACACCCTCCAACTTAGAGCAGACATATTCAACTTCAGCAATATGATCAATAACAATTGGGGTGTGGGACAGATCATCATCAATGAATCGCCCATAGGGATAGTGGATATGGACCCGGTTACGAATGTGCCCACCTACCAGGTCAACCCCATGAGAGAAAATCTGCCATCAAGTTCCTTTACCAGAACCGCCAATATCGGGGATGTATGGCAAATGCAGTTAGGGGTCAGGTATATATTCAATTAAATGAATTAAACCGAAAAATAATCAATAATCCACCAGCTTTTAATAAATCTGTTCTTACCTATAAGAGGCTGTCCGGGAAGTCGGAACAGCCTCTTTTTCTTTTTTTGCCATTAAAATAGATCTTATTTTGAGTGTAATGTTAATGATTATTCATGCTATTCATTCGGCTTCTGTTATAGAATTTTCCATCATTTTTTTTCTGAAACTTACCTATGTGACCACGTTTTTTATAAAGTGGAAGCTAAAAACTAATATACAAGAAATTAGTTGATAAAATAAGACATCCCTATTTTTATGATAAACTCTCCATTGTTCTGAGGCTGGAATTTAAGTTCTCCGTTTAGACCCAATTCATCCATTAGTTTATACAAAATGCCTCCCCCAATATTTAAACTTCCCCTATGATACAAAGGATCATCAAAATCGAATTCCAATCTTCTTCGAAAATTGGCGTAACCTATCAGTCCATAAAGCTGGACAGCCTCTTCCTGGAAATAATACCTGCCATCTATGTGAAGTTGACTTGCTTTACCTGAAGCAGGCAGTAATATGGAAAAGGAAGGAGCAAATGATATATTGTCTATAGGAAAATATTCACCCACAAAATTAACCCCCGTTAGCCCCGAGCCCAATCCAAAATCGTGTCCGTACTGGAGACGGTATTGCCCTTGGTATTGAGCCACCGTAGAAAACGACAAGACCAGAAAACACAGAAATAATATTATATTTTTCATTTTATAATTCTACTTGAACAGTTTTAAAATGAAGGTAAACTCCTAGCGACAGGTGTTCTACGGCTCCTGAAATCAAGGGTATACATAACGTTCAACCTGACAATGTGCCTGTTGCTATAAGTTCCCGGCACGCCCGTCGGCCCATACGTCCACATATGACCTCCAAAAAACATGAAATTGTTGTAGGTATATCCTATTGCCGTATACACCCTGTTTTCCTCAAATACATCGGTAATATGTTTACCCGTTTCGAAGAATACTTCATTGGACGGGGCAATAAAAAAGGTGTTATTTTCCATGCGGGGTTTGTTAATAGGAATATAAGCCATTATTTTATACCGGAAGCGGTCGGTATATTTATAATCCGCACCAATATCATTGTACCTTTTCCAGCGATGCTCAACTCTGAATTGGTGCAGGATCTTGGCGCCCGCGATGCTCTGGGTAAATAACCACTGGTGCCATATCCGGGGTTCTATAGTATAGTTCAAATAAGTAGGGTCTTCCCTGTCCGGAGTATAATTTAGAACCAAAGTAGGGCCAAGGGTGACTTCAAACTGGTCATTAAACAAATAGGTGAAGCCAAAACGGTTATATATCTGCCCCATACGGCCGACAAAGTCTGACCTGTTATCCATGCTTGCTTTTCTTCTGTAATGATTTTCCTGGTACCAAAAAAACCTATCCGAGAGACGCAGTTTTACATATAAGCCATTCCAAAGTTCGGTGGTTGGAGCTAGACTAGTTCTACTTTCCGGAAGATAGGACTCTGAAGAATTATTGTTTCCTCCCGGAGTTTCCTGTCCCGATACCCATGATGATATGAAAAAACAGATGATCGGGAGGATATAATATTTCTCCATTTTGTATTGTTCTTTTAACTTCATGTTCAATTAATTATCCGAGATCAAGAGCGGATTCAATGCGATTCGGGGCGTTTCTTCTTCTGAGTCTCCTTTCCAAGGACCGGGTGTCCTGATCTCTTAATTCAATCATTCTTTCCTGAAGTTTTTCAATGTTACTGACATGGTCTTTTATTTGGGTATAGTCCTCTTCCTCCTTGAGCTCACCCACGTAGTGATTGAACAGGCGGACCGCCCCGCTTTCAAATAGCCGTTCCTTGGCCCGCACATCGTACCTTGTATAGGTAAATGGATTGAATGTCTCTTCCATATACAATCTGTCAATCTCCAGATTACGGGGATATAATCCCGTTAAGGCGGGAAACCTCTTTTCAAGTTCATCGAGCAGGTCCAAAAGCAACTCCCCTTTTTCCACCTTCGCTTCAAAAGTGACTTCATTGGCATATTCCTTACTGAAATCATCAAACCGTTCCTCAAGGAAAGTCCTGTAGATCGCCAGAAACATTTCCTGCTCATCATCGGAAATGGCCTCATGACTGAGGTATAAAGAATCAATCTCATTTTTTCTGGTCAAGATCTGTGCTTCCATGGCGGTCAATTTGGAACTGACCTCGATTTCATACAACTCCCCGCGCACAAAGCCCGCCAAATCCGCAACAAATTCCTGCTCCTCCAGCAAATAGGCCTCCAAATCTTCCAACAGCGATTCCTGGCTCCTAAAGCCGGTTTCTCTGGGAAACGGCTTTAGGAGCGTATCGTCATTATAGATATAAGTGATCTCATCTACCCGGGACATATACTCAATACCGTCTTTGGTAAAATTACCCAAATCATAGTATCTGATCTGCCCGCTTCTGATCAAATCCACAATTTCTGCCACTTGTTCGAGTTTTCTGACCCGGTCGTCGAAATAAGCGTGTGAAAAAGCCAATGAGTCATTTTTGTTTCTGTTTAAGGACAGGGAATTCATCTCACTGAAACGGACCACAGTGTCCCTTAGCTGGTCAAAAAGTATGGGGATTTGCACCAAACGCTCCTGATCTTCCTTAGAAAATTCAAATTCAAACCGCTTGGTATAAAAAGGGTAAACCAAAATCTCACCCCCCTCCCCAATCGCCTCGTCAAAGCGCAGCAAATTTTTTATAAAGCCTTCCATGAATGCGTTCCCATCCATTTGGATCTGCTGCTGAAGCGCCCTGCTCCTGTAGCCGTCATTGAAATCCACTCCAAACTTACCTTCGGCCACCTGGAAACCTTCATTCACACCGTCATTCACCTTGTTCAGTTTATCAATCGTAGAAAAATAAATCGCTTCATCTAATTTTTGGCCCGTTTCCAGGTTCCTTCGGGTAATACCCAACAGAAAACCGTTTTCATAATTGCGGACTTCAGATATTAACACAGAATCTACCAGATAAACCAAGGACCACTCGCCATGCATCAATCCGGTTTTATTGATTCTCCCTCTGATAAACTGGGTGTAATTACCCGAAAAATTACGGTAGTGCAGGTTATCCACTATGTAGCCATTGGTAAACCTGATCTTTTCGGCCCTGGCTTTTGGCTGGACTTTATTTTCGGCAAAAATATTTTCGATATAATCCCAAGTCCCGTCCCGTTGACCTTCTTTATAACTTGCCCTGATCTCCACTTCCTCACTTTCTAAGGTGGATTGGACCTTGAAATCCACCACATCCTCTAAATGCACTTTATGTCTTTCCCGATCAAATAACCAATTTCCATTCTTCAGATTATTTTTGTAGCTTCCTCTTGCCTGAAATTTTGTCAGCAAGGTCTGGTCCAAGGAATCAATTTCTTTGTGGTCAAACCTGAAAAAACCATCCAGAATAATGTTGCCGTCAATACCCTCTTTAAACTCAAAGGTTGCCGTTCCCGTTTTTCCCTTAAATTCATACTCTCCTTCATACACGGTCTCAGATTGACCAAAAATGAACCCGCATCGTAAAAAAATCACAATCAGCAATAGAATATGTTTTCGCATAAAACGCTCTGTTAATATAATCACCTGCAACTAATGTAGATTTGGTTCTACTTAAATAACTGATTTTAACAAAAAAAGGTTAACTTGATGAATGACAAGTGATTACAAACATCCCATCAAATTACCTCTTAAATTTTCCATTTCTTTTATGACAAAAAGCAAATAAAAAAGGGGACTAGATCCCCATTTTAATATTCCTGCCGCAATCAATACCCAAGTGTCTTCATCATGCTTTCACTGTTCTGCTCAGGGGCAAACAGCCTGTGGGTAACCTCGCCATCCTTATCCCTGTCAATGATCACGTGTTTGGGAGCCGGAATCAAGCAATGTTGAATACCTCCGTATCCCCCCAACGATTCCTGATAAGCTCCAGTATGAAAAAAACCTATAAATTGCTTTTTGCCATTTTGGATTTTCGGCAAATAAATGTTGAACTGATGGGCTTCTGAATTGTAATAATCCATGCTGTCACAGGTGAGTCCGCCCAGTGAAATATTATGGTATTCCTCATTCCAATTGTTGATAGCCAACATGATATATTTCTGATTCAGGCCCCAACTATCCGGCAACTGAGTAATAAATGACCCATCAATCATGTACCAAAGTTCTTTGTCATTCTGAAGCTTTTCGTCCAGAATGGAATATAGCACTGCCCCGCTTTCCCCTACCGTGTAGCTGCCAAACTCTGTGAATATGTGAGGTTCAGCGGTGTTGTTCTTTGCACACATCCATTTGATGTTCTTAACAATCTGGTCCGCCATGTACTGATAATCATAATCAAAAAACACATTGGTTTTAATCGGCCAGCCTCCCCCTACATCCATGGTGTCCAACTCAGGGGCTATTTTTTTCAGTTCAACATATTTTTGTATAAACCGGGTAAGTTCCGACCAGTAATAAGCGGTATCCCTGATGCCTGAATTGATGAAAAAATGAAGCATTTTTAAGCTTACATTGGGATTGTTTTTGATTTTCTCCTCATACAGCTTGATAATATCCCCGTACCTTACCCCCAACCGGGAAGTATAAAATCCAAAAGTAGGTTCCTCATCGGCTGCTATCCTGATCCCCACCTTGAAGGGTACTTTGACGTGCTCGAGGTAATAATCGATTTCAGACAGGTTATCCAACACCGGAATACAATTGACAAAACCGTCATTGAGCAATTCTGAAATGTATTGCTTATACAGTTCCCTTTTGAACCCGTTGCAAACAATATAGATCTCTTTATCTACCTTCCCTTTTTCATAAAGACTCCTGATCAAAGGGATATCAAAGGTAGAACTGGTTTCTATATGCACCCCGTTTTTCAAGGCTTCGTCCAGCACAAAACTGAAATGGGATGACTTGGTACAGTAACAGTAAGTATAATCGCCCTTATAATCATGTGCCTGAATGGCATTGTTGAAGTAGGTCTTCGCGTTTTGGATGTTTTCGGAGATTTTAGGCAGATAGGTTAACTTCAGCGGTGTGCCATAGGTTTGGATGATATCCATAAGGTTCACACCGTTAAAGTGGAGTTCATCATTTTCAACCTCGAATTCTTTGGTGGGAAAATCAAAAGTCTGTTTGATCAGATCGATGTATTTGTTCATTTACCTATTGGTAGTCCGTTGATGGTTTGAAACACCAAAATTTGCACGAATTCTTGAAAAATCAAACCGATTCCCTGTCTAATCTGGGGCAAATATTAAAAAATTGGTATTAAGGACTTTAATCTTTAGGAGAATAGGGGAAATAAAACCGAATCCCTAAATTTGCGATTCTTAAAGTCGTCCCCTTAAACTAAAACGTCAATGCGCCTCCTGTTTCCGTCTACCCTCTTTTGTATGGTCATCCTTACTTTTACCCTATCATGTGCTTCCCGGCTGGATGCGGGCAGCGTTGATCTGGACAATTGGAAAAAAGACAGAAACGGCTGCGAAGGGCTAAGGATCAAGGACCTTGATGAAATCCGGCGTATCAAAAACACCTTTCTGGCCCGAACCAACCAGGAAATCATCACCACTTTTGGGCGGCCCGACAGGGTAGAACTCGCAGATAAAAGTCAGAGTTTTTTCATCTATTTTCTGGAACCCTCAGACCGCTGCGCTGCAGAAAGCAAAAAAGAACCTTTAAAGGTTCTTTTCCGGCTTAATGCCATCAACAAGGTCAGCGAAGTATCGGTCACCCATCTTAATCCATAAAACAGAGGGCAGCCGCACCCAATATCCCTGCGTTGTTTTCCAAAGTTGCCCGGTTCATCTTTAAATCTTTCAGGTAGTAGGGGGTCAGGTACTGGTTGATGGTTTTTTCCATTGATGGCTGGATAAATGGAAGCCCCGCCGAAATTCCGCCTCCAAAATAAATCTCCGTCACATCCAGAATACGTATGGTGGACACAATAGCTTCGCCCAATATTTCGCCCACCTCTGAAAATACTTCCAGGGCTATTTTATTGTTGCTTTTTGCCGCTCCCACCAACAGATGCATCCCCAACTCTTCTCCTTTCAATTCCCCCAGTTCTTCGGGGTATTTTTCCATCATGCGTTTAGTAATATTCAATATACCATTCCTTCCGATCAGGGGCTCCAGTCTGCTGTTGCCCCGGGAGAGCATGTGTCCCATTTCCATGGCATTGCCCCTCACTCCCTTAAACACCTCTCTCTCCATGATCAGCGCACTTCCTATTCCCGTTCCCAAAGTAATAAAAAGATAGCTCCCTGATGTCTCACTATGCCCGAAATGCAATTCACCCACCGCCGCGGCACTGGCATCATTTTCCAGATGAAAGTCGACCTGGGGATATTTCAGCAACAGGCCTTCTTTTAAATTAAAGCCGTTGAGTTCCGGTATAGCAGGTATCTCCAGAGTGGTGGTCCTGTCTTTGCTGACCAATCCCGGCAATCCTATCCCTACTTTTCTAACTTCCGGATGTTTCTGAAGAAATTTGCCCACCGCTTCCACAAAGGCCAAATTGAACCCTTGGCTACTGCCTCTGAGCACTCCTGTATCCTCCTTGGAAAAATCCAGTATCTCACCTTTGGGATTGACCAAGCCTACTTTTACATAAGTACCTCCTACATCTATTCCCAAAAAATTCTCCAATTGATTATTCATGATAATTAGTTGCTAGATTGAATGCGCTAAAATAGTAAAGAGTTTATATACCTACATAAAATACCGCCAAAAGTCTTTGTTATTATTTCAAAGGTGATCCAAAAAACAACGATTCATAGGCGCCGGCTCACAGCATATGTTGTAGTTAAAATCGGTGGTAAAAACATGATTATATCATATTCAATTATTAGTTATAACCATAATATTTATCTTAAATAGTAAAAATACCAGTATTTATTTTTACTTTTTGATTTAAATAGCTATATTTTAACCAACTTAAACCCACAGTAACATGAAAATGCATCCCAATGAGCTGTTCTTTTACTACAATCCTGAGCATGATGTAGATAAGAAAATGAGGGCATACACACGTTCCATTTCGAAATATGTCAATGAAATCAATATCCAAAAAGAGCGGATCACAACCACAGGTTGGCGGATTATTCTGGATAAATTAAACCTAAGACCCAAAGATCTTCTTAACAGGGCCCATCCGGATTATCAGCATCACATTGCTCACAAAACCTGGGATGATGAAAGCTGGCTCCATATCCTCGTGAATTTTCCGCACCTGATCAAAGCTCCCATTGCCATCAAACGGGAAAAGGCGGTATTCTGCAATAAGCCTTCTGAAATTTTAAAACTTAGATGATTCAACGAAAAATAAACCGGGGATTGATCAGGGTAAAATTCGGTGATTTTACCCCTGATGGTGCATGAGGTATATTAAAGCAGCGCTATCCCCTTGTCGGTAATATTAATGATTTTTTTCTTATAAAGCTGGCCTATAGATTGTTTAAAATGCTTTTTGCTCATCCCCAATATCCTTTGGATTTCATCTGAAGGCGTTTTGTCGTGTAGGGGAAGAAATCCATCTTTGCGAAGCTTCTCCAGAATCCTCTCCGCTCCTTCTTCATATTTTTGCCTTCCAATTGGGGTCAGTTGCAAATCCAACTTACCGTCATCCCTCACTTTTTTAATAAAAGCCCTGACTTTTTTACCCAGCTGAAGAGGTTCAAACACCTCATTTTGATATAACAACCCTTCAAAACGGCCTTCTATCAATACTTTATATCCCAAATCGGTTTTTTCAAATACCAGCGCTGCCACCTCCTGGCCGGTTTCAAATCCTCTGGTATCCGTATAGATAAAATCCTTGTACTTGGTGACGCCTATGAGTCTGTCGGTACGATGGTCCAAGCATACCCTGACCAGGTGTTTTTCCTCTTTAAAAACGGGTCTGGCCATTTCTGCCTTTGGGACAAAAAGGTCTTTGCTCAATCCCCAGTCCACAAACGCCCCAAAACGGGTTACTTCTTTGACCTCCATCACCGCAAACTCGTCCAAGAGGGCAATGGGCCTTTCCGTAACCGCCACAGGCCTGTCCTCACTGTCCGTATACACAAAAACCTCCATTAAATCACCCTCCTTCTCATTTCCCTGCAAATAACGTTTGGGCAGTAAAACCTCTCCTTCCTCACTCAGTTCCAGATAAGCCCCATGCTCGGTAAATCGGCTGATGGGTAACTTGGATATAATGCCTAGCTCTATCATTGTTCGAAAACTTTATTCGGGCCGGAGCCCCCTTCCCTCACAAAAGCACCGTCTGCTGCTTTTTCCAACAAAGGTACACAAATTCCCAGGTTTGGGCCAGATTTATTGAAAAGACAAAAAGGAACCGGCCAAAAACAGGTTTTGGTCAATATCATTAACGGAAGGATGCTGAATCAATTAAAGGCTTATGTCAACTGTTCACTTTTTTTTAAACTGAAATCCGATTCTTAAAGAAATTGTCTTTCTTTGTGTTAAATTGGAATCCTCCTACCCTATGGAAGAAATCGTAAGAAATGTAAACGATATTGTTTGGAGCAACGCACTTATTGTCCTCTGCTTAGGCGCCGGTATTTATTTTTCCATCACCACCCGTTTTCTGCAACTGCGATATTTCGGAGAAATGGTCAGGCTGCTGTTTGGAGGCAAAGCTTCTGACAAAGGCGTGACGTCCTTTCAGGCATTTGCCATTGCCATTTCGGGCAGGGTCGGCACCGGGAATATTGCCGGAGTGGCCACAGCCATTGCCATGGGGGGGCCGGGTGCGGTTTTCTGGATGTGGGTGATTGCTTTTCTGGGTTCAGCTTCAGCATTTGTGGAAGCTACCTTAGGTCAGATGTTCAAGGAAATCAAAGGGGGACAATACCGCGGAGGCCCCGCCTTCTATATTGAAAAAGGGCTGGGAATGAGAGGGTATGCCATGCTTTTTGCTTTTACCACGATATTGAGCACAGCGTTTTTTCTTCCGGGCGTCCAAAGCAATAGCATCGCGCTGAGCATGCAAAATGCTTTTGCGGTACCTGTTTGGGTCAGCGGACTTGTCATCTGTGTTTTCCTGGCCCTTATTATTTTCGGTGGGGTGAAACGCATCGGAAAAGTGGCAGAAATCGTGGTTCCTTTTATGGCCGGGGCTTATATTCTTATGGCCATATTCATCATGGTATTGAACATCACGGAAATACCCCGAATCATCTTTCTGATCATTTCATCGGCCTTTAATTTAGACGCCACATTCGCGGGAGTATTTGGATTGGCAATTTCCTGGGGAATAAAAAGAGGAATTTACAGCAACGAGGCAGGCCAGGGTACCGCTCCCCACGCAGCGGCTGCCGCTGAGGTCAGCCATCCTGCCAAACAGGGACTTGTCCAGGCATTTTCGGTCTATGTGGATACCCTATTTATCTGCACCGCCACTGCATTTATGATCCTTTTTACCGGTCAATATAACGTCGTCGATCCGGAAGGAGGGTTTATTGTTGAAAACCTACCCGGTGTTTCTTTTGGACCGGAATTCACCCAAAACGCCATCAGTGTGCACTTTCCCACCCTCGGCGCCGGGTTTGTAGCCATATCACTTATGTTTTTTGCTTTTACAACCATTATGGCCTATTACTACATTGCAGAAACCAACCTCAGTTACCTGCAAAAAGACAACAAACGAAAATGGCCCATCAACTCCCTGAGGATACTGCTTTTGGTCGCTACTTTTTATGGAACTATCCGAACTGCTGAACTTGCCTGGATATTGGGGGACATCGGTGTCGGCATGATGGCCTGGCTCAATGTCATTGCCATCATTATGCTCAGAAAACCTGCCCTTAAGGCTCTAAAAGACTATATAGCACAAAAAGAAGAGGGCATGGATCCGCAGTTCGGATCAGATACCCTGGGGGTTAAAAACACCGAAGAGTGGGACAAAATAGAGGCCTGATAAATCTGGATCAATTTTTGGATGGCGCATAAAATGATTAACTTATCCGCGTGATAACAACCATAAACCTGATCCGCAACCCATGCAAAACATCCTTTCCGATCAATCCGGTAATGCTATAGCCCTCTTACCGACTTTATACGTCGTCTGGTCAGATGCAGTACTAAGCTCCAGGGAATTAAAGACTTTTCAGGATTTTATACGCAGGGTTTCCTGGCTTGACGAAAATGATCGCCAAATGCTGCAGGCCAAATTAAGCTATAATGCCCCGCCTACGCGGGAAGAGATGGAGCAGTGGCGCCTGGCTATAAAAAAAAACATTAACGAGGACACGGAGTACAACAGTTTGGCTTCTATCGGGGTTGATCTCGCCCAGAACCGGTCACCTAAAGATATCCCCGAAAATGATCAGATCAAGTTCAAAAATGATCTCTTGACCTTGGAAGAGGATCTTGGGATCATTGGCAAATCTGCTATCTATCTTTTTAAATCCAAACATCCCACTGTCACCACGGCATACAGCACAGAAGAGGCTTTTGACATCCCGAAGCTTACCTCGATGCTGGATGGCAACCAACAACCCTTGATCAAGGAGATTAAAAAATTACTTTCGGATCCGACTTTTGCCTACGTAGATCCCGCTGACATTACGGCATACAGAAACCAGGTATTGGATTGGTGCAAAATACTGGCTGACAAGGGTTATGGTGCGGTCGGTTATCCCAAAGCATATGGAGGGTCAGGGGATATGGAGGCGTATTTTACCGTCATGGAAACGTTGAGCTACCATGACCTGAGTATGGTCATCAAATTTGGCGTTCAGTTCGGCCTTTGGGGCATGAGTATCCTTTCCTTGGGAACGGAAAAACACCATCAAAAATACTTAAAAGACGTGGGCTCATTGAAGCTGCCAGGCTGCTTCGCCATGACAGAAACCAACCATGGTTCCAATGTGAAAGGAATAGAAACCACGGCCACTTACGATCAAAACCACCGGACCTTTACCATCCATACACCCCATTTGGATGCCAGAAAAGAATATATCGGCAACGCGGCCCTGCATGGCAGAATGGCCACCGTATTTGCCAAATTAATTATAAATGGACAGGACCATGGGGTAAGTGCCTTCATCGTTCCGTTAAGGGATGAATCCGGATCCCCTCTTACCGGTATCCACATCGAGGACTGTGGCAGAAAAATGGGCCTTAATGGTGTCGACAACGGGCTGATTGCCTTTGATCAGGTGGTCATCCCGCAAGAAAACATGCTGGATCGGTTTTCCCGTGTCAACGAAAACGGGGAATTCGAAAGTCCAATCGCCAGTGACAACAAGCGGTTTTTCACCATGTTGGGAACGCTGGTCGGCGGAAGAATAGGCATTCCACGCTCTGCGCTGGCTGCTTCCAAGTCAGGGTTGACCATCGCCATACGTTATGGAGACCAACGAAGGCAGTTTGGCCCCGAGGGAGGCACAGAAGTTCCTATCCTGAACTACCGCATGCATCAGCGCAGGTTAATCCCGTTGCTTGCCAAAACCTACGCCTGCCACTTCGCCCTTCAATACGTCACCGAGAGGTTCCTTAACCGTACAGAAGAAGAAATGCTGGAAATAGAGGCACTTGCCGCCGGCATGAAATCATATGTGACCTGGCATACTACAGCTACCCTCCAGGAATGCCGCGAAGCCTGTGGGGGAAAGGGTTATCTTTCCGAAAACAGGATGGATGCTTTAAAAAATGATACCGATGTGTATACTACTTTTGAAGGGGATAACACCGTCCTTTTCCAATTGGTGGCCAAAAGCAGGCTCAGCGCCTACAAGGAACAGTTTGAAAACATGAACCTCTTTACCATCATCAATTATGTGGCCTTGAGAACCAAAACGTCGCTGACGGAAAAAAATCCCCTGATCGTGCGCAACGTGGACGAAAAACACCTGCTGGATCCTGATTTTCACCTGAGTGCGTTTGAATACCGGGAAAATGATGTATTGGACTCCGCCGCCAAACGCATCAAAAGATTAATAGATGAAGGGATGGATCCTTTTGACGCTATGAATGTATGCCAGCACCATTTGATTACCGTAGGCGAGGCTTATATAGAACGTATTATTCTGCAGCGGTTCAGTGAAAGGGTTAACCGAACGGAAGACAAGGATATCAGGAAGGTGCTTACTAAACTATGTAATTTATTTGCGCTCTACCAGTTGGAAACCCATAAAGGCTGGTACCTGGAACAAGGTTATATGGATGGGGTAAAAACCAAGGCCATCCGGAAAATGGTCAATCAACTGTGTTGGGAGATACGGAAAGATGCCGTCCCCTTGGTCGATGCCTTTGATATCCCCGATCCGTGTTTAGCTGCCCCGATTGCCATTCCATCTTAGTACCATTTTTTATACAATTCAATGGCACAAATCCTGGTTTTCATTACCCTCGGCTTGGCGCTGATATTGTTTATTTGGGGCAAGCCCCGGTATGATATCGTGTCTATTCTGGCTTTGGTGTTCCTTACCTTGGCGGGGGTCATTCCCTATGAAGAGGCTTTTCTGGGCTTTGGTCACCCAGCTGTCATCACGGTAGCAGCAGTACTTGTTGTCAGTGAAAGTCTTGAAAAATCCGGATTGGTAAACCTAATCGTAAGGTTGATGGACAAGGTAGGCAGTAACACTACTTTGCAAATAACTGTCATGTGCCTCGTTGTGGGCATTGCGTCAGGGTTTATGAATAATACCGGCGCATTGGCGATTTTTATGCCTGTAGCCATCCAATTGTCTCACAAACACGGATATTCGCCTTCCTCCGCATTAATGCCCATTGCTTTTGCCTCCCTGCTCGGGGGAATGGTTACACTGATAGGCACGCCTCCCAATATCATTATAGCTGCTTTTAGAGCGCAAGGAGGAGAGGGTGCCTTCAGCATGTTTGATTTTGCTCCTGTTGGAATAGGGTTGACGTTGATAGGATTGCTTTTTTTGTCTCTTATAGGATGGAAGGTGCTTCCAAAAAGACAACCGGAACGGCAGGGGGAGGATCTTTTTAAAATCAATAACTATATTACCGAGGTACGGATTGGTCAGGAAGCTACAATAGCCGGGCAAACGGTAAAAGATATCACTTCAGAGAAGGATCTTGACATCAAAGTTCTGGGTATCATAAGGAATAAAGAACGCATTCATGCCCCGGGGCCCTACAGAAGTTTAAAAGTAGACGATATTCTAATTCTGGAATGCGATACCGCGGATCTGGAAAAGTTTCTGGACAGCACAAAAACGGAATTGGTAGGCGATGAGACTTTGTACAATCGCCCCAAAGGTGGTGATGAAATCGTGATCATGGAGGGAATAATCCAGGAAAATTCTCCCTTGATTGGTCAGACAGCCTCCAGTCTGCACATGAGATCCCGGTATGACGTCAACTTATTGGCATTAGCCAGAAGTACCATAACCATCAGACAGAGGATTGATCATGTGATATTTCAATCCGGAGATGTGCTGCTGCTTCAGGGAAGAGAAAGGGAAATGGGAGAAATTTTCAATCTCATGCAATGCTATCCCCTGGCCAGGCGAAGTCTCACCATTGGCAAACCAAAAAGGACCATATTTGCGCTCGGGCTATTTGCCTTATCCGTTGCCGCAGTGGTGATGGGCTGGGCACCGGTGGAAATTGCTTTTACCTTGGTTGCGGTCTTGATGGTGATCCTGAAGGTTTTGCCCATAAGAGACCTCTATACGAGCATTGACTGGCCGGTGATCGTCCTGCTGGGAGCCATGATTCCCGTAGGCACCGCATTTACCACGAGCGGGGGAGCGGAAACCATTACCCAGAAAATCCTCTTCATTTCCGAGTCTTTCCCCCCTTGGCTGATATTAGGAGTGATTATGATGGTGACCATGACGCTTTCAGCCGTCATCAATAACGCCGCTACCGTGGTACTGATGGCTCCCATAGGCATCAAAATTGCTGATGTTTTGGATCATTCCATCGATCCGTACCTCATGGCCATCGCCATAGGTGCTTCGGCTGCTTTTCTTACCCCGATCGGCCACCAGTCCAACACCCTGGTAATGGGGCCCGGTGGTTACAAATTCAGCGACTACTGGAAATTGGGCCTGCCCTTATCGATCATTATATTGGCTGCCGGCATTCCTTTGATCTTAACTTTCTGGCCATTGTAGGCCCTGTTTAAGATAGAAGTTATACCACTTCTTTGTGTTTGTTGATAAAATCGGGATCTATAATGACTCCTGAACCCGGTCCTGTAGGTACCTTGACCACGCCTCCTTCACTGGTCAGGGGGGAAGTAGGACACTCCAACGGAAGTTCATTGTTAAAACCTTTGAACTCATGGTAGGGCCCTGCATTGGGTACAGCTGACACAAAATGCATCATATAAAGATACCCCAACCCTCCTCCGGAAATATGGGGCGTGCATTCTTTTCCCTTCGCCGCAGCCATTTTGGCGACTTTCATGGACCTTACCATTCCCCCAAAATAATAGATATCCGGCTGTACTATCTGAAGGGCATCATGTTGGATGAGCCACCGGAAAGTATGCATACTTGCCTCCTGCTCACCGCCGGCAATGGGGACGTTCAGGGCTTCCGCCACCTGGAGGGTTTCTTCATACCAATCAAACGGAACCGGTTCTTCATAAAAATCGTACCGATAGGCTTCCATAAGTCTGCCGATCCTAATAGCCTCATCGGGTGTATATGAGCCGTTGGAATCAGCATAAATAACCATATCATCACCAAATGTCTTTCTGACCAAGGGGATCAATTCTTCTGTCCTGCCAGGGGGATAATCCGCGTTTTTGCTCATTCTTCCCCCCACTTTGAATTTCAGTGCCCTGGCTTGTGTCTCCTCCACGTTCTGTCTGATCCGTTCTACGGATTCCAGGGCAGATTTACCCCGGTAATTGTTTGCCTGGTACACGGCAACCTCGGAGTGATAGACATCTCCAAGCAGATTACCGATGGATTTTTGGGACAATTTCCCTAAAAGGTCAAGAACAGCAAATTCAAGTGTGGCCAAGGGGACCCAAAATGCCAGGTTCTGAAGTTTATAATTGCTTTGATAAACATACACTTCTTCTAAAAGCTGTTCCCAGTTCCTTACATCCTTCCCTATAAAAAAAGGCTGGATGCGGTTTGTGAATATGGGGTAAAGATGGACCATTTGGAAATTGTTGCCCACCGACAATCCTTCTGCCCCGTCTTTTGTCCTTACCCTGCAAAGAAAATTGTCTTCAAAACGGAGAAGTTCTACGGACTCAAGAATCACCGGCTCCTTGAGAGCGGATAAATCCAAAACAGGTTCTTCCAAAATCCTGTCCAGTTCACTGTAATCCGTTTGCCGGATTTTTCCCTGTCCGGTTTTATATAAAGGCAATCCTGTTGTCGGGATCAAAGCCCCCAAAGCCGTTTTTTTAATAAAATCTCTTCTCCTATTCATCCGTTGATCATTGTTGTCCCGAAGTCTTTAACTGAATGCTGTACACTCCTGTCCTGGCGGTCACATATAGGGTTTTCATATCCTCATCGCCGAATGCACAGTTTGCCGGTGTCTCGGGAAACCTGATGGTGCCCAGATGCTTTCCCCCATGGGAGAAAACAAGAACTCCTCCGGGGCCGGTAGCAAAAACATTACCGTCCCCATCCACTTTAATTCCATCGGGAGAACCCTGTCCGGATATGGTGGAAGCGTTGAAAAAGAGACCCGCTTTGTTCAGCTTTCCATTCTTTTTCAAGCTGTATTTCATATACTTTTTGGGTTGATCCGAATTGGCGATGTAAAGCGTCCGTTCATCGGGGGAAAGGGCAAGGCCATTGGGACGGTACAGGTCGTTGGAAAGCAGTTCCAGCTTTCCTTTGTGAAAGCGGTACACGCCGTTAAACCCAATCGTATCCTCTGCGTCTTCAGGTAACCCATAGGGTGGATCTGTAAAATAAATGGCTCCGGAGGAGGCCACGATTACATCATTGGGACTGTTCAACTTTTTCCCCTGAAAGCGGTCCACCAGAACGGTGTAGTTCCCATCTGCATCGAGCCGGCTGATACACCTCCCACTGTGCTCTGCCATGATCAATGCACCATCCGCATCAAAGGTCAATCCGTTTGCATTGTTGCTGGGATTCCGGAAAGTCTCCCCCCCCCCGTCCGGGCTCCACTTAAATATGGTGTTTGCGGGTATATCGCTGAACAACAGGTAACCCTCCTCCTGGTTCCAGACAGGCCCCTCTGTGAATCTAAAACCATCCGCGACTTTCTTTACTTCAGCATCAGGGTCTACCAGTTGCTCCAGGGCGCTATCCAGCACCAGTACAGCTCCATCTTGGCCATTTGCCAAAAAAGCAATAAAAAGAAAGCCTATCACGGATGTGTTATAACGAAGGGAGTAAAGTATTTTTTTCATCGGTAAGGTAATTAGGTTATTTTAATTTGATTATAATAGTCAAATCAGGATCTTCAGCCAATAATATATTTAAATATAAAATAAAATATGGAATCAGGCCAGCATAAAAGCCAATATAAGCCATGCCGGACAATAAAAACCTGAAAATGTTGAAACTGGGAATGCGCTTTCCAAACAAAAAGAAGAAAGATTGAATCTTTCAAAAGTTGATTCTATCTTTAACCCTTATCTTTTAACTTTAAGCACGCATAAAACACATGAAAAAAATCAAAGTAGCCGTAGTAGGGACGGGTTTTATCGGACCTGCCCACATTGAGGCCTTAAGGAGAATCCCCAATGTTGATGTAGCCGCCCTCTGTGAAGCCAACATGGAGCTTGCCGAAGAAAAAGCCGCCATTCTAGGGATAGAAAAGGCCTACCTTTTTGAGGACATGCTGAAACAAGAAGACATTGACGTGGTTCACATATGCACCCCAAATTTTCTGCACTATTCTCAATCCAAAGCAGCTTTGGAAGCGGGAAAACATGTGGTATGCGAAAAACCCCTGGCTACCAAAATAGAAGAAGCCGAGGAACTGGTAGCTTTGGCAAAAGAAAAGGGGTTGGTCAATGCCGTCCATTTTAATCTTCGCTATTATCCTATGGTAAGACAAATGAAAACCATGAGGGAAAGCGGGGAGCTCGGGGATATTTACAGCATCATGGGTTCTTACCTTCAAGACTGGCTGTTTTTACAAACAGACTACAACTGGCGTTTGGAGCCGGACAAGTCCGGGGATTCACGGGCGATAGCGGATATCGGTTCCCACCTGCTGGATCTCACCGAATATGTGACCGGCCTCAGCATCACAGAAGTCATGGCTGATTTTTCCACCGTCCATAAGACCCGTCTAAAACCCCTCAAACCCGTGGAAACATATACCGGAAAAATGCTTCAACCGTCCGATTACAAAGAAGTCGAAATCAACACGGAAGACCATGCTACCGTCATGTTAAGGTTTGACAATGGCAACAAGGGCTCGGTAACGGTAAGTCAGGTGAATGCCGGGCGAAAAAACCGCTTGAATATAGAAATTGCAGGCTCAAAAGCCAATTTTGAATGGTGTTCGGAAAGACCCAATGAACTTTGGATCGGCAAGCGGGAAACCGCCAATCAGCATTTGATGAAAGATCCGTCGTTATTTTCCCCCGAAGCTGCCAAACTGATAAGCTTCCCTGGCGGACACAATGAAGGTTTCCCGGATACCTCCAAGCAGATGTTCAAAGAGGTTTATGCAGCTGTAGCGGAGGGGAAACAACCTGAATCCCCCTCCTATCCGGCTTTTGCGGACGGATTGAGGGAATTGGTGATCTGTGAAAGAATCATCGAAAGTCACAAGAAGCAAGCCTGGGTTAAAATTTAATGCAGCCACAAGCCGCAACCCTCCAGGCAGATAACGCGTTTCATTATTTGATTTAACCTTAAACCAAACCATTATGAACACTTCGTCCATCAAAATGCTGGGGTTATCCAGTATCCTCATGTTATCCGTTGTGTTCCTGTCTTTCTGTCAGGAACGTGCCAGTCCTCCCAAGACGGCTGAAGGCACTGTCAATGGCGCCAAAATCACCATCAATTACAGCAGTCCTGCCGTAAAAGGCCGGACCATCTGGGGAGATTTGGTTCCATACGGAAAGGTATGGAGAGCGGGAGCCAATGAGGCCACCATCTTTGAAACCAGTAAAGACATCAAAGTGGAAGGACAGCCATTACCGGCCGGAAAATACAGCCTTTTTGTGATTCCTTCTGAAGATGAAAGCACAGTGATCTTCAACAAGCAAACCGGCCAATGGGGTACACAGTACGACGAAAGCCAGGATGTCCTAAGGGTCCCCATTCGTGGGAGAGAGAATAATTTCGAAGAAAACCTCACTTATGAGGTTCTTTCCGATGGCTTTGAACTGAGATGGGCTGATGGAGCAGGAAAAGTGAATATTGAATGACGTACCCAGTCTGTATCATTGAAAAAGCCGGAATTTTATCCGGCTTTTTTATGCATTTTTTTACATTTGCAACCGTTTTCATCCGTTACATAAGAGCCAACAGATCCGATTATATTGATTTCTCCTGACCAGCTCCCGATATTTGATGTCATTCCTGAAATCCAGGAAAGACTTGCCCGGGAAAACACTTTGGTACTCCATGCTCCTCCGGGTGCCGGAAAAAGCACGGTGCTACCGCTTTACCTGACAGGTGAAGAATGGCTAAAAGGCAAAAAGATACTGATGCTTGAGCCCAGAAGACTGGCAGCGGTAAACATAGCCCACAGGATGGCCGGAACTTTGGGAGAGCAGGTAGGAACAACCGTGGGCTATAGGATAAGGTTTGATCATAGGGTTTCCCAAAAGACCAAGATAGAAGTACTGACCGAGGGAATCCTAAACCGGATGATCCACCACGACAATGCCCTGGAAGAAATTGGCATGGTAATTTTCGATGAATTCCACGAACGCAGCCTGTTCGCAGACGTGGGCCTGGCCCTGTGCCGGGAAATTCAGCAAATACTCCGTCCGGACTTACGTATCCTGGTCATGTCCGCTACCTTGGATACAAGTAATCTGACAAATCTTTTAGGATGTTCATCGGTTTCCTGTCGAGGCAAGCAATACCCGGTGGAAACAATATACACCGAAAACACCGATCTTTCTTTTTTATCTGAATATTGCATAAAAACGATACACAGGGCCATGAAAGAACAAGAAGGAGACGTCTTGGTTTTTCTTCCCGGTCAAGGCGAAATCAGACGTGTAAAGGACATGTTCCGAACCTCTTCACCGGACATTGCTGTATACCCTCTTTATGGCCAACTACCCCTTTCAAAACAACAGGCAGCTATTCTCCCCCACCCTTCAGGAAAAAGAAAGGTGGTACTGGCTACTTCCATTGCCGAAACCAGTCTTACGATAGAAGGCATAAAAGTGATCATCGACTCAGGATATACCAGATCTTCCCAATTTGACCCCAAATCCGGACTCTCAAAACTGGTGACTTCCACCATAACCAAAGATGCGGCTGATCAAAGGGCCGGAAGGGCCGGAAGACTTGGGCCGGGTACCTGCTACAGAATGTGGACCAAAGCGAGCCACGAAAAGCTTCTCCCCTTTCGAAAACCTGAAATCCTGGAAGCCGATCTGACTTACACTGTACTGGATCTGGTAAAGTGGGGAAAGGACGATTTAAATGATCTATGCTGGTTGACCCCACCTCCTGAAGGAGCTGTGGCACAAGCCTTTGATCTGCTGCATCAACTTGATGCACTGGAAAACGGAAAAATAACCGCTCATGGCCAGGCTATGCATAACCTGCCTTGTCATCCCCGGATCGCACACATGCTGTTGCGCGCGCAAGGCAAAGAGGAACAGCTGCTCGCTGCGGACCTGGCAGCCATCCTGGAAGAAAAAGATCCCTTGCCTGAATCACTAAGCGTAGATGTTAATCTCCGCATAGAAGCCTTGCGAAGGTTCAGAAAGGAGTCTGGCAAAAACAAAAAATTTCTGAAAATAGAGAAAGTATCGGAAGTCTACCGAAAACTTCTCCACCTCCCCCAACCTGACAACGGACCGGTAGACCCCTACAACTCCGGCAAATTACTGGCCCTGGCATTTCCGGAAAGAATAGCAGCCGCCAGACCCGGCAACCGGGCCCAGTTCCAATTGGCCAATGGAAAAACAGCCTTTTTTGATCACAGAGACGACCTGTCTTCCGCACCATGGATTGCAGTAGCACAGATGGACGCCCGCGACTATCTGGGGAAGATTTTTTTAGCTTCGCCTCTGGATCCGACCGACCTCAGGCCTTTCGTAAAGCAGGAAGAAGAAATATATTGGGAAAACCAAAAAGGCCTTCAAACTAATCTGGCGGTGAAAATAGGTCACATCAAACTTCAAACCAAGCCGCTTCCAAACCCCGACCCCAAACTGGTGGAGAATCTTATTTTGAAGGTCTTGCGGGAAGAAGGTGAACGTTTGCTGGCTTTTGATCAGGACATCCAAAACTGGCAGAACAGGGTGTTGAGCCTTAAAATATGGAATCCGGCCCAGGACTGGCCGGATGTAAGCATCCAGCAAATTCTCGACCATGCGGATTTTTGGCTGGCAGGCCACCTTGACAGATTAAAAAGCCCTGATGATATGAGAAAGCTCAATTTGATGGATATCCTTCCTTACCGCCTGGATTATGCCCTACAAGGGGCATTGACGGAGTTGGCACCGGAGCGGCTCACCGTTCCGAGCGGCTCAAACATCAAGCTGCAATATTCCCCCCACGGCGATCCCCCTGTGTTGTCCGTTCGGCTGCAGGAATTATTTGGGTTAATGGAAACACCCCGGGTAAACCACGGCAAGATCCCCATACTGATCCATCTGCTGTCTCCCGGATTTAAACCTGTTCAGGTTACCAAAGATTTGAAAAGTTTTTGGAACCAAACCTATCATGAAGTAAAAAAAGAATTGAAGAGGAGATACCCAAAGCACTATTGGCCGGACGACCCTTTTGCTGCGGAAGCTGTCCGTGGCGTGCGCCGACAAGGCTAGAAACCTGCCTTCGGATCTAATTATCTAAAATTCGAACAGGGCAAACCTGCGTGACAGGTGGAATTATTATACCCGGAGATTTCCATCTCCGGGCCCTAAGGGCGGATTTTACGGAATTGAAAATTATATGCAGGAACTCCAATCGGTTCCGGTTAGAAACACTTTTATTTTCTTTTCGCTTTCTCCCAAACCCCTTTTTGGTTGCCTTTAAGGAACCTGAAAAGCCCCGCCAGCACCGCGTAATTCATCATACAGAAGTAATAAGGAACAAAAAGGATTTTAAGCCTAACCTGCTTGTTTTCCATAATATATCCCGCCAAAGCAGCCAGGTAAAACAAGACCTGACCCACCATAACCACCTGATAAATCAAGCCGGCCTCCCAGAGAAGCAGGTTTAGAAAAAAAATCAATATCAATAAAAACGGAGTGACCGTCCATCGAAGCACCCGGTGAGACAGATATTGAAAATAAAGCACCGGTTGGTTCCACGGGGTGATTTTGAACCATAAACGCTTCATAGATTGCCAGCCTCCGGCACTGATCCGAACCTTTCGCTTCAGCTCTTCCTTCACAGATGATGAAGCGGATTCCATCGCATAGGCCTCCGGTTCATAAACAATTTTGTAGCCTTTTGAAGCTATTAGCATCGATTGCATAAAATCATCCAGAACGGTATCTTCAGGCAACTCCTCATAAAGAGAGGATCTGAAGGCAACCAACTCCCCCGCAGCTCCCACCGCGCTGTACAATTCTGAATCCAGCCTCTTCAAAAAAGACTCATACTTCCAATAAAGTCCCTCCCCTGATGCACTGGCTGTATCGCTGACATCTGACAAAACCCTCTTTTCCCCAGCCACACATCCCACGGTTTTGTCTTTAAAATGTCTTATTATGTTTTTTAAGGCTCCGGGGTTAAGGAGTGTATTCGCATCAGTGAATATCACAAAAGGAGTGGTGACGAAACGCATGGCCCGGTTTTCGGCAGCCGTCTTTCCCGCTCTCCGGTCCTCATGCATCAAGGTGACCTGCGGATAGCCTTCCAGAATTTCGCGGAACCCATCCGTGGACCCGTCAGTGATAAAATAGATTTTGAGCAGCTTGGAATCATAATCCAACTGAAGACAGTTCAATACCTTATTTTTCAATACGTCGGCCTCATTATAACAGGGAACCACCAAACTTACCTCGGGAAAAAAGCCGTCGGAAACAGGCTTTCCGGTTCTTGAAAGTTTTTTTAATACCACCAACAAATAAAGAAGCAACCCATAGCCCAAAAAAGCATAAAAAATGAGTCCAAGACTTATCCAAAACAAAATTTCACCCATCTCTTCTATTTATAAAATTATTTGATTTATCACATATATAATTGAATTTGGAAAGATAGCATTTGCCTTTAAAAATTTATATTTTCATACCTAATACAATGACCTGTTTCATCAAAATTTTCGGCACATCAAGGAAAGTATCTAAATTTATTTTTATTTTGAAGGGTTAAATATAGAAGTATTGAATTTAGGATAAAAATTCCCGTAATGACAGATTTTGTACCATCAAATCATCCATCACAACCTCCTGCTGCGCCACGCAATTATTATTTGGGAAAAGGAATAGAAAACAAAGACCTTGCCCGAATTGTAAAACTGGCCAGAAGTCTTACGGGATGTCCTATTGCCTGTATCAGTTTTATAGAAAATGAACACATTTGGATAAAAGCTTCCGAAGGCCTGTCTATAAAAGAAATTTCCATTGAAAAATCTTTTGATCAATTCGTACTGTCAAAATCTACATTTTTCGAGGTCACCGACACATCAGAAAATGACATCTATAAGGAGTTGATCCCTGCCCAACCCCCTTACCAGGTCAAGTACTACGCAGGTGTTCCTATAAAGTCATCTGAAGGCAAAATACTTGGCATATTGGCCATAATGGACACCTCCGTACGCGATTCGCTGGACAACATAAAGAAAGAGGCTCTGGAGCTGCTATCCGAACAAGTATGGTCCAATATTCTGGAAAAAACCCTTCATTTTGATGACAGAATACTGGGAAAAGCCCTGGAGCTGTCCCAGGATCTCATCACCGTGCTTCGCTTCGATGGAAAGTTCAAAAAGGTGAATAATTCCTTCAAAAGCCTTTTGGGATATGACGAAAAAGAACTTTCCAACAAACCAATGGCAGACTATGTACATCCTGAGGATGTAGAGGGTACAATGAACAAAATCAATAAGCTGATAAACGGTGCCAAAGCCAGCAATTTTAATCATCGACTGAAAACCGTAGATGGTTCTTACAGAATCTTTTCCTGGACAGCTACCAGCGACCAAAAAAACAAATGGATTTTTGCCATAGGAAGGGATATTACGGAAGAAAAAATAAAAGAAGAAAAACTTATCGTCAGCGAGGAAAAATTCAGGTCCTTTTTTGAAAACAGCCAGGGTTTAATGCTCACACATGACTTAGAAGGAAACTTTTTGAGCATCAATAACTATGGGGCCAGATTATTGGGATATACGGTTGAGGAAATGCTTTCAAAAAACCTGTGGGACGTCATCCCTGAAAGGTTTCACGCAGAAATTCCTCCTTATTTCAGTGAGCTTCAAAAAAACGGACAGGCCAAAGGACTGATGACCACCAAACAGGCAAATGGTTCGCTAAAAGTATGGTTGTATAGTAATACCCTTGAAAAGGATTTTAATGGGAGACCCTATATAATCGGCAATTCAGTGGATGTGACCGAAAGACTCAGGCTGGAAAGAACCATCCAGAATGCAAAGGAACTTATCACTCAAACCCATATGATGGCCCGGATTGGCGGCTGGAAATATGATATTTCCAAAAAAACCTTAAGTTGGACAGATATTACCAGAACCATCCATGAAGTAAATGACAAATATGGGCCGACTTTGGACAGCTCCATTGCCTTTTATAAGGAGGGATATTATAGGAAACGCATGCAGGAATTAGTGAATTTGGCCATACAGTACGGTAAACCATGGGATGAAAAACTAAAGCTGGTCACTGCAAAGGGGAATGAGATTTGGGTGCGCACCATTGGGGACGCCCATATAGAGGAAGGTAGGTGCCTCTATCTTTACGGAACGATCCAAGACATAGATGAACAGGTCAAAAATGAAAACCAACTCATCCAAAAAGAGCAGATGCTCTCTGCCATTTCCAAAGCTACGGATGAACTGCTTTCCAACCGGAACCTGTATGAAGCCATATCCAAATCGCTTGAATTGATCGGCAAAGCAGCTGACGTGGACAGGGTCTACTTCTTTGAAAACAGTATGGATGAGAATGGCAAGGTGCTTACCTCTTCCCAAAGATTTGAATGGAGCTCTGAAGGGGTGGAGTCCCAAATCAACAATCCGGAACTGCAAAACGTACCCATTGGTTTCTTTGGCGAGTTCCTGGCCCCCTTGGAAAATGGAGATGTGTTTAAGGCCATTTTGTCAAAAATGCCCGAGAATTCCTCTACCAGGCAATTCCTCGAAAACCAAAATATCAAATCCATTCTTGTGATACCGATTTATAATGAAAAGGGCTTTTGGGGTTTTACGGGATATGACGAGTGCAAATTCGAAAGAATCTGGTCAGCGGCAGAACTGTCTCTGCTAAAAAGTTTTGCCAACAGCATCTCCAATGCGATAGACCGGAAAAAGCTGGAGGAAAACCTTCTTCAATCCAAAGAACAAGCTGAAAAAGCAAGTCGGGCGAAGTCGGAATTTCTGGCAAACATGAGCCATGAAATCAGGACGCCTTTAAACGGAATCATCGGTTTCACAGACCTGCTGTTGAGGACTCATCTCAACGAAACCCAAAACCAATATATCGGTATTGTCAATCAATCGGCTAATACCTTATTGAACATCATCAACGATATCCTCGATTTTTCAAAAATTGAAGCCGGAAAACTCGAATTGGACATTACCAAATGTGATATCCACGAATTGGCAGGACAGGCTACTGATGTGGTGTCCTATGAAGCCCAGAAAAAGGGCGTGGAAATGCTGCTGAACCTGTCTCCCGGTCTTCCTAGATATATTTACATTGATGAGGTCAGACTAAAACAAATCTTAATCAATCTTTTAGGGAATTCCGTCAAATTTACCCATAGGGGAGAAATAGAACTCAAAATAGAACTGCTTGAAGAAAAAGCGAAAAATCAGTCTTTGATCCGCTTCATGGTGCGGGATACCGGTATAGGGATTTCAGTAAATAATCAAAAGAAGATTTTCGATGCCTTTTCTCAGGAAGACGGATCCACTACTAAAAAGTATGGCGGAACCGGATTGGGCCTCACCATTTCCAATAAATTATTGGCAATGATGGGTAGCCAACTACATCTTGAAAGCTCATTGGATAAAGGAAGCACCTTTTATTTCGATATCCTGCTTGAGACGGAAAAAGGAAAAAAATCCAACCTGTCTGACGTGAGTTTCATACGCAAAGCGCTGGTTGTTGACGACAACGAAAACAACCGGCTTATTTTAAGACAAATGTTTGCTTTAAAAAACATCGAAGTGGATGAGACATCCAACGGTTTTGACGCTTTGCAAAAAATTGAAAACAGTTCGGACATCGACGTGATTTTGATAGATTTGAACATGCCTTATATGGATGGGCTTGAAACCGTCAAGAAAATCAGGGAAAACTTTAAAGACGAAAAAGCATCATTACCTGTTTTACTGCTTTACAGTTCTGCGGATGATGAATACATCCACAAAAAATGTAAAGAACTGGGTATCACCGCTAAATTGTCGAAACCCATTAAGCTAAACGAGCTCTTTAAATTTTTATCTCAGCTGCATCCGGACAATCGCATGGAAAAAGTAATAAAGCTGCCTCAGAAAACGTCTTCCATCAAAGACAAATATAAGGTGTTGATAGCCGAGGACAATTCGATAAACATGTTTTTGACAAAAACGATTATTATGAAAATTTCCCCTCACACGGAAATCATTGAGGCAAGCAATGGTTTGCAGGCTTTCCTATATGCCCAGGAATCCAAACCTGATCTTATCTTAATGGATATACAGATGCCCGAAATGAGCGGATATGAGGCTACCTTAAAAATAAAACAGATACCCGAACTGTCGTCCATACCCATTGTGGCCATTACCGCGGGTAATGTCAAGGGAGAAAGGGAACGTTGTTTGGAAGCAGGCATGGTTGATTTTGTACCAAAACCCATCGTTGAAAAAAACATCCACAGCCTGTTTAACAAATGGCTGCGAGGGGTCGACCAAAATGAAGGGGATTCCAACGGCAAAGCAGCCGCCGGTTTTCAGCCAGGGGTCACAAAAGACATTGATCATTTTAATGTTGAAAAAGTCAAAGATTATTTGGGAAATGAAAAAAAAGTAATCAATGAAGTCCTGAAACTGACCATGGATGAGCTGCAGAGATCAAATGATGTCCTTGAAAAACTGATACTTGAAAAAAATCTCGAGGCTTTCAATGCAGAAGGACATAAACTCAAAGGTTCTGCCCTGACAGCAGGACTGGACAGGCTGTATCAAATATCCGTTGACATAGAGGAACTCAATCAATTTGACTCTGAAAGGGCCAGACAATTATTTGAAGCGTTTAACAGCGAAAAAAACACCGTCCTAAAAATGATAAAGGATTATCTACAAACAGACAGCTGAAAAAAATCTTCTTATCCTACGCTTTTTATGTGTTTATAACTTGTTTTTAAGTTGCCACAACTTGTCCCGCATTCCAGACCGGGATAGCTATCGGGCCTATCGGAACCTCCCGGTGTCTGATCCACCAACTGGAGGATCATGCTGGTGTCGTGTCATAGGTTAAATGGCGCCTCCCTTCGCCTCCCCCCTCGATCCTCGCCGCGGCGAGGAAGACAGCGCGAAGGATTGCTCCGCGGCGGAACAGGGGCGCTGGGCATGCGTCAAAGTAGACGTGACACAAACTAGGTCTCATAAGATAGCTACGGCGCCTTGTTTTATTGAATCACAGAAAGTTCACACTGTTTTTCAACTGATCTCTGTACTTTGCCCCAATGGGGATGATTTTGCCGGAAACTACAGCCGTATCGTTATCAAAATCAGTTAAATAATCCAGGTTGATCACATACGACCGGTGAACCTGGATAAACTCGGGGTTGCCTGAAAGTTTATCCAGGAAATTGGCAATAGTGGATTTAATGGTATATACCTGGCTTTTGCATTTTAAGCTAATGTAATCCCCTTTGCCTTCACAATAATTGATGTCCGAAAAAAGTATTTTCTTATAAATCCTTTCGTCCTTTACAAATATAAAATCTTTAGAATAAGCATTTGGATCAATTTTTACAGAAGCTTCCCTGTATTTTTCAACACCTCTTAAAAACTGGTTGTAAGTGAAAGGCTTGGGAAGGTAATAACAGGCATTGGTCTCAAATGCTGAAATGGCATTTTCGTTGTTGGCAGATATAATGATCAACGCACCATCATATTGGCTGTGTTTCAGTATTTCAAAACCGTTCATTTCCGGCATTTCAATATCCAAAAATATCAGGTCAACTTTTCCTTTATTTTCCACAAGATAGTTCAGTCCTTCTATGGCATCTGTAAACGAGGCTTTGAGGAAAAGCTCTTTGGTTTTTGAAACATAAAAAGACAGTATCTCTATACTGGTCGGATCATCGTCTATTACTACGCAGTTGGTCATTTCAAAATTAAGTTTTATGGTAACACCCGTTAATCAAAAAGGTTTTTTCAAAACCCTACACCATCATATCGGCATCCGGTTCTACAATTTTTTTAATTATTTTTGCCGGTACACCTCCTACCAGCGTGTAAGCAGGCACATCTTTGGTAACAACCGCACCGGCGGCCACGATTGCCCCCTTTCCAATTCTCACACCCTTCAAGACCATGCTCCGTGTGGCCAGCCAGACGTCATCCCCTATGACAATTTCACTGGATTTGGCGCTGCCATCCCTGTCTTCTATCCCATGAAAATCCCCGTCCATGATGATGACTTGATTGGCGATTTGACAATTCTTCCCGATAATGATTTTTTTGCTGGCTGAGATAATGGCCGCGGTATTGATAAAAGTGCTTTCCCCTATATTCAAAACAGCCCCTGTGCCCGCATAAAGCTGGGTAACACCCATATGGGACCATATCCGGCAATGGTCGCCGATCTTGATTTTACCCCTGCCTTCAGCCCTTAAGCTTCCTCTTACCGTGACATATTTCCCCACGTCATATCTACTTAATCTAATCCTTGCATTTAAAAGCCTCAACAAACCCCGTAGCATATCAATAAAAAAACTGAAATAAACAGCCCACTTTTCTCCCATACCGCGGTATTCCCTGCCATAAATTTCCTGGCTTTTTTGTACCAGCTTCTGACGGATTCTAGCTTTTATCATACTTCAACAAAAACTTCATTCAATATAGAGCGTGAAATATTAATTTCAAAAAAAAGGATAAATTAAAAAAAATGCTATTTTTATTTTAATATTGGCAAAAAAACAATTGCAAATTTTACATATTATAAAAAATGCGACTGATATATACATAAATGAAATTAATAGTAAAAATACCCGCCTTATGCAACGGCTTAAAAATATTCTTGTTGACTAATTTTTTATTTATATGCCTCCACGGTTTTGCTCAAACTGATGAAAATACTTTTCATGCTTTTGATTTGAACAAGGACCTTGGGGGACAACTGCCCCCGCTCGATGAGTTGATCGACATGGCCATCAGCAACCATCCGACTATAAAACTCAACGAAGAACTGATCGGCTCTGCCGAAGCAAGGGTAAAGCTGGCCCGGAAATCCTGGACCAACCAACTCAGGGGATATTTTGATTATGGTTATGGAAATCAGGTAATCCTTGCCACCGGCCCCCAGGGCACTGGAGATCTGTCCAACATTGCCAATGGTTATAGAGCCGGTGCCAATATCAGTTTTCCATTATCCGAGATCTTTACCCGCAGCGACAGGATCAGCCTCCAAAAGCATGAGCTGTCTGCCACTTATTACAAAAGCAGGGAAACCGAACTTGATATTGCCAACCAAGTGATTGATGTTTATAATGATCTGCTCCTGGCTCAACGGTTAGTCGGCATAAGATATACCATGCAGGAAAAAGCAAGGGTCAGCCTGACACAAATGGAAATGGACTTTAAAACCGGCAATATAGATACGGGTGTATATATGAGAAATATGGAAATATATACCATCGCCCAATCCGAATATGAAAATGCCAAAAAGAACTTTTGGGTAGCTGTCCAAAAACTTGAAATATTAATAGGACAACCCTTAGAAAACATCATCAAATAGAATGACACTTAAACATTTCGTCAGATTAATTTGGAGCAACAAATATTGGCTCGTATTTGTACCTGTCCTGGTTGCATCAGGTGTCTATCTTTTTTCCAGCAACCTGCCGCGAAAATACGAAACAAGTGCGGTGATATTTACCAATCCCATCTCCAACAAGGGAGCCACCGAAGGTGGCGTGGTGAGGATGGATTTTTATACCTCAAACAATCTCTTTGATAACCTGACGCTGTTGGTAAAATCCAGGGAAACCGTCAAAAACACCGCCTTAAAATTATTGAGCCAGCATTTGTTGCTTTCAGGTCCTGATGAAAGGATAATCTCAGAACGGAATTATACCGAACTGGATGATCATCTTTCGCCGCAACTCAGGGAGGCACTTGTTGTAAATGAGGATAAGGAAGCTACATTCAGGAATCTGGAACGTCATCTCAAAGAGCATAAAGATTCTCCCATTGATTATCTACTGAGAGAACACCCCCACTATTCCGTGCCCAAGATCATCGATGCCCTGTACGTGGCGAGAAAAGCCAGCAGTGATATGATGGAAATCACCTTCAGGTCAGAGGATCCGGGCATTTGCTATCATACTTTGAATTTCCTTACGGAAACTTTTATGGAACGGTACGCGGGGATGAAAGAACTGGAGAACATTAATTCCATCAACTATTTTGAAGACCAACTGATCATTGCCCAGGAAAAGCTCAGGCGGGCCGAAAACGAGCTAAAGGCCTTCATTGCCGACAACAAGATACTTAACTTTTATGAACAGGGTAAGTACCTGGACATCGCCAAGCTTGAACAAGACCAGGATGAAGAAAAGGCACGCAGACTGATCGCCGGGACAAAAACCAATTTGGAAGATATAGAGGCGATGTTCGATGGCTTTGACCGCCGACAGTCAATAATTGGAAAAATTTCAGACCTCCAATCGAGAATCGTAAGCAAAAATCTCGAAATCCAGGGATTGAACATGCAGGCGGCCCGGGAAAAAAACATCAGTAGCCTGGAACACGAAATAGATTTATTAAAACGTGAAATCGACAGCGCATCTCAGGATCTTTTTAAAAACAACACCAGTCTGCAGGGCATTCAAAGACAGACTGTTTTGGATGAATGGCTCAAGCTTAAAATATCTTATGAAGAACAGATACAGGCCTTGGATGTCATGCAAGACCGAAAACAGTACCTGGACAGCAAAATTCAGGAATTTGCGCCCCTAGGTGCTGAGCTCAAAACACTCGAAAGGGAGGTGGAGGTAAACGAAAACCAATACCTTTCCATTCTTCACGGCTTGAATATGGCCTATCTGCAAAAATATGATCTTGAGATGAGCTCGCCTCAAAAACTGGTTGACATCCCGTTTTACCCCAAAACACCGCTGCCCTCCAAACGCAAGCTGTTGACAATCGGCAGCCTTTTCAGTTCGGGTATTTTTGTCCTTGCATTGGTATTGGGCTGGTCTTTGATAGACCGCACCATCAAATCCAAAGAAAAAGCCGAAAAACTGACCGGCTTAAAAGTAGCCGGAGGATGGATCAATGAAAAAAAAATCCAGAAAAACGTGCTCCGGAGTTCCCTTTTCAACAAGCTGATCAAGCAGTTTTATAACAACATCAACAAGTTTCTGCCCCAGAACGGGAAAACAAACATCATGTTCTACAGTATCCAAAGAGGTGAGGGAAAGACGTTCTTGATCAAAAAACTTGCTGAAGAATTTCAGCATCAACACAGGGATACCCTTTATTTTGGCCCAAAAGAAAAGGATGAAAATATGCCGTGTGAAGCCCGAAATTACACCTTGACGGATCATTTATGCGACCAAAATGAAAGTTATTGGGAACAAACGCTTTCCGGCATCAATAAAGACATGTTGTTATGGGAACTGCCCCATATAGAAGAGGCCCCAATGAATTTCCGCTTGATCAACCGGGCCGATATTTTGGTGCTGGTTTTGGACAGCGGAAGGAAATGGAATTCGTCTGATGAAAACCTTCTGAACGGCCTCTTGGATACTGTAAAAATCCCTCATGTGATTTGGCTTAATAACATGGAAGAAGGGGAACTGGAGGACCTGAACGGGGAAATTCCAAAAAAGAGAAGCTGGCTAAGGACCAAAATAAAGGGAATCGTATCATAAATGGATTACACCAAAAGGAATATTTTCTTGCCTGTGGCAGCCCTTATGGCAGCTTTCACCATGGGCGTTTTCATCGTTTCCACAGGATTGATCGGTGTCGCAACTTTGGCGTTCATTCCTTTTGGGCTGTTGTTCTTTTGGTACATGATGACCCATCCCAACAAGGCCATCTACGCCACGGTGATATTTGCTTTTGTGTCCATCGGTGCCAGCAGGTACATCCCGAATATTCCGTTGGGGTTAACCGTGGATTTTGGGTTGATACTTGCCCTGATCAGTGGTGCCTTTCATACCCGGATAAAAACTGACTTTTCGAAAATCAAAAATGGACTCATGCTGGTATGTGCCATCTGGATGGTTTATAATATTGTCCAGATTATCAATCCCGAAGCCCGAAGCATGGCTGCCTGGACATATGCCGTCAGAGGCTCTGCCCTGTACATGGTGCTGACCGTTCCGCTCACCCTTCTGTACGCCCCTAGGGCAAAAGATCTTGACATATTTATCAAGTTAATCCTCTTTTTTTCAATTCTTGCGGCCCTTTGGGGGCTGAAACAGCATTTCATTGGTCTTGACAATGCGGAAACCGGATGGCTGGATCAGGGACCCCGGTCCACCCATGTACTTTTTGGTAACCTGCGGATATTCAGTTTCTTTTCGGATGCCGGCCAGTTTGGTGCAGGCATCGCCCATGCCGGAGTAATAGCTGCCGTTTTGGCTATGGGGCCTTTTAAATTAAAATTAAGAATGGTTTCAGCACTTTGTGCTTTGCTTTTCTTTTACTTGATGGTACTGAGCGGGACCAGAGGGGCATTAATGGTCCCATTAGCAGGGTTTCTCGTATATTTTGGTGCTTCCAAAAATTATAAGATCATGGTTTTGGGGCTTGTAGCCTTGGGAACGGTTTTTCTGTTTCTCAAATTTTCCACGCTGGGAAATGATTACTACCAAATCCGGCGCATGCGGTCCGCTTTGGATCCACAGGACGCCTCTCTCAATGTGAGAAAAGTGAATCAGCGAAAAATGGCTGAATACCTAAAAACCAGACCTTTTGGAGGGGGGATCGGCACATCGGGATACTGGGGCCAGAGGTTCAGTCCCGGAACTTTCCTGGCTGACACCCCAAACGACAGTTGGTTTGTGAAAATTTGGGCAGAAACGGGTATCGTTGGCTTGAGTCTATACACCCTCATTCTCCTCTATATCGGCCTGATGGCCCTGTTTAAAATATGGAAAGTCGAAAACCCGCAACTCAGGCAGAAGCTGCTGGCCTTGTTGGCCGGATATGTAGGCATCGCCATGGCTTCCATAGGCAACCCGCTTCTCGGCCAAATGCCTACAGGCATCGTGCTCTATATGTCCTGGGCCTATCTGTTTCTTGCCCAGGATATGGACAGGGGACTTTTGGATAAAAGCTTGAATCCACCAAAAAATGGATAAACCGCTGATTTCCATCATCACCATCAATTACAATGGCCTGGTACACACGCTGGGGTTATTGGCCTCCCTTCAAAAAATCCGCTACCCGCATATAGAAGTGATCGTGGTAGACAATGCTTCCAGGGAGGACCCCGCAGCGATCACCGCCAACTTTCCAACAACCGTATTGCTCAAAAACCCGGTCAATGAGGGGTTTGCCGGAGGAAACAACAGGGGCATGGAAATCGCCAATGGAGATTTTTTCTTTCTTATCAACAACGACACGGAAGTTTGCCCCAATATCTTGGATGTACTGTTGGAAAGGGCCAATTCCAGGCCAAACATCGGATTGGTCTGCCCGAAAATACTGTATCATGAAAAACCCAATATGATCCAATATGCCGGATTCAGGGCCATCAACCGGATTACCGGCAGAGGCAAAGGCGTAGGCTATGGAGAGGAGGACAACGGTCAATACCAAACCCCTTCCCCTACCCACCTGGCTCACGGTGCCGCTATGTTTATTCCACGAAAAGTGGTCGAGGACATCGGAATGATGGCCGAACAATATTTCCTTTATTATGAAGAAATGGATTACTGCCAACGCATCAAAAAAGCTGGATATGAAATCTGGTATGAGCCGGAGACTTATGTGTTGCACAAAGAATCCATGAGCGTGGGAAAAAGATCCCTCCTCAAAACCTACTACATGAGCAGAAACCGATGGCTGTATCTTCGTAGAAACGTGGAATGGCCGTGGTTCCTGTTTACAACGATTTACTATGTATGCATAGCCGTCCCCAAAAATCTTCTGATGCATATCTCCAAAGCTGAATGGGACCATGTCAAGAGTTACCTCAGCGGATTTTGGAACAGCCTGTTTGTAAAACATCCGCACGACAACCCCACCATCAAACAACAATAACATGGTAATAGGCATAGAGGCACAAAGAATTTTCAGAAAAAAGCGACATGGTATGGACATGGTGGCCATAGAAATGATCCGCCATCTCCAAAAAATTGATAAGGAAAACCTGTATTTTATTTTTGTCAACGAACAGGAAGATCCCTCTTGCATTTCCCAAACGGAAAACTTTAAGATCATCACACTCCCCAAATCCCCCTACCCCATCTGGGAGCAATACCACTTGGCAAGAGCTGCGAAAAGCTACCGGCTTGATATTTTACATTGCACGAGCAATACGGCACCGGTTAGCTGTCCCGCCAAGCTTATTCTCACTTTGCACGACATTATTTACCTCGAAAGATTAAACCTGAACGAAGGAACCTGGTACCAACGGATGGGCAATCTGTATAGGCGATGGAACGTGCCCAAAATCGTCGGCAAAGCACGCAAGATCATTACGGTATCCAATTACGAAAAAAACCGGATAAGGGCGCATTTCAGGTTGGAAAATGGCCGGGTTGAAACGGTATACAACGGCGTGAGCCCACATTTTAAACCTGCTTCTGAAGAGGAACAAGCTAAAGCCAGGGAAAAATATGCATTGCCCAATGAATTTATCCTTTTTTTGGGCAACACAGACCCCAAAAAGAACTTGAAAGGGGTTCTGGCGGCCCTAAAACCCGCCTACCAATCCGGCTTGCCGTTGCCCGATATTGTTATGCCTGACTTCGGGGAACAGGCATTGGATCACTTGCTGGCTGATTTGGATGCCCTTTCCATCAGGGGCAAAATCCGGTTGACAGGCTACATTCCCAACCAGGACCTCCCGGCCATTTATAGCAGCGCCAAATTTTTCCTGTACCCCTCCCTGAGGGAAAGTTTCGGCTTGCCCATTCTGGAAGCCATGGCCTGCGGATGCCCCGTCATCACTTCCAACACCGCTTCCATGCCGGAAATCGCAGGGGATGCCGCATTGCTCGTTGACCCCTTTGACCCGGAATCCATTTCAAAAGCCATGGTGGAGCTGATGGAAAACGCCGGGCTAAGAGAAAAGCTGAGGCAAGCGGGATTCGGGCGGCCACCGCTGTTTGATTATTTGCAGGGAGCGAAACGAATACTGGGGCTGTATAAGGAAATTCACAAAAACTAATGGCAAATCAAAAATATTGGCTTACCAGTGGTTTTTACACCATGATGCACAGGGGAATTGATTTTTTCTTGGGCTTTGTTGGTTTCATGCTTCTGGTAAGGATCATTTCACCGGGAGAATTTGGAGTGTGGGTGCTGTTGATTACCATCACGGCAATCGTGGAAATGGCCAGAAACGGCTTTTTGCAAAACGGGATGATCAAATTCCTGATAGGCCGAAACATCAAAACACAATCAAAAATACAAGCATCTGCCCTGCTCCAAAATGCGCTGCTTACCCTGATTTTCATGGTGATGATTTGGATTTCTGCCGATTGGATTGAAAGGATCCTCCATGCCGACGGCCTTGCCAGTATCCTTAAAATCCATACCTATGTACTTCCGGTGTTGGTCATCCACACCCATAACCTTGTCTTGATGCAGGCAAAATATGATTTTAAAGCCTACTTTTTAGCGGGCATCAGCAAAAGCATGCCCTTTTTTTTGATGGTCCTTTATTTTTATATAGACAATCGCTCCACGAGTTTGGAAACGTTGACATGGCTCCAGAACCTGGCATGGATACTGGCTACCATGATGTCCTGTTATCAGGTAAGAAGGCATTTTCGCGTCCGAGGCGGCTGGCACAGATATTGGAACAAAAAAATCTTCCATTTTGGCAAATACGTTTTTGGCACCAACCTGATATCCATGCTTACCAACAGCCTTGACAAATTTCTCCTTGGCGCCTTGCTGTCCCCTGTACAGGTAGCCATGGCCAATGCTGCAGGAAGGGTCATGAATATGGTTGAAATCCCTGTTAACTCCATCGCGTCCATCAGCTATCCCAAAGCAGCAGCCTCTTTCGACAAAAAGCATTTCAGGGAAGTGGGTGAAACCTATGAGAAAACCCTCGGCATGATGTTGAGTATGACCGTTCCTTTTTGGATTTTCAATTTGGTCTTTGCCCACTATATCGTGTTGATCATTGCGGGAGAGGAATACCTGGATGCGGTCCCTTTCCTTAGAATTGTAGCTTTTACTGCGTTGGTAAAACCCTTTGACAGACAATCCGGCGTTTTTCTGGATGCTGTGGGAAAACCCTTTGTCAACATGCTCATGGTGACTGGAACATTCATGTACGGTGCTGTCCTGAGCTGGCTCTTTATCCAATCTTTCGGATTGATGGGGGCAGCATATGGGATTGTAACAGCTACGATGATCACTGCTGCCATCAAACAGATTATCCTCAACAGGTACATCCCTATCCGTCTGGATAGGGCCTTCCGGCATGCAAGGGACAATTACCCCCGGTTATGGAAAACCTTTATTGCCGCACTCAAAAAAGCAGATTGAAATTCAGGGCTCCCAAAAGCTTTTTTACCACCATTTCCTAAGGTAGTAAAACTCCCCCTGCCTTTTGGTCCATACCTCGTCTATTTCCATCTTCTGCTGATGGGTGGTGGCCATAAAATCCTTATTGGCCCTCCTGATATTCAGAAATCCATACAATTGCCCCCAAACAAAAAAAGGAATCTTCACCATCGCGGCGATAACCTTCAGAGGTGTACGATTCAATAAGAGCACCAACACAAACGTCAACGTAAATACCACCAAACATCCTGTTAACAAAAAAACATATGGGCTTTGCAGGATGATACTCAAAACCACCAGTAACAAGGTGAGTCCCACCAAAACAACCATCGGAGGCATCAGAATGGCCACCGAGAACAACACCAAATTCCAATCTAAACTGAAAACGCCCCGGAAAAAAGCCTCCAAGGCCTTCAAACTGTGGCCAAAATAACTGTTGAGCCACCTTCCCCGCTGTTTGCCGATCTGCCCGTGGGAACTTATTTTTTCATCAAAAACAATGGCTGCCGGGGCATAGGCTATTCTGTACCCCGATTTAACCAACTGTAATTGAAGGGACTTGTCTTCGGCCACCACCACCCCTTTTTTCTCCAGTGCCCTCAGTTCTTCCCCTATATTTTCTGCATAAATGTCTTTTTCAATGGACATGCCGGAACCCGCAATCGTCGATGAAGAACCCAGCCTAAAAGGCACATTTCGAACCGTATAATCATAATAATACTCTCCCAGAGCGTCCAATGCTTCATAAGTACCATCGATGTTTTTGGCTATGCGTTTTCCCTGTACAGCCTGATACCCTGCAGCATGGTAGTGGTCCAGTACGGTCAGAAAATGGGGAGGAACAAGATTATCCGGATCAAAGACGGTCACATGCGTATGGTGTATATCCATATTTTCCAAGGCAAAGGCCAGTGAAGCCACTTTGCTGTTCAATGCCCGGGGCGGTTTTAGTACCGTAAGCCGTTCGTCTTTAATTTCATTAAAAGCATCCCCTTCAGCTGCATCCACCACCATATAAACATGAAAATGAGGATAATGCTGCTTCAAAAGAGATTTCACCAGTGGCCAGGCAATATCCAACTCTTTGTATACCGTAATGACACAGGCAAAATCGGATTTATTAACGGCATCTTCCTTAGGTAAAACCCTGCTCGATGTGAAAGCGGCAGTAATGGCACAACCCAAAGGAAAGAGAAGATAGAAGCAGCAAATAAGGGAAATAATCTCGAACAGCACCTGTTGTTAAAAATTTTATGTTTATTTTTAGTTTTGAATTTAACATTAATCCCCTGTTTTGTCCATACTTTGATGAAAATATTTTAATGTAGCCGTATGGAATTTTCCGCTGAGGACCTCAAAGAACTCCCCATAGTCATGACGAGTATGTCGAGATGGGACGGCGATTTTTCTTCCGCTTCCTGGTCCCTGGCCAAAACTTTCTCGAAGGAACAGACCGTAATTTACGTGGACTATCCCTACACCCTTTTCGATTTTATTAGGGAACGAAAAAGAGACAGTGTAAGGAAAAGAAAAACGGCACTGCTTTGGGGAAAAAAATCCCTTAAGCCTCTGCCGGAGTGTGGAATCAAACTGTACGCACTCACCCCTCCATTGATGCTTCCCGTCAACTGGCTGCCAGCAGGGAGATTTTATAATTTTTTGGCAAGCCTGAATGACAAAAGGCTTGCCAAATCCATCCAAAAAGCGCTTCGGACTTTAGGATACGTTGACTTTATTTTCTTTAATTCCTTTAACCCGCTGTATCTGAGCGATGCCCCGGACGAAGCAAGCGTTTATGTCTACCAATCACGGGACAATATCAGGGCTTTGGAACCCTATCTCAGAAAACATGGAGCGGATAGCGAAATCAAAGCCATTAGAAAAGCGCATCTCAGTCTGGCCACCTCAAAACGGCTCCAGCAGGACTTAACCGAACGCTCCGGAAAAAAAGTGGCTTTTTTTCCCAACGCTGCCGATTTTGGTCTTTTTCGCAAAGCCTTTGAAGAATCCATTGCTGTACCGGAGGAACTGAAAAACATCCCAACACCTATCATTGGGTACACCGGCAATATATGCCATCGGCTGGATTATCAGTTGATCCAGTCTATATGCCAATACCACAACGATAAAAGCGTTGTCCTGGTGGGCCCCAGAAACCATTGGGGACATACCGGGATTGATTTGGACCAAATACCTAATCTCTATTTCATAGGACCTAAATCCATATATGAGCTGCCCTCTTTTCTGGCGCATTTCGATATTTTGATACTTCCTTTTCTATGCAATGAGGTGACGAAAAGTATTTATCCCCTCAAAATAAATGAGTACCTGGCTTCGGGAAAGCCCGTTGTTGCCACACCTTTTTCAGAAGATATACTTTTGTTTAAAAATCACATCAGGCTGAAAAAAAACGAAGAGGCGTTTAACCGGGCCATTATCGAAGAAATAAAAGACAACACCGAAGAAAAAGCAAAAGCCCGCTATAACCTGGCTTCCCAAAACACCTGGGAACATCGCATCCAACAGTTTTGGGAACTGCTCTTTCAAACGTTTTCACTTTGAAAAAGGGCCGGTATGGTCCTGAGAAGTATTTTCAAATCAAACCAAACACTGAAATTCTTGACGTAATCATTGTCAAGACTAAGCCTTTCCTCCTCTGACATTTCACCTCTCCCCCTTTTTTCCACTTGCCAAAGCCCGGTGATCCCTGCAGGACCCAGGAACCTCAGGGAATATTTGTCTGTAGTGATTTTTTCCGCTTCATACAAAGGCAAAGGCCTGTTGCCCACCAAGGACATATCTCCTTTTATCACGTTCCATAGTTGTGGCAGCTCATCGATGCTTGTATTGCGGATAAACTTTCCAACCTTTGTCACCCGCGGGTCATCCTTGATTTTGATAAATGCGGATTCCTTGTCGCTTTTCTTTCTGGCATTAAAAATCTTCTCACACACTATCTGGTTGTCGTCATAGAGCGGCCGCAGGCAGCCACCTCCGGCCTGCTCGCAAAACTCACATAGTTCCTTGACTTCTTGCCGTTCCGGCTCTAAGTCCGACGGCTCCTGCTTTTCAGTGGAATATTGGTTAAGATGTTTTAATTGATGCAGTTTTGCATCCGCTCCCGTAAACATGGACCGGAATTTATAAAATTTGAAAATGTTATAGCCCGTGCCCACTCTGTAAGAATAGTAAACCACCGGGCCTTTGGACTCCAACTTGATCAGCAAAGCCACTATTAAAAACAAAGGCGATAAAATCAGCAGAACGGTGCCTGCCACCAGCAAGTCAAATACCCTCTTCACAAAGGGCATTTTATAAGAATTAAATCCTTTGTCCTCCTGTTTCCTCTTTTTCCAGCCCACAACCGGGTGCTTCAGCTGAAAATCCAGCCTCGTTTGTAGGGTGATCTTGTCCAGGGGCTTGATAAAAATATCGGTAATTCCGTTTTGGATACAGATCTGGATCATATCATTATCGGCCTTGTCCACGACCAGGAAAAACGGAATATGGGAAAAGCCCAACTTATGGATGGTCTCTTTCAGTGGCAGTCCATGGACTCCTGTTAACCCGGAAACACTGAGGATAAAATCATACTTATCAGGCTCTTTGGTCAGGTGGTTGTACAGCACTACCCCATTCGAGAATACATCTATATGGAACCTGTCCTCCAAAAAAAAGTTAATGTCTTCATTGATTTTCTGGTCCTCAGAAACCAGGGCTACCTGATAACGTTCTTTTTTATTCTCCATTAGAAGATGCCAATGAAAGTTTTCCCATTCTCCTGAGAATGGAATTTATCCGAGCCTCCAATTCCTTGGGGTTAAAAGGTTTCACCATAAAATCGTCAGCACCCGCGTTGAGTATCTCAATCTTCTTCTCGGACGATTCTGTAGCCGACAAAACAATCAGGGGAATGGAGGAGAAGAAACCGCTTGACCGGATCATTTTCACAAATTCAAAACCATTGATTTCCGGCATATTTAAGTCACAGATGATCATGTCGGGCAAATTTCCCTCGTGCATCCAGGAAAGCGCTCCTGCCGGATTATTGAAAACGCCAACATCGAATTTCTCTTCAAAATAATGCTGGATAATGAGTAGAACAGAAGGTTCATCATCAATAGCAATAATCCTGTGCCTCTTTTTCATCTGTTTATAATTTGTTTTCCATCAGCCTTAACCTGTCCCGCACCTCAGGTCGGGATAGCTCCTCCCGCACTGATTCGGGAGAACTTCGCATGGTTTTAATCATCCCAGTGTGGGACGTTCACGTCATGCTCCGTTTCATATCATCTTCCGGGTTTGACCTCTGACTGGTGGTTAAAGTTAATATCCAGCTTCAAAATAAAAAAAGCTTTGCCTTTTTTCCTTTGAAAAAAAGAATAAAACAACCTATGAAACATTATATAAACAATTAATAAGATTAATATATTACAATTTTAACCCTTCAAAAAGCGTTTTTGTGGTTTTAAAATAAATAACGGGCCTGATACATTCTATCAAGCTCGCCATTTATTTTTTAAAATTACCTTTCGTGTAAAATACATTTTAAAAAGTATCCTTTCCTATGGGGTTTAGTATTAGCTATTGATAAGACACCATCCTGTGCGGGTTAGCCCACAAATATCCTGGCTTTAAACATGTTCTTCTTGAAGTACTTCCTCGAAATAAGCGATGGTCTCCTTCAAGCCCTCTCTTAGCTGCATCCTGGGTTCCCAGCCAAGTTCTTTTTTGGCCAGGTCGATGACGGGCTTACGCTGCATGGGATCATCCTGGGGTAGCGGCAAAAACTTCAGTTTACTCTTCGAACCCGTTAATTCAAGAACATTTTCTGCCAGTTCAAGCATGGTAAACTCCACGGGGTTGCCAATATTGACCGGGCCGATGAAGGAACTGGGGCTATTCATCAATTTATGCATCCCGGCAATCAAATCGCTCACGTAGCAAAAACTTCTGGTTTGTTTTCCGTCGCCGAATATGGTGATGTCCTCACCTTTCAAGGCCTGCACGATAAAATTGCTCACCACACGGCCATCCGAAGGGTGCATTCTGGGCCCATAGGTATTAAAAATACGCATAACCTTAATATTGAGTTTATGCTGGCGGTGGTAGTCAAAAAACAAGGTTTCCGCGCACCTTTTCCCCTCATCATAACAGGCCCTTGGACCCGTAACGCTCACACTGCCCTTGTAAGATTCCGGCTGGGGGTGGACCTCAGGGTCACCGTAAACCTCGCTGGTACTCGCCTGTAAAATTTTTATTTTCAACCTTTTCGCAAGACCCAGCATATTGATCGCTCCCAAAACACTGGTTTTTGTAGTCTGTACCGGGTCAAACTGATAATGGATGGGGCTGGCAGGGCAGGCCAGGTTATATATTTCATCCACCTCCACATAAAGTGGCATGGTCACATCGTGTCTCAGAAATTCAAAATTTTTGCTATCCAGCAAGTGATGGATGTTCTTTCTTCTGCCGGTAAAAAAATTGTCCACACATAAAACCTCATTCCCTTCTGCCAAAAGTAAATCACAAAGGTGGCTGCCGAGAAAACCCGCGCCCCCGGTCACTAAAATCCTTTTCATTTTTGTAGTTTTTGGTTGTGGTTTTTATTAAAATGAAATTCATTAATTTTGATAAAATGAATTTCAAAATAAGCAGTTATTTTCCATCTATGTAATAAAAAGCATAAATATTTTATATTATATTATTTTTGGATCTTGTAAAACAATAAACTGATAACAATTAAATTATAACCTAATCTTGCAAAAATGAAAATTAAATACTTCCAAACGATTGCGATGTGGTTTTTTTCCATGGCGATTTTCACCAACAGTTACAGTCAATCCGGCAAACGGGACCTATATGAGATAAAGATATATCATATCGAAAACACCAACCAGGAAAAAATGTTGGACCAGTATTTACAAAATGCCTTCATCCCGGCCGCGCACCGGGCAGGGGTCAAAGATATTGGGGTGTTCAAACCTCTGGCTTCTGAAGAGGATGCAGGCAAAAAAGTCTATGTTTTCCTTCCCTTCAGCAATTCAAAAGCATATTTTGACTTTCAAGGCAAGCTGGACAAAGATCAGGCTTATCAAAGGGATGGAAAGGATTATATTTATGCCGCCCATAACCAACCTCCCTATAAACGGATTGAAACCGTTTTGTTACAGGCTTTTACGGGCAGTCCCCGGTACAAAACCCCCGATCTGCAAGCGGAAAAAGAAGGCAGGGTATATGAACTCCGAAGCTATGAAGCCGCTACCGAAAGACTTTATCGCCAAAAAGTAAAGATGTTCAACTCCGGTGAAATCGATATTTTTGATAAGCTGAAATTCAACCCGGTGTTCTATGCCGAGACCTTAGCGGGCGCCAATACTCCCAACCTCATGTACATGACTACCTTCGAAAACATAGAAGAAAGAAATAAACATTGGGATGCGTTCCGTGTAGATCCCGACTGGGAAGCCATGAAAGACCTTGAGGAATATAAGAATACGGTGTCCAAAAATGACACCAGGCTACTGTATCCCACATCTTATTCCGATTTTTAATTTTTTTGGTTGATGAGATAGAAAAGGGGAAAAGACGAAGTTTTTTTCCCTTTTTTATTGAATTCAATTCTTAAAAATTCCGGCTAATTCTTCTATGTTAAGTTTTACCCCCAAACTTAAAGGAAAAAATTCAGGTCCATTCTCTTTTAGGGAATAAGCTGGTAAAAAACCGGGTTGATTTTTGAAGATGACAAAGTAGGGTTAAATTAAATTTACAAAATCCTCTGCCACCAATTCCTCTAAATGTATTTTTTGCTTTATCAATGAAAGTTCCTGAAGTATATCCAGGGTAACGCTTAAGTCCGCTTTTGATACGTCCTCATTCGTTGCCCATACAGTCTGGGAAAACCAGGCAGCCACATCCTCTTCCCTGAGTTGATAGTTTTTGCTGATCTCCCTGATGGTCGAACCGACATTATCCATACACGACTTGCTTTTGTGATAGGCAAAATCCCGAATGGCTTTGATTTCATTTCCATAGTTCGCCAGGGCTGTCTCTGAAGCGACAATTACAAAACATGGCCATGGGGTTGGTATCTCCCCTAACCTTTCAAACAGCCCTCTATCCACCAATGGCTTTGTCGTATATTTTTCCCACAGGAATGCCTGGGGTTTTCCGCTTTCAAAGGCTTTCATTGCGCCATCCAGGTTGTTTACCGTTTCAAATGCAAGCCCATCTGCAGGCCAGTTTTGTTGTTTGGCAAAAAGATAGGCCATCAAATGAGACCCGGACCCCATTCTGCTCACCAAAAAGGGAATCCTTTCCAGATCACTTACTCCCGTCACACCCGCACCGGCTGGAACATGTATTCCCCAAATCAAGGGAGAAAGTACATGAAAGCCAATAATCTTTCCCGGATTGCCTTCCACCCTGTCTTTCACAAAACTCTCCGTCAGGATCAACGCGATATCGGCATCCCCGTTTCTTATTGCTTTGTTCATGGCCCCTGATCCCCGGGATTCATCCTCCCATACCAACTCAAGACGCCGGTCTCTAAACGGCTGTTGCTTGATGGTTTCAACCCAGGGGAAATTAAAATGTTCCGGAACGCCTACAATTCTTATTCTTTCCATTCCGCAAAGATAAAAGGAAATTTTATAGTTTTTGTCTCCCAAAAAAGGGCCTTCATAAGGTTATCATTTGGTAAAGATTTAATTTTCAATCTGATTATAAGGTATATTCGGGGAGGTATTCCTATCTTTGAACCTGTAATGGCCGCTTATATCAAAAGCAAGTCTAACTAAATTTATAAATATAAATTATCAAATATGAAATTTAAACCTGGAGTTAAATTTGGCGAAGAATTAAAAGACCTGTTGGCTTACGCGAAGGAGAGTGAATTTGCCATGCCTGCTGTCAATTGTATCAGCAGCAATACCGTCAATGCCGTTTTAGAAACCGCCAAAAGGGTAAATTCACCCGTAATGGTGCAGTTCTCCAATGGTGGCGCCCAGTTTTTTGCCGGAAAAGGGCTACCCAATGATAAACAACAAGCCTCTATAGCAGGTGCCATATCAGGAGCCATGCACGTGCATAAAATGGCAGAAGTATATGGTGTGCCTGTGATTTTACATACCGATCACGCTGCCAAAAAACTTCTGCCCTGGATAGATGGCATGTTGGAAGAGGGTAAAGCATACTATGACGCTTTTAAAAAGCCGCTCTTCAGCTCCCATATGTTGGACCTTTCAGAAGAACCCATCGAGGAAAATATTGAAACCTCTGTTAAATATTTCAAGGAGTTTGTCAAGCTCCAAATGGCCATAGAAATCGAATTGGGAGTAACCGGGGGGGAAGAAGACGGCGTGGACAATACGGATATCGACAGTTCCAAACTGTACACCCAACCGGAAGAAGTAGCCTATGCCTACGAGGAACTCAAAAAAGTGGGGGATCTTTTTACCGTTGCGGCAGCATTCGGCAATGTCCATGGGGTATATAAACCAGGCAACGTATCATTAAAGCCGGTTATCCTGAAAAATTCACAGGATTACATCAATCAAAAATACGGCACCAACGGAAAACCTGTAAACTTCGTTTTCCATGGGGGTTCCGGTTCTTCCGTTGAAGAAATCAGGGAAGCCAATAGTTATGGGTCCATTAAAATGAACATTGATACGGATTTGCAATGGGCATTTTGGGAAGGTGTTCTCAAATATTACAAGGAAAAAGAGGGCTATCTGCAAGCCCAATTGGGCAATCCGGAAGGCAATGACAGTCCGAACAAGAAATTTTACGACCCAAGGGTTTGGTTAAGAAAAGGGGAGGAAAATTTTGTCAAGAGATTGGAAATGGCGTTTGATATGTTGAATGCCATCAACAGAAACTGATAAACCGATTTTTTGGATAAAAAATAAGCTGCCGAAACCGACAGCTTATTTTTTTGACTTGACAAAGAAGGTATTCCAATAAGTGCAACTCATGTAGAAAGGATCCCCGCTATCCTCAGCTCCTCCTCATCCACCGTCTTATCATCCACGATAGCCCTTTTGATGGGAGTAAAAACAATTTTATTGTTGATGATGCCTGCCATCACATCATATTTCCCCTGCAACAGTCCCTCGACAGCTGCCACCCCCAACTTGCTGGCCAATATCCTGTCAAAAGATGAGGGGGCTCCTCCCCGTTGCAAGTGTCCCAGAATGGTTACTTTGATATCATATGAGGGCAATATTTTCTTTACCTTTTCCGCGATTTCGGCTGCTCCCCCGCTTTTACCTCCTTCCGCCACAATCACAATGTTACTCTCTTTTTTGGCCTTCTCCCTGAATTTCAGCCTGTCAATCAGTTTTTCCACGGGAATCTTTTTTTCAGGAATGAGTATGGCCGCGGCTGCGCTGCCGATTCCGGCGTTGATCGCTATAAAACCGGCATCCCTTCCCATCACTTCCACAAAAAACAGCCTGTCATGGGACGTGGCCGTATCCCTGATTTTATCAATGGCCTCGATGGCGGTATTGCAGGCGGTGTCAAATCCTATCGTCAGATCGGTTCCAAAGAGGTCATTGTCGATAGTTCCCGGAAGGCCAACGGCAGGAATCCCGAATTCCTTGTAGAAAAGATGGGCGCCGGTCAGGGAGCCATCACCTCCGATTACGACCAGGGCATCGATGCCGTGGCTTTTAAGGTTCTCATAAGCCACTTTTCTGCCCTCCGGCGTCTTAAACTCCTCGCTCCGGGCAGATTTCAAAAATGTACCCCCCCTTTCCAGCACATGGGCAATGGCCCTGCTGTCCAGCTTACGGATATCGTTATTGATCATGCCTTCATATCCCCGGTAAATCCCGAATACATCCAGGTTATAGTAAAACCCGGCTCTTACTACAGCCCGAATGGCGGCATTCATGCCGGGAGCATCCCCGCCGGAGGTAAGAACGCCGATTTTTTTTATCGTAGTGGAATGATCTTGCATTATCTAAGGGTTAGGTTTAAGGTGTTTGAACATTAATTCCGCCGCTGCCAGGTTGGTTGCCAGGGGCACATTATGGACATCACAGATCCTCATCAGCATCTGTACGTCCGGCTCATGGGGATGTTTACCCAAGGGATCCCGGAAAAAAATCACCATGTCCAGCTCCTTCTGGGCTACCATGGCCCCTATCTGCGCATCGCCCCCTAGAGGCCCTGAAAGCAGCTTTTCAACGGTGAATCCAGCCTTTTCTATATGTTTACCCGTGGTACCTGTAGCCACAAGATCTATCCCTTCCAATGCTGCTTTGGATCCACTGAGAAAATGGACCATATCCGCCTTTTTCCCATCATGAGCAATCAATGCTATTTTCATTTTTCTAAATTTTCGACTGATTGATTTATAAAGTTACAAAATAACGGGGGTATTGATATCCGTTTTTCTATTCTTATGAGGATAAAGTGAAAATGCCCACTTGATTACCTGGACAAAAAATAACGCACCATTTCTTCCCACTCTTCGTCCAATCCCTTCATCGGCCGTTTCTTTCCTGCCCTGCGATACCAATAATCCGCATTGGAAAGATCCCCTTCCTTCCGGTGAAGGTATGCATGTAAAAAAGCAGAGTCTTCGTCGCCAAGCGAGTCTATCAGATCGTGGGCCCGGTGCCAGTCTCCTTTTTTATCATACCAAAGTGCCCGCAAATGTACCGACAAACCGTCGGGTAACCGTTCCTGGCCCGTACTTGCTTTAAATTCAGATACTTCCATTTTAGGATGCTTTGACAGTGTTTATTGAGCTTCAAAATAAACACATTCCCTCTTAGTCCACAAGTATAAGGGCATTTTTTGAAGGATAAGAACCTGCCACAAAATAAAACCATAAAAAAAGCTATGAAATAAAATTTCATAGCTTAAGTCAATTAACAATAAACCCAAAATAACCAAGATGTAATAGAAGGATTCGAACCTCCGGCCCTTTTGGATACAATCCTGAACCTCCTTGTCTTCTTCTTAAAAAAACTGAAGTATTACATTGAACAAATCATCCTTTTGATGAATTTCATGCTCCAAATTTACGACACATTAATTAAATTTTAAAACAACAAAAGCATCTTTTTTTATTTTTTACATATTTTTCAAAATTCCCCTTCAGAATTGGAAAAACATTAACCCACCTGCAATTAATCCGCTGACTATTATCAAAACAATATTTCAAATCATGTCTATAAAAAGATTAAAAGCAGAATTTTTTAAATTTTTATCTAATCAATTCATCATATACAATTGGATTCCCCTCCCAATGCCATTCATGGCCTACTTTTTCCAAAACCCTATGCTGGCTTCCCGGGGCGTGGGGCGCGTCTTTTTTTCCTAACCACCTGGCATGTTCCCGTTTTATCGACGCATGGGCCGGGTCAGCAGCCAGATTGGTATGCTCATGGGGGTCATGTTCATGATCATACAGTTCCTCATCCCCGTTGGCGTATCGAATATACCGGTACCGCAAAGACCTTACACTGTTATTACCAGGGTTATGGGTGGTAAGGGCAGGTCTGGCCCTGGGGGTTTCCGCATCCCGGATCTGAGGCATTAAGGATAACCCTTCCAGGTCATCCTTGGGCTCCAGACCCGACAAATCGATCAAAGTAGGGTAAATATCCATCAGTTCGGCAGGCTGATTACATTTTTTTCCAGCCTCTATGCCTGGCCCGGAAAAAATCAAGGGGACATGAGTGGAACGCTCCCAGAGGGTGTTCTTTCCCGTTATGCCTTTTTCTCCCAAATGAAACCCATGATCTGACCAAAGCACCACGATGGTGTTATTCTCAAGCCCGCTTTGCTCCAAGGCGTCAAGTACCCTGCCCACCTGGGCATCAGTAAAACTGATGGTGGCCAAATATGCTCTGACAAAATTCTCCCACTGGTTGTTTTCTTTTAACCAGGAAAGCCTTACCTCTGGCAGATACCAATGAAGGTTCCAGGCAAAATCAGGGACATCTTCCCTTTCATTCTCAGGGGCAGGAGGCAAAACAATCCCCTCATTTTCCGGGTAAAGGTCAAACCATTTTTGAGTGGCAAACAGGGGGACATGCGGCAACCAAAACCCCACAGCCATAAAAAAGGGCACTTCCTGATGGCCTAATTCCTCTAATTTCTCCTCTGCCCAAGTGGCGACTTTGTAATCATTTCTGACGCTGTCTCCCTTTTCCGGATAAACACCCCAATCGATCAGTGGGTGGTTCCCCATGTGGGTTTCTCCCACCAGTTTGCTCGAGGGATGTCCTGCAGTGCCTCCCCCAATGGGGCCCCATTCCTGAAAATCAGCCCTCTTTTCAGGCGTGTTGCCGATGCTGTGAAAGATTTTTCCGTTGGAAAGTGTCCTGTATCCATGCTTCTCAAAGTATTGGGGCAAGGTGACGGCGTTTTTGGTAAACGCTACATCACGGTGATGGGGCGAAAGATTATAGATCCCGGTGGTGGAAGGCCTCAATCCGGTCATGATGCTCACCCTGGACGGATTGCATAGCGGCGCCTGGGCATGGGCATTGGTAAACAGCATGCCTTTGGCAGCCAGCCGGTCTATATGAGGTGTCTTTACTTGTGGGTGGGTATTCAAAGCGCCGATCCAGTCATTTAAATCATCAATGGCGATAAATAAAACATTTGGTTTTTTATCCCGCTTATGTTGGGCATTGACCGCTGTACCGGCCGTCAAAAAAACACCCAGAAAGAAGATAAAAAACCAGGATTTAACCACATCCATCATTACAACATTTATTTTTAATACATTTCAGTTCATTCAATGCTTACCTTCCAAATATTACCCCCTCTTTGCCTGCCTCCATATTCAAGTACAAACAGGTCATTATCCACCAAAACGGCATCCACAGGTTGTGAAAAGCCTTCTGCCACTCTGGTGGTTCGTAAATCATAATTATCCTTTTCCGGATTGTAGCTCATCTCCAGGTGCAGCAAGTCCTCTCCTAGTTCCGTAAACGGCTTCATCAGACCCGATTTACTCCCTTTGGTATACCTCAGGGTAAAAGCGGTGCCTTTGTATGGGCCCGGAAGTTTCTGCTCCCTGTCGATGACCAAACCCAAAGGGGAGGAATGGGGGGTGAACGTGGTAATGGGGATCTTGAGATCACTGGCATCCATCACTTTTCCGGTAGCGGTATCTCTGAACTTATTGGCATCGGGGCCATAATTGTCCATGCCTTTGGTAAAAACCACTCCCTGCGGCCGTTTAGCAAAGCCCGGATCATTATAAAAATCATCCAGCCGGGCCACCGCTGCGGTATTTAGAAAAGGATCGTTTTCAGGATCAGGATGCCAACCAGGAAACTGTTGGGGAGTCTCCATTCCACCCATAACCCAGGGATAACCGTAGTGATGTCCTTCGCGTACCCAAAACATGTCCTCATTTTGGTCATAATCACCGGAATTCACTACCGCAAACAGATTGCCCTGGCCATCAAATTCAATGTCGAATGCATTTCTCAACCCCTCTGCATAAACATATCCCATGGCTTTTAATTCTTCAATATCGTTGGGCAGCAAGAGGTCTTCGGCATCTATGGGTATCCTGAAAATCCTGGCCGTGAGAGGCTCGTCCCTGGACCCGGGATAGGCACCGAGGTTATCCTGAACTTCTCCATGGTCTGTCCGGCTGCCGCTGACCACGTAAATATATTTTTCATCCGGACTGATGGCCGTAGCACTCCACCCATGGTCAAAAGGCGTGTTGGTCGTGCCATATTCCACCGTAGAGAACACCTTTGATACCACCGGCTGGTCCTTATCCCAGCGTATCCGCATCATCCAACCTGTGGTGCCCTTGTTATCATTGACCCGGATATTTCCGGTCAGGTAAAGCGTGTTCCCATGTAATGCGGCACCCTGTAGCCTTGAAATCCCATGATCTTCCACGCTCAAAACCTTTTCCACCTCATAGGGCCTGTCCAGAGGAAACCGGAAAACCTCCCCCTCAAAGGTAACATACCATAACCTGTGCCTTTCGCGTTCATACAAAATCCTGATCGCCCTTGGGGCTACTTTCATCCAGTGTTCAACCTTGATTCCCTCCCTCAGTGCCTGCGGTCCCGGAGCACTTTCCACCTCTGCCTTACCGCTACCCAGGTGGCGGATATATGCCACTAAATACCAGCGCTGCTCATCGGTCAAAACATCCGCAAATGCCGGCATCGTCCCCCTTCCCTCTCCTATCTTCCAAAAGAGTACCCCGCTGGACTGCGCCTGTACAGCCTCCGAATGGAAGTTGGCCGGTTGGCTGCCCATAGCGCCTCCCGCGGCGCCGTCACCCATTCCCGTTTCTCCATGACACGCCCAGCAGTATATATCGTATAAAGCTTTTCCCTGAGCCAAACCTGCGGAATCAAATTCAGGCTGCTGGAGCAGGGCTGCTTCAGAAGGTATCCCCCACCCGTTATCTTTATCTTTCAAATCTTCTGCATTTTCCTTCCTCCCTTCACAGGAGAAAAGCCATATCGTCCATAACATGGACAGACAAATAGAAACAGGAATTGAGGCAATCTTCATAAAGATCTTTTAATGCACCAAAGTAACTATCTTAATTAAGCAATTATTTTATGTAAACCAACCACAAAACACAAAATAGCCAGAATACCCATAAAATTAAAACAATCTACCAATATTATAAAAATTACCACATGGATTTACTTCAGCGGTTGTAGAGCGGCTATGATCATAAAGGAATATAAGTACATTTCGAAGATATAATTGGAATTATTTTTGTTATCCTATCGGTCAAACAACCTTAGCTATTGTGATGCATAGATTCTCTACAATCCTTTTGTTCTTTTTGATAGTCAACTTTAAAAGTTATGGGCAACATGGGGAAGATTACATCAATGTCGGTTTTGATGCCGGCATCACGTTGAACGACTATTACCAGGCCCAGTTTCCTGCAGGATTTGGAGCGTCTGTTAAAGGTTTATATGGTGTGGGGCTCAGTGGTCAAGTCAGCCTTACCGCCAATTACCTGTACTTTCCCTTGGACCGAAGTATTGTTTTACCGGGTGGAGAAAACCTGGCATTTCATCATATCCCTGTCTTTTTGGGCTATCGGATGAACTTTGACCGGTTTTTCCTGGAGCCACAGGTGGGCGGGGCCTTATTTGCGATGAGGTACCGGTTTGACCAAGACCGGTATACGGAGACATCCACCGGATTTGCCTTTGCGGCAGAAGCCGGCTACGTCTTCGACATGGTGGAAGTGAGCTTACGTTACCAACATGCAGGGTCCTCTCCCCACCATTTGGGCCTACTGGGTGTCAGGGCGGCGTATAAAATACCTTTGGGCTATTGAATTAAAAGCTACATTTCCCTATTTTCCACCTTTCAATTCACCCGTTTATGTGATGGTTTATGTGTAGACTGTCTTGTAGCTTTGGTATAATTAAAATAATTGACGATGATAAAAGTTCTGATATATGAGGACAACCCCCAACTCAGGGAGGGTCTTACCATGCTGATAGACGGCACAGAAGGGTTCCAGGTGATGGGAGCCTTTAAAAATTGCGGCAATATCGCCTATGAAGTGAGCACCTACAAACCTCATGTGATTCTGATGGACATCGATATGCCGGGGGTCAACGGTATAGAAGGACTTAAAATTGTGAGACAACTCAACAATGACGTCAGCGTCATGATGCTGACTGTTTTTGATGACAATAAGAACATTTTTGAAGCCCTTAAAAACGGGGCCAACGGCTATATTCTGAAGAAGACTCCCCCTGCAAAATTATTGGAGTACATCCAGGAGGCCTCCACCGGCGGGGCGCCTATGACCGCCTCAGTAGCAGCTCAGGTTCTGAAAATGTTTTCCCAGATCAATCTCCCCGCAGACAATGATTATAACCTTTCTGAACGGGAAAAAGAAGTGCTGCAACTTTTGGTCAAGGGATATTCCTATAAAATGATTGCCGCTGAAATGTTCATCGCCATAGACACCGTCCGCAGTCATATCAAGAAAATCTATGAAAAACTGCATGTCAACAGTAAAAGCGAAGCGGTGGCAAAGGCTTTTAGGGACCGTATTGTTTGACAAGCTCAAATCTCAAAGTCCGGTTTGGATGAAATGAAAGGCCCGCTGTCGACACCCAAATCGCCATAAACCCAATCCCTGTTTTTTTTATTAGCACCGGCCCGGTTCTCTTTGTTTTGGCCGTCACCGAACAATAGTGTCCTCATGAAGATGGCCCAAATTAGCAAAATAGGTTTTTTCCCACCTTTAAACCCATTTTTATCGTGGCACTGATATGGTTTCCTGCATCGTGATGGATTACAAAAATCAACCAGGCCCACAACAGCCCTTGCTATGAAAAACCGCATGATAAAAATTTCACTGTTACTCATCTTCACCCAGATGTGGTGGCTGCCCGTTCCCTGTGCTGCACAGGAGAAACCGGTGACTTTGAAGATTTGGAACCTGCACCCTAAACCGATTGTGAGGGGAACACTGAACGGAAAAAGTGCCTACTTCTTATTGGATACCGGATCGGACATCAACGTGCTGCACAGCGGAGGGCAAAAAAGATACAATTTCAGGACACAAAAAAACAATTATGAATGGGCCAGAAACTACCGGCTCTCCACAGTCAACGGGTTGCAAAGAGACCTTTTCAAGGTCCATGGCATCCGGATGGAACTGGAAGGGACAAACATTTCCTGTGACTTCCATGCTTTGGATATCCATGGTATCGTGAACGCTGTCAGGAAAAGGACCGGGATTCATATCGCCGGAATTATCGGCTCAGAGACCATGAAGGACTATTTCTTTGTCATTGACTATGAAATGGAACAGGTGATGCTGAAATTTCCAAAGTATTCAAAAAGCTGGTTCAGATGAATTGCTGATCCCCGTTTGCAGTCCTTTGCCAACTCGCCCACGGACATTTTTGCTCGGAAACTGTATCGTCAAATCAAAAATCAGGCTCTAATGGTATCCGTAAAATCGGTGCTGATGAATCCAGTGGATTCTTTGAGGAGTAAGTGGTTTATCTGGCATCGTGTCACACCTATTCTGAGGTATTGGCTGGGTCTTGATTTCGCTTGACCTGACGTCGGGGTCATTTCGGGAAATAACAGTCCAAAACCGTCCACCTATTCGATGACTTGAAAAAGACCGTCACCACGGGAAGTGTCTCCTAAACCAAAGCTTTTGCGAAATGCCGTCATAACAGGATAAACTGTTAAGAAAATGCCGGGTGGATATTTTTAGGTTGAACCAAGCTGCAGGGAAGGCAATCTACTTGAACGCAACGGAAACGGGACCGCTAAAGCGAGGCATACAGGTCATAAAAACAAAAAACCCGTCGCTGTGCACCTTATTGTGGCAGGAATTCACATGATCTGTGGGGTAATGGCAAGGCTAAGCAAAAAAACAGCCTCTTCCGTAGCCACTATACTGTGGGGAATACCCGCGTGCAGTGCCAACATCTGTCCTTTTCCCATTTCAGCGGTATGTCGCTCGGTCGTGAACCTGATGTGCCCCTCCAGCACCTGCACGCTGATGATCCCGGGCGCGGTGTGAGTTTTCATCTCCGCCCCTTGGTGAAGGGCAATCAACACAAGCCGCATACCGGCTGTCTTAAAAATAGTAATGGCGTTCCGGTCGCTGTTTTTCCAAGTCTGCTCTTTTTTGATCTGCTCTGTAAAAGATAAAAGGTCCATCTGCACCAGTGGCGCGTCGAGTGGACGGTCCCCTTCCGGCCGCTGCGGGGTGGCCTCATTAAACTTCTCTACTATGACACTGCGCTTTTCTTCTTCAGGGTTCGAAGATATTTTACTCTTCAATGCTTTTACCAATTCGTGGGTTATTCCATCGCTATAGATCCCATAGCCATCCACAAGGGTGCCCTTTACCTGATGCCTCGCTGATGAGATGGCATATACGATGGCTTCATCCGCCGGATCCGACAAGCCTTCAAACCGATAATGCCTGTCCACCACAAAATCGTCCGGATAGATCCGGAGCGAACTGCCGGCGCATGTCAGGCAGTTATTGGCAAGGTTAAAATCTATGGTATAACCTTCCTTCCGGAGTCCGTTAAGTACTTCTGAAACGCTGTTCATGGGATCCATGGCATAATCGTTTTATTGAGAATAATCGTAAATCGAAAGCATTTTTGCGATGCTCCTTTCCGCCAGGTACCAAGAAGGTAACAGTATGGAGAAACAAATGCCAATTTATAGATAAATCTATACCTAATCATCTTAATTGACAAACCTTATCATTGTTTTATTAAAAAAATGAAGGTAAAATTTATATTTTTATTAAACTGTTTGGGAGGTGCTTCAGGTATAAGGATAGGTTGCAATAATCCGCGTGGCTTCTTCTCTTCCTGGGTGTAGGCATCTACTTCCCTGTTATCCTGGTTGAAAACCGCATGGAGGCATTTGCAATGCCCCTTCCTTTACCCTTCCGGCAACAAAAACCCTTCCACGTCATTGGCAAGAGCTGATACCCGTCAATATAACAGGATGTTCATTCCAACTGACCATATCTGATGAAGAAAAGCACAACCACTCCCCTCACCGCCAACCCCTGCTCCTGACTAGGCACAGCTGGCTGTTCGTTGTTTCATCAGTTGACCTCAAACGATAATATTAAAAGCAAGTTAAAGCCAAGTTTAACGCAAGACTAAAGCAAGTTACAAGCAAGCATACGTCATATCATATCCATACCAAAGCTGATCTCCAGCCACTACTCCTCCCCGTCTGTTCCCCGTCCGATCCATGTCAAAGGGATGATTACCCAATACCATGTTCTGCCGGATAAAGCAGAAACGTATGGGGGAATGATTGAAGTGTTGGAAATTAAACCGATAGCAGGAAGGACTTTCTCCAAAGATGGCGGCATTTTGCCGGAGCCGGGTGTTGACGATCCTGATTGCCCTACTCACGGTAAGTCCCCAGTCGGAGAAGACGACGCTGACGAATCCTGTTGAATCCCCTCGAGCCCCCACGAACAACAGAGAAAGTAAGCCTATTTTTTTAAACTTCGCCCGTACACGGACGTTTTTGTTCGGAAATTTCCACAAACTGTCCAATAAAAAGGCACCAACGGCTGGAAGACCATTTTTCCGTTGGCACGGAAGTCGCAAATACAAAACGAATCAATTCCCAAATCCATGTTCCGACACAATCTCCTCCTGATGTACCGAAACTTTAAAAAGTTTAAAAGCACCTTTTGGTGATCTGGTGATAGGGTGATTTGGTGATCAGGTGATGGGGTGATCGGTGATATAGTGATCAGGTGATCGGGTGATTTAGTGATCAGGTGATCGGGTGATCGGTGATTTAGTGATCAGGTGATGGGGTGATCGGTGATTTAGTGATCAGGTGATGGGGTGATCGGTGATTTAGTGATCAGGTGATCGGGTGATTTGGTGATCGGTGATCTGGTGACGGGGTTATTTTGGGGGAAAGAATTGGATGGGACATTTGAAAAATGATGAGACATGGTGAAAACCATTTTGGCTCAGAAACATACATAATATGTGGAGAAACTATTTAAAAATCGCTTGGAGAAATCTGAAAAGGAACAAAGGGTATTCCTTCATTAACATTGCCGGACTTGCTATAGGAATGGCCGTTGCAATGCTTATCGGTTTATGGATCTGGGATGAGCTTTCTTTCAATTCATCTTTTGATAATCGCGATCGCCTGGCTCAGGTGATGCTTAATCAAACATATGAGGGCGAGGTCTATACCGGAAGCACAATCCAAATGCCGTTAGCCGAGGCCTTACTCACAGGCTATGCTTCTGATTTTAAAGCCATAAGTCTTGTTTCAAGGAACAACAATTACATCTTGTCGGTCAGGGAGAAGAATCTGTCAGGAATAGGAATATGGGTTCAGTCTGATTTCCCTGCGATGTTCACCCTAAAAATGCTTAGCGGAAATTATAATGCGTTGAGGGATCCATCTACAATTCTTGTTTCTTCATCGTTGTCGAAAGCGCTGTTTGGAGACGAGGATCCTCTCAACAAATCACTGCGTATAGACAACAAGGTGGATATGGTGATTGGCGGCGTATACGAGGATTTCCCTTACAATTCCACTTTCCGGGAAGCAAAAATGTTGCTTCCGTGGGAGAATGAGGAAAACTGGCTTAATAAGCAAACTGATTGGACGAATCATTCAGGACAGTTATTTGTGCAGATGAATGAAGGAAGTGATTTCCAGGTGGTTAGTGAAAAAATCAAAAGCATTCCAACTCCCCATATTGATAAATGGAAAGAAGAAATCATACTTCATCCCATGAGCAAGCTTTACTTATATAATGAATTTGAAAATGGTATGGCTGTTGGCGGAAGGATTCAATTTCTCTGGCTCTTTGGAACCATCGGCATAGCCGTTTTACTGTTGGCTTGTATCAACTTCATGAATTTATCCACCGCCCGCAGTGAAAAAAGATCGAAAGAGGTTGGTATTCGTAAAGCCGTCGGTTCGGCACGGAGCCAGCTCATTGGTCAATTTCTCAGCGAGGCAGTAGTGGTAACAGGTCTGTCGGTGGTCATTTCTCTCGTGCTTGTTCGGTTATCGCTGCCTTTTTTCAATGTCTTTGCTGAAAAACAAATTATAATTTCCTGGAATAACCCAACCTTTTGGCTATTGCTGTTGGCGTTTACCTTATTTACAGGACTTATATCAGGAAGTTATCCTGCATTTTACCTGTCTGCATTCAAACCGGTAAAAATATTGAAAGGTACTTTCAGCGCGGGACGCTTGGCAACCCTTCCCCGCAAAGTACTTGTCGTCATTCAGTTTACTGTGTCGGTTACTTTGATCATTTGTACGCTTATTGTTTTTCAGCAGGTACAACATGCAAAAAACAGGATGACAGGGTTTACACGTGAAGGACTCATCACCGTCGGAATCAACACACCTGAATTGCGGAAACACGTTGACGTAATTAAAAATGATCTTATTCAAAAGGGGCTGATTGAAAACATGGCGTTGGCATCACAGTCACCTGCACATTTTGGAAACAACAACAGCATTGACTGGAGCGGAAAGGATCCCGGATTAGTAGTCTTCTTTCGTAATGTAGGTGTAACACCTGATTTCGGAAAAACCATTGGCTGGGATCTAAAAAGGGGGCGCGATTTCTCCGGTGACCTTCCCGGTGATTCCACTGCCATTATAATCAATGAGAATGCTGCAGCAGTGATGGGTTTTGAAGACCCGCTTGGTGAGGTTGTTAAATTTCGCGGAAAAGAGTACACCATTATCGGTGTAACGGCAGATATGCTCACACAATCACCCTACGAGCCGGGTGAGCCCACTTTTTTCACAATCGATGACTGGACTGGCCTGATCGTTATGCGATTGAACGCAACGATACCTATACGCGATGCGCTTGCAGGAATTGACACGGTGTTCAAGAAATTCAATCCCGAATCACCTTTTGATTTTAGTTTTGTTGACTCAGACTATGCCCGAAAATATGCTAATGAGGAACGTATTGGAAATTTGGCCGGTCTATTTGCCATTCTCGCTGTCTTTATTTCGTGTCTGGGTCTTTTCGGTCTGGCCTCTTTTGTAGCGGAACAGCGGACCAAGGAAATCGGTATCCGAAAAGTGTTGGGTGCATCCATAGCCGGTCTTTGGAAAATGCTGTCAAGGGATTTTGTGATGTTGACGATTATCGCTTGCCTCATCTCTATTCCGTTGTCTTTCATATTTATGAATAACTGGTTAATGCAATATATGTATCGCATCACCCTGACATGGGAGGTATTTGCAGCGGCCGCCTTGGGGGCGATAGTCCTCACGTTGCTGACCGTTAGCTTCCAGGCAATCAAAGCGGCGCTGATGAATCCTGTTGAATCGTTGCGATCTGAGTGAGAGGGGTGATCAGGTGATCGGTGATCTGGTGATTTAGTGATTTAGTGATTTAGTGATTTAGTGATTTAGTGATAGGTGATTCTGTAATCGGTAGTAAACAGATAAAATGGAAACAGGTGTTAATAAGTAATAAAATTAAAAGGGTCTTGTCATGATAAAAAACTATTTCAAAATCGCCCTAAGAAATCTAAGACGCCACAAAGCCTATGCCCTGATCAATGTCCTGGGTCTGGCTCTGGGAATTACCTGCGCCATCCTAATCTTTACCTTGGTCAAATACCACCTGAGCTTTGATACTTTTCATTCAAAGGCGGACAGAATTTACCGTGTCACGACCGAATTACACCAGGAAGAAATAACTTATGACCATAGCGTTCCCCAACCGCTGGGAAAAGCTATTCGGGATGATCATACCTTTGCCGAAAAAGTTGGCAGAGTGTGCAGTTTTGATGATCGGCTGATAGCTATTCCTTCTTCAAATGACAACCTGATATTCCAGGAAGAGATAGCTTATGTAGAGCCTGAATTTTTTGACATTTTCGATTTTCCTCTGCTACAGGGTGATAAAAACACGGCCTTGGCTGAGCCCAATACTGCAATCATTACAGAGAAACTCGCAAAGAAATATTTCGGCAATCAGGATCCTGTTGATCAAACTATCCGGATAGATAATAAATGGGACTACAGGATCACCGGTATTTTGCGGGATTTGCCGGTCAACACGGATCGTAGACAGGAAATTTATGTATCGTACAGTAACCTGAAAGACCAGTGGGAGTGGTTGGCCAGTGATGAAAGCTGGAGTGCGCTATCCGGTAGCATGCATTGTTTTGTACTGTTAAAACCAAATGTAGAAGCCGCCCATGTAGACAAAATTTTCCCGGAATTGTCAGAAAAATATTATAATGAAAGGGATGCAAAGATATTCCGGTTTAAGCTTCAGCATATTTCCGACATTCATTTCAATCCCGATCTGGGAGGTTATGTGGCAAAAAAGAACCTGTGGGTGCTATCCCTGATTGGCTTTTTTCTGATCATTACAGCCTGTGCCAATTTTATCAATCTGGCAACTGCCCAGGCACTTGGCCGGTCTAAAGAGATCGGAGTCCGAAAAGTACTGGGAGGCCATCGTAAGCAACTCTTCTGGCAGTTCATGGCAGAAACAGCGTTGATCACCATATTGGCGCTGATATTGGCTTTTACTTTGGCCCAACTGGCTTTGCCATCCGTGAACCAACTTTTCCATACGCAGCTTCAAATCAACCTCTTCCAGGATGTTTACCTCCTTGCTTTTCTTCCTGTACTGCTACTGGTCGTGGTCTTGCTATCCGGTGCATATCCCAGTCTTATACTCGCGGGATTTAAGCCTGTAGTGGCCTTGAGAGGAAAAATAACCCAAAAAAACGTGGGCGGTTTTTCATTGAGGAAAGGATTGGTTGTCGCCCAATTTGCCATTTCGCAGTTGCTTATTATAGGTGCCATTGTAATCGCAAACCAATTGCGTTACTCCAGTCAGGCGGATTTGGGTTTTCAGAAAGATGCCATTGTGATGTTTCCGGTACCTGAAAGAGATAAATCAAAGATAAGCACCCTCAATTCAGAGGTTTCCGGGTTGGCAGGTGTAGAAAAAGTGGCCTTTTGCAGTGATGCACCGGCATCCCAGGGTTGGGCAAGTGTAACCGTGCAGTTCGATTCCCGCACTGAAAATGAAAATTTTGATATTTCCGTTAAAGCTGGTGACGACCGATATGTTCCCATGTTTGGTTTACAAGTGATAGCCGGACGTAACTTAAGCCCCTCCGATACAGTCCGTGAATTTCTGCTCAATGAAACCGCCATCGCAAAATTTGGTGTACACTCCCCCGAGGATGTGTTGGGTAAAAAAATGCGGATCGGTCTCAATAACAGTGAGGGAGTTGTTGTGGGTGTGGTGAAGGATTTTCATAATAAGTCTTTTCATGAAACCATTGATCCGATTTGTATTACCAGCTCAAATGGCTGGTATCGCAATTTTGCCGTAAAAATAAATCCGGCGAGCCTGCAGCCCACTTTAACGGCCATTGAAAAGTCCTGGAAGGAAGTCTTTCCTGACCGTGTCTTTGAATATCACTTCCTGGATGAACAGATTGCCCGGTTTTATGAACTGGACAACATGATCCTCCGGTTGGTCCAGGTGTTTGCAGGCATAGCCATTATCATTGGTTGTCTGGGGCTATATGGCTTGATATCGTTTATGGCTGCCCAGAAAACCAAAGAAATCGGGGTAAGGAAAGTATTGGGTGCCAATACATTCAGCGTGGTATGGCTATTCGGCAGAGAATTTACATCACTTCTGCTTGTGGCCTTCGTGATAGCGGCTCCCTTGGCATGGTGGGTGATGAACAGGTGGCTGGAAAACTTTATTTACAAAATTGACATAGGAGCAGATGTCTTTATGATGAGCATTGCCATCACGTTTATGATAGCACTGATTGCAGTAGGATATAAATCCATCAAAGCCGCCCTTGCCAATCCGGTGGGGTCATTGCGGTCGGAATAAAAATTATCTCTTTGATAGCATCGAGATGCATGGTACTTCTTTTGGCCAGATGGAAGAAACAGAAACCGGAATCAACTCTCCCACAGGCTTGCCCAGGAACCTATTAGGTTATCCCAAATTTATAGACAACCAACCTCCTTTGGGGGCTGTTCTATTTTACTTTGCCCGCCACCGGACGTTTCTGTCCGAAAAATGCGATAATCTGCTCAAAAAATATGTTCTGGGACACGAAAAAGGACTTTTTGGGCTGGCACGGAACTCGTGGATAAGAGCTGGGTCAATAGCCTGAAAAATAACAAATGAAAATATACCAAAAAACTTTATACTTCAACGCCACATTTATGAAAAAAATAACATTTACTTCAACGGCCTTATTGATCACGTTGATCGTTTTCCAATCCCTTGCCGCCGGTTTCTCCGTCGCTGACCGGCCTTATCTCTCCAAGGAATTTACGCTGACGGGCAATGGCAACCTGGAGGTACGGACTTCCGGGGCAAGTGTCCGGGTAACGGGCCATGAAGGTAATCAAGTACTGGTGGAAATGTATGTCAAGCGGAACGGAAAACCGGTGGACCCCCAGGATGCTGAGGTACAAAAACGCCTGGAAGATTATAAAATCGACATCAGCAAAAGTTCCAATAAAGTTTCAGTGATTGTGGAACGGCGGAAAAACACCAATTGGGGAAATGGGAACAACCGTCTCAGTCTTTCTTTTGACATACAAGTGCCCAACACAATTTCCGGCAAATTTAGTACCAGCGGAGGAGCTGTTGCGATCCAGGGAGTCGAAGGTGAGCAAGATTTCAATACCAGTGGGGGAAGCATCAAAATCCAGGATTGCAGGGGCAAGGTATACGCAAGAAGCTCGGGAGGGAGTTTTCATGTCGACCGGTACAACGGAACCATGGAGGTACAATCCAGTGGAGGCTCTGTTAAATTGTACAATTTGACGGGTGCATTGACTGTCAATTCCTCCGGGGGAAGTGTACACCTGGATGAGGTATCCGGCAGGATCGCTGCCAATACCAGCGGCGGCGGAATCAAAGCGAATATCTCTACCCTCGACACGGAGCTTACGCTTAAGAGCAGCGGAGGAAGCATCTCAGCCGTTGTTCCCAAAGGCCTTGGCATGGACCTTGATCTCCGGGGCGGCCGGGTAAACACCCACCTGACCAACTTTGACGGCGAGGTAAAAAAAGACAAAATCCTGGGAAAGATGAATGGCGGCGGCGTCTTGGTCACCATGGCCAGTTCAGGCGGAAGTATCAACCTGGACTATAAGTAAATCCGGGTGTCGAAAACCCGTGCTTTTTTACTTGAACCATCCAATCCATGTCATTGTTGGTGGCTTCGCCCATAGCCTGGTACCTAATGGAAAGGTGGCTGGAGAACTTTGAATACAGGATAGAGGTGAATGCATTTGTCTTTTTCCTTACAGGCGGTCTAATTGTGGCCATTGCGCTCACGATCGTCAGCTTCCATACCGTCACGGCAACAGCCAATCCTATCCATAGTTTGAGGGATGAGTAGGGTGATCGGTGATTTGGTGATCAGGTGATCAGTAACTCCGTCATTGAGGGTTGGTTATTATGCATTGAGCATTGAATATTAAATTTCAAATGAGGGATAGTGGATGGGTAAAATCTAAATACCAAGAACATGTGGAAAAACTACTTTAAAATCGCCTGCCGTAATTTATTGCGAAGCAAGTCATTCACTGCCATCAACATCTTGGGGCTTGCCATAGGCATTGCCACCTGTATTATCATCCTGCTTTTTGTAAAAAACCAGACGGGCTATGACAGCTTTCATGAAAAGGCGGACCGTATTGTACGTGTTGTTTTCCGGGGATCGGTTCAGGACCAGAAGATGAACGAAGCCCATGTGATGCCGCCGGTAGCACAGGCCCTGCTCGCGGATTATCCCGAAGTATTGGAGGCTACCCGCCTGCGACATATGGGGTATCCCAAAATTACTTACGGCGATAAGATTTTCCGGAAAAACAGCTCCGCCTTTGTTGATGCCAATTTTTTCCAGGTATTTACATTGCCACTGATAAAAGGAGATCCGGCAACAGCTTTAACCCAGCCATATACCCTTGTCATTTCGCAATCCATTGCCCGGAATTACTTTGGTGAGGAAGACCCTATGGGCAAGGAGTTGCAAATGAATGATGGTGGAGACCGCTTTATCATCAGCGGAGTGATGGAAGACATTCCCGCTAATTCCCATTTCCAGTTTGATATGTTTGCCTCAATGGCCACCTTTCCGGAAGCAGAAAATTCCTCCTGGATGGTCTCTGAATTCCACACTTATCTGGTGCTGCCTCCCGGCTATGATTATAGAGAACTGCAGGCCAAACTCCCTCAGGTCACAGAAAAGTACATGGGCCCGCAACTGCAACAGGCCATGGGGATCAGTTTGGAGCAATTCAGGGAAGCGGGAAATGATATTGGCCTGTTCCTGCAGCCCCTGACTTCTATTTATCTGCATTCGGATCTTACGGGGGAATTGGGGCCAAGCGGAGATATCCGCTATGTATATATTTTCAGTGCGATAGCTGTTTTTATGCTCATTATTGCCTGTATCAATTTCATGAATCTTTCTTCCGCCAGCGCCAGCCAGCGGGCCAATGAGGTAGGAGTACGGAAAGTACTTGGTTCCGGACAAAGACAGTTGGTATGGCAGTTTCTGGTCGAATCCGTTCTTTTGAGCCTTCTCGCTTTGCTTATCGCACTTATTTTGGTACAAGCAGCCTTGCCCCTCTTTAGTGCGTTATCCGGCAAAACCCTTACACTCCAGTATCTATCCAATCCATGGATATTGCCTGGCCTGCTGTTGTTCGGGCTATTGGTGGGACTATTGGCAGGGAGCTATCCGGCATTTTTCCTTTCTTCCTTCCAACCTGTTGCGGTACTAAAAGGAGTCGTATCCACAGTCAATGGCAGGACCGGAAAGAACAGCATGAGCTTGAGAAGCGGGCTGGTGGTGTTTCAGTTCCCGCTTATTGTATTTGTTACTTTTTTGCTGCAGGTCAAAAAAGTAACGCAACCTGCCCGCTTCTTAAATTTCCTAACGCCGGAAATCCGCAAGGCGGAATTGGCGTTTGTTCCAGCCGGGAAAGCAGTCTTTTTACTGTTCAGGATCTTCAAGGCATGGATCAGGAATGTCTGTGGCACAAGGGAAGGTATTTGTGGTTTATTACCCTTCTCCTCTTCTGTGCTTTTGGCTTGATCCAAAAGGTACCCATTCCGATAGCTATCGGAACAAGGCAAAAATAAGCTTCTCCCCGCAAGGCCAGCGCCCCCTCGCATTTGTGCCGGCCCGCCCGCATGAACCGAGTAGAATTGGTTAAAATCTTCTTTGTTATCGAATAGCTGGACGGCATTCGTCATCAGTAGGAGGCTATCCCAGCCAAACCAAGAAAGTAGTCTCGTGCTCTACGTGGGCATCAAATGGTCCCATCGGCACTTATAGGTGTAAAAAATTTCATCCTTAATCAATAGCAAAAAAATAGGGGACAGGGAATTTTTAGATGAACGGTAGCGGTAGGTTTATTCTTTTTGTGTGATTATTAGAATATAATATAGGGGTATTTGATGGATCAGTAAGGACATATAGCACGATTAAGGGATTTTTAAATTGAAAAATATTTTTTAGTTTTAATAGGTGCAGGAGGGGTTTGGGGGATTTTAAGAGGTCGGTTGTAGCCTGTTTTATGGGGAAAGGGGTTATGTTCATTCATGGGTAAGGAGGCGATACTGTACTTATTTGTCTGAGGGGTTTTCATAAGTGGGAAAACAGGCCATGCATTTGCTGTTCCGGGTTCCAGGAGTATTATTTAATATCCGGTTTGTCGTAATAGGCTGTATGGTTATGGGGGTTTGGGGTGAAGGAGTCGTGGGTGGTGTTTTCCGGGTGCAACGGCCAATCTTTTGGCTGTTAACGGATGGAGAGGAAAGCAAAAATCCAATGAAATCAGGTTTCCTTTTGATGATCCCAGACAAGCCGGTTGATCACAGTACAAAAACCACGTAGCTATAATAAGCCAACCACATAGTTGGGATTTGCAATGATAAGGTTGTAACAATAACTAAGTTACAGGCAAGCTTAAAAGACATATATAGAAAATGACACCAGAATTTATAATTGAAATATGTGTAGCGATTGATATTGCAATATTGAGTATTGCATATCCAATAATTATTGACAAAATTTCAGGTATCGGTGACAAATACTCATCAGAGTATATACCAGTTCTTTTCAACAATGAATTTCCACAAAAGGCTTTAAAAATAAAAATCAAAAATAAAGTATATGGAAGCCCTGTTTTTAAATTAACAATCTTTGCGACATTGTTCTCCTTTATCTTTCTAATATTCAAGTTTGAGCCACTTTTTGGTTGGAATAATTGGTTTATTAATAACTCCGCAAAACTAACCGTCCTCTTTTTGACAATTATTTTAATCGTATTTTTTTTTATGTGGTTAGGAAAAGTGGCTTTATATAATGGCAAATCAAAAACTCTTTTAACCTACTTAATAAGTAATTATATTAAATCAAAGGCAGACAGTGAATTGCGGAGCTATAATCTAAAAGCAATAAACGAACTTGCTTTTTATGCTATAGAAAAACAAGACGAACATCTTCAAAAAACTTTGCTTGAATTTTATTATTCAGTATTTGCAAACATCAGAAAGAACCATGATAAATCTAATCCTTTGGTTTACCCGATTGATTTTTATTTTCTTGTAAATAAGTTAAACGAAATAGCAGTAGAAAATGAAACAAAGCTTAGAGCAATTGAACATAGAGCCGTTAGCGGAGTTTGGCTATTAGGGGAAGATTTTGAAGAAATTTCAATTTCAGAAGAAACTTATAGTTGGCTTTGGAAAAATATCTATACTATTTGCGATAATCCCCGTTTGATTAAAATGTTTTGGGCGAATTCAAGTCAATATTTTGATTATAGACTAAAAGCCGTACTTGCTGATTATTCATCCCATGAAGAAAATGTAATAATTAATAATCAAGATCAAATAAATAAACGAAATCAAGAACGAAATAGGTTTCTTGAGTTTCATTATGCTCTCGGTGGATTATTAGTTTACAGGGAAGAATACAGAACAATCAACTACCTACTTGAGTATTCTCAGTCTGAACCACCAAAATATGTGTTACTTCCTCAGACAATGTGTAGTCGGTAACTGAATATGCACCAAAAACGGTAATTAGGAATGCACCAAAAATGGCAACAGGAATGCACCACTTTGTAAATATAGGTTGTTATTCCTGATGTCCAAAAAAAGTTTTTCTGTTTT